>CAJCIC010000016.1 GCA_903970185.1 Gammaproteobacteria bacterium
CAGCACACGATCATGGCGCAGTGTGTCGTGGTCGTTGAGATCTTCGTAGCCGGCGCAGATCGCATACACGCGCTGTCGAATTAGACTCAAGGCACGATGGCGCGTCTTGCCGATCTGACGCGGATCTTCTACCGCGCGAGCCAGTGCCTGCGTCAGGCCAATCTTGCGATCGACCTCTCGGATCAACAACAGACCCGCATCGCTCGTCATCTCGCCACCATCGAAAGTGCCTTTGATCTGGCGTGTGCCGCGGCCGGTGAATCGAAGTGTTTCAGCGCTCTTGATCGGGCTGCTTTTACGCTTACAATTCGTCATCGGCCGCCTTTTGTTTGTTGGTTGACTTCGCACCTCTATCAACGCTCAAAACACTAGGTTGGCCGACCTACTTTCATGAAATATCCGGGTTAGTGCCCAGCATTTCGGATGCACGATGGAGGACAGACTGGACTACTCCTGCTTCTTGGGGGGATCCGTGCTGACGGCTTGAGGAGGTGCGGCGCTTGCCGCAGGCGTTTGCGCCGGCAAAGGCTCTGCATCTGTCGCCTGCCCGCTGCCTGCGGATAATGCCGAGGCGCCTTTGAAGGTCAGAATGATGCAGACGATGCCCACCATCGTGACGACGGCGGCAACGGCAACACCGGCCAGCGAATCGTGAAGCATGAGCATGCCAAGGCCACCGCAGAGCGACATGCCAAGGCCGAACAATCCCAGGAAAAACAAGGCGATGACGATCAGGACCTTCATCGGACATCCTTTTGCGGCGCCAACGCGCCGCTGGGCTGGGGCAGGTCCCGCCGGCGCATGATCGCGCTTTGCGGAACACCAGGCGATGTGTTTTCTCGAAGCCCTCGGCCAAACGACAGATCGACTTCGCCTCTGAGCTCCTCCAGGCGGTTTTGCAGCGATCCGCGGTAAAGGAGGTTATATGACTCGAACGGGATCATGCGGCCGTCTTCCTGGATCAGGTGCACGCAGGATTTTTTCATGGCGCGCACGTCAAAGTTGGTCGCATCCATGAACGCCATGATGAGCACGCGAAACACGCTGTCATAGCGAATCGCGGGCGCCGTGACTTCAGGCAGGCAGCACATCAGCGAGGCCAGCGATTGCGCCTGGCCTTCAGGACCATGGCTGGTCGAAAAAAGCCTGAACACTTCGCCTTTTAGGACCGGATCGGCTTCAAACACGATGGTGTTGCGCTCGCCCGAGAGCAAGACTTCAGCACCGATGAAGCGCGTCAGCGGCATGACGCCTGCGGGCGTCTTTAACGCGTAGGCCATCGCCAGCGCATCCGGGTTACAGGGTACGGGAATGATGTCCGATGCAATGAAGAGCGCGCTTTGCGCAAGAATCGCCGCGCGCACTTCGGTCAGGCTCAAGCGCTGAGCGCTGGCGCTGATGCCCTCGCTTCTGCCGGCAAACTGTACGGGTTGCAGCGTCACGCCACGCACGCACGGCTGACGACTGGCAAAATCGATGATCTCGCCGACCTCGGCATCGTTGATGCCGCGGGCAACCGTCATGACCAGCGTCGTCGACAGGTTGAGTTCGTTCAGTCGCAAGAGCGCCGTCTCGCGAACCTGGCGCAAATCCGCGCCGCGCAGCGTCATCAAGGCCTCACGCTGAAACGAGTCGAACTGCAGATAGATTTCAAACTGCGGCGCGTAGCTTGCCAGGCGCTGGGCAAAACCGTCCTCCCTGGCGATGCGAATGCCGTTGGTGTTCAGCATCAGGTGGCGGATCGGACGACGCCTCGCAGCATCGAGAATTTCAAAAAACTGTGGATGGGTCGTGGGCTCGCCGCCCGAGATCTGCACGACGTCGGGCTCGCCCTCGTTGGCGCAAATGGCGTCAAGCATCTTCTCGATGACGGCAAGCGGCTTGTGCTCGAGCCTGGCCGGCCCCGAATTGGCGTAGCACACCGGGCATGACAGGTTGCAGTGATCGTTGATCTCAAGGATGGTCAGACACGAGTGCTGCATATGATCAGGACAAAGCCCGCAGTCGTAGGGGCAGCCATAATGCTGTTCGGTATTGAATTGCAGCGGCATCTCGGGCGGCTTGATATAAACCTCGCGGCCCTGGCGCCAGTAGGTTGCATCGGTCGCGATCAGGACTTTCGACTGGCCATGCTCGGGGCACCACTTGTACATCCAGACCTGGTTGTCGCGGATCGTGTACTTGCCCTCGATGCGCCGAAGGCAGATCGCGCAGAGCGAGACGACATGGTCGTAGTAAAGATAGGGGCGGGTCTTGGCCATCTGTGCATTTACGCGGGCTGTGCCGCAGGCATCCGCAGACGCGCGATCGATCGCCCATAATAGACCAGCCCGGCGATGGCGGCCCACTGAATTGCGGTCAAGCCGCCGTAGAGTGTGGTCGCAAGCGTGCCCGCAGCAGCGGGGGCAAAAGGGGGCTTGAGAAATTCGAGGCCAAGCCGGATGGCACAGTAGGCCGCCATCATCGCGGCAAAACGCAGACCGGCTGCGCCTTTTAGCCTGCGGATCGCGAGGTAGGCGATGACAACCAGGACGATCTCGTATGCGGCTACCGGATGGCGTCTTGTGCCGTCACCATAGTCCCAGCCCCAGGGCAGATCGGTCGGATTGCCATACGTCTGGTCCCAAAGGCCCGATACCTGGCAGCCGATGCGGCCGATGACGATACCGACGGTGATCGGCAAGACCCAGGCATCGCCTGTCGAGCGCGTCCAGCCAATCGAGCGTTTCGCAAGCTCGACCCCAAGCGTGCCGCCTAGAAATCCGCCCAAGAGCGACTTGCCATCGAGCCACACCGAAAGCGGCAGCACCAGCAATGCGTCAAGGTGCTCGGCAATGTGCAGGAGCTTGCTGCCGAGCATGGCGCCAAAGATGGCGCTGGCCAGGATCAGCAGATTGTCGGCGAGCGCCTTGGGGCGGGGATGGGACTTGGCGTAGAACCAGTAAAGGCGCGCACCAATGAAATAGGCGAGGATTTCAAGGACGCGGTGCGCCAAGGGCGTAGCGCTTGAATGAAAGAGCGCGCTAGTCAAGGGAGCCAGGACACGAACGAAGGACGTGCGAGACGGCGGCTAGGCCCGCGCCTGACGGCCCTAGAGCCATTCAAGCAGGACATCGAGGCCGCCGAATCGGATCGATACATCGCACGCCGATGCGACGGCAGGCTTGGCATGAAAGGCGACTGAAAGTCCCGCCGCTAAGAGCATGGGCAGATCGTTGGCACCATCGCCAATGACAATCGTCTCGTTCGCATCAATGCCAGACTCGCGTGCCATGGCAAGAAGCGCATGGCGCTTGGCCGCGCCATCGACAATGGCGCCAAGAATACGCCCGGTCAGTCGGCCCTCTGCGATTTCAAGGACGTTGGAGACGGCGCGATCAAGGCCCAGCTCCTCGCGCACGCGATCCGCAAAAAATGTGAAGCCACCCGACACGAGCAGCGTCTTGATGCCCTTGTCTCGCACCGCCTCAATCAATTCCCTGGCGCCGGGAGACAGTCGCAAGCGCTCGTCGTAGACGCGCAATAGCGCCGATTGCGAAAGACCGGCAAGGAGCGCAACGCGGCGCGTCAGGCTTTCGGCAAAATCGCTGATCTCTCCGCGCATGGCGGCCGCCGTAATCGAAGCCACGGCGTCGCGCTTGCCGCAAAAATCGGCGATCTCATCGATGCACTCGATCGTGATCAGGGTCGAATCCATGTCGCTTGCAAGCAGCTTGAAGGACGACCAGCGGCAGTCTGCGGGAAGCAGGGCGCAGTCGATCGCAAGCGCGGCGGTGCCTGCAAGCACATCGGCTGCGATCTCCTCGCACCGCATCCTGCCCAAGTGCGAAAGCGCGATCACCGCAGTGCGTGGCGAGCGCTCAGTAACGCTCGCTTCAAGCTCACCGGCCAGTTGCAAGGCATAGCCAAGTGTGGCGGAAGCGCTCGCGTTCTGACCGGTAAGAAACAGATTGATGAGAGGCCCCTTAATAAAGTGCGGTGAAGTCGCTCTGGCCGATGTCCAAGCTTACCGAGGGCGGGCGCCTGTCGTCACGACTTTTCGCTGCGAAGGCGTGCAATCGCCCGCGGCTCGCCCAGTTGCGCTGCGCGATGCAAGAGGATCGCTGCGCGTTTCTTGTCCGAGGGCATGCCAAGACCGAGATCGAGCATGGTCGCGAGATCGAAAAGGGCAGGCGGCAGCTGCTGATCGGCCGCGCGCTGCATCCAGACCCCGGCATCGACCAGGTCGCGCGTGGTGCCCGTGCCCGATTGCAGCATCAGCGCGTAGCCATACTCGCCCCACGCGTAATGCTGCACCGCCGCCTCGCGAAAAAGCTCGACGGCCTGGGCGTCATCGGGAGGCAACAGCATGCCATCGAGATAGATCTGCGCAAGCTGTGCTTCGGCCGGTGCAAAACCCTGTTTGGCTGCGCGTGTCAGCCAGTCGAGCGCCTCATGAACCTCGCCTGGCGTGTGCTTTCTCAAGATCAGGAGCGCCAGGTTGGTCTCGCTTTCGGCGTTTCCCTGCTGTGCCGCGCGCCGATAGTAGGATTGCGCAAGGCCCTCATCGCGGCCCACGCCGCGGCCATCGAGGTACATCGCGCCGAGATTGTTCTGGGCTGCCGCGAAATCCTGGTTGGCTGCAAGCAGATACCAGTGCGACGCCTCTTCAAGCTCTTTTTGCGAGACGTCGGCGGTTTTGCCCGCGGCATCGTTTTCGAGCCATTGTCCGAGACGAAACTGTGCGGCTGCATCGCCTGATTTTGCCGCTGCTTCGAGCATCGCGCGCACTTCTGCGGGCGTTTTCGTGACACCCGCAGCCGCAGCCAGCGCGAACGTCGCAAGCGCCGTCAAGGCGAGCATTAGCCAGCGCACAGGATGCATCAGCTCAGGGCGTGGAAGGTGGCCCGGATGGCGGCAATGCGCGCCGAGACTTCAGGCGCATTGACCGCAAGCCGCAGCTTGTCCTGGCCCGAGAGGGTGTATTTGCGGTTCTTTTGCACCAAGGTGATGATTTTCATCGGATCGATCGGCGGTTTCGGCTGGAACTGGAATGTAATCGATTCGGCGTGGGCGTCAATCTTGGCGATGCCAAACGGCGTGGCAGCGATGCGCAGCCGATGGGTATCGATCAATGCCGCAGCCGGCTCGGGCAGCTTGCCGAAGCGATCGATCAATTCCTCGTGGAGCCCGGTCAGATCCTCGTAGCTTGAGCACATGGCAAGCCGCTTGTAGAGCGAGAGTCGCTCGTGCACGTCGCCGCAAAAGGCTTCCGGCAGCAGTGCGGGCACGTGCAGGTTGATTTCGGTGATTGCAGCCAGCGGTTGCGAGAGATCGGGCTCACGTCCGCTCTTGAGCGATTTGACCGCTTCGTTGAGCATCTCCGAGTAGAGCTGGAATCCGATCTCGTGCATGTTGCCTGACTGGTTCTCGCCTAGCACCTCACCTGCGCCGCGGATTTCCAGGTCGTGCATGGCGAGGTAAAAGCCGCTGCCGAGTTCTTCCATCTGCTGGATCGCGTCAAGCCGCAGCTGCGCCTGGCGCGTCAAGGCATCGACATCGTTGACGAGCAGATAGGCATAGGCCTGGTGGTGGGAGCGGCCAACACGCCCCCGCAACTGGTGCAGCTGGGCCAGGCCAAAGCGGTCGGCGCGATGGATGACGATGGTATTGGCGCTTGGCACGTCGATGCCGGTTTCAATGATGGTGGTGCAAAGCAGTACGTTAAACCGCTGCTGGTAGAAGTCACGCATGACGCGTTCAAGATCGCGCTCGGGCATCTGACCATGAGCCACCGCAATGCGCGCCTCGGGGACCAGGGCTTCAAGTGTCGCGCGCCGATTGGCAATGGTCTCGACTTCGTTATGCAGGAAGTACACCTGGCCGCCGCGCTTGAGTTCGCGCAGGATCGCCTCGCGCATGATGCCATCGGACTCGCGCCTGACGAAGGTCTTGATGGCAAGGCGCTTTTGCGGCGCGGTCGCGATCACCGAGAAATCGCGAATGCCCTCAAGGCTCATGCCCAGGGTGCGTGGAATCGGCGTGGCCGTGAGCGTCAAGACATCGACTTCGGCGCGCAGCTCCTTCATGCGCTCTTTCTGGCGCACGCCAAAGCGATGTTCTTCGTCGATGACGACAAGCCCGAGACGGGCGAAGTGAATGTCAGACGACAGGAGCTTGTGGGTGCCAATGACGATATCGATGGTGCCGTCGTTGATGCCCTTCACCGTTGCCGTCACCTCCTTGGACGAGCGAAACCGCGACAGCTCGGCGATTCTGACCGGCCAGTCGGCAAAACGGTCGCTAAACGTCTGGAAGTGCTGTTCGGTCAAAAGCGTCGTGGGTGACAGCAAGGCGACCTGCTTGCCACCCATCACCGCGGCAAATGCGGCACGCAGGGCGACTTCGGTCTTGCCAAAGCCGACGTCCCCGCAGACGAGGCGGTCCATCGGCTTGCCCGACGTCATGTCGGCAAGAACGGCGTGGATCGCTGCCGCCTGGTCGGGGGTTTCCTCAAAGCCGAACGATTCGGCGAAGGCCTCGTAATCATGCGCCGAGTAGGCAAAGGCGTGGCCTTCGCGCGCGGCGCGGCGGGCATAGATGTTCAGAAGTTCAGCTGCGGTATCGCGAATCTGCTGGGCCGCCCGCCGTCGCGCGCGGTCCCACTGGCCTGAGCCCAGTGAATGCAAGGGCGCGTCTGCGCTCGATGCGCCGGAGTAGCGCGAAATCAGATGCAGTTGCGCCACCGGCACGTAAAGCTGGGTCTCGTTGGCATACTCGAGGTGCAGGAATTCAGTCGTGCCTTCGCCCAGATCCATGCTGGCCAGGCCCTGGTAGCGGCCAATGCCGTGCTGGGCGTGAACGACCGGATCGCCAATGCGCAATTCGGACAGATCGCGCACCATCATTTCGACGTTGCTGGTCTGTTCCTGCAGCCGCTTGCCGATACGCCGGGTGGCGCTGCCGGCGTACAGTTCGGTCTCGGTAATGAGCAGCAGCTTTTCTGCCGGAAGATCAAATCCACGGCCCAGCTGGCCCACACAAAGGCCGAACGCACTGCCACTGGCTTCGAATGCGGCGAGATCGGCAACCGCATCAGGCTTGGCGCCATACTCGGCCAGGTACTGCAGCATGGTTTCGCGCCGGCCCTGCGATTCGGCGACAAGCAAGATGCGCTGATCGGTCGCCTGCACCAGCGATTTCAGTCGCGCCAGCGGGTCATCGGCACGCCGATCGACGGCAACCGGTGGACAAGGCAGGGTGGCATCGGCGTGCGCGCCGCCAGGCGTCACGACAACGCGGCCGAAGCGCCCGGCCTCCCGAAAGAACACTTCAGGATTGAGAAATAGCCGCTCCGGCGCAAGCAGCTTTCGCTCTGCATCGGCCGACAAAAAGGCGTAGCGCTGTCCGGCGTCGGCGACAAAGCGCGTGAGGGCATCGTTCGCGTCGCCTACGAACACGACGACCGCATCCTCTGGCAAGTAGTCAAAAAGCGTTGCCGTCTCGTCAAAAAAGAGCGGCAGGTAGTACTCGATGCCGGCAGAGGGTATTCCCATGCCGATGTCGCGATAGACGGCGACCTTGCTCGGATCGCCTTCGAACTCCTCGCGCCAGCGGCCGCGAAAGGCCGTCCGCGCCGCTTCGTCAAGGGGAAACTCGCGGCCGGGCAGAAGGCGCACTTCGGGCACGGGGAAAAGACTTCGCTGCGTATCGACGTCAAAAGTGCGGATCGACTCGATTTCGTCGGCAAACAGATCAAGCCGGTAAGGAATCGACGAGCCCATCGGGAACAGGTCGATGAGGCCTCCGCGTACGCTGTATTCGCCAGGCGACATGACTTGCGATACATGCTGATAACCGGCAAGGGTCAGCTGCGAGCGCAGCCGCGCCTCGTCTAAGCGTTCTTTCTGGCGAAAGAAGAAGGTGTATGCCGCAAGATGGCCCGGTGGCGCGAGGCGGTAGGCGGCCGTGCTGGCGGGCACGAGCAGGACGTCGCATGCGCCCGACTGCACGCTGTAGAGCGTCAGGAGGCGCTCGGAGACCAGGTCCTGATGGGGCGAAAACTGATCGTAGGGCAGCGTCTCCCAGTCGGGCAGCACGTGAACACGCAACTCCGGCGCAAAAAATCCGATCTCGACAAGAAGGCGTTGCGCGTCAGGCGCCTGCGCACAGATAACGGCGAGCAGCTTCTTTTCGGCGGCTTGCATGCGGCCGGCACACGCGATGATCCACGCGTCACCCGAACCGTGCGGTGTTGCAAGATGGAGTCTTTGGCCAGCCTGAGGAAGTTTGAAGAGAGACATCGTGTAGTTCTGCAGCCATTTTACCAAGGCCACGCTGGCGGTGTTTCCTGGCACTGCGAAGTGCGCAGTTTGACGGTGAAGTCGGCGCGAACGCGGCTGGATGCAAGGGCAAATGGCGTTGCGGCCCGAGGGATTGAATTTTTGCTATAATCCGCCCTTCGCATTGCGCGGGAGTAGCTCAGTTGGTAGAGCGCAACCTTGCCAAGGTTGAGGTCGCGAGTTCGAGACTCGTCTCCCGCTCCAGGTTCCAAAAGGGAAGCCCTGATCTGCCAGGCTTCCCTTTTTTGTTGACCTGAGGGTCAGCACTTTATTGGGGCTGCCGATACAATGGCGGCGCTGCGTTTTAGGGCGGGGTGGCAGAGTGGTCATGCAGCGGCCTGCAAAGCCGTGTACGCCGGTTCGATTCCGACCCCCGCCTCCAAGGGCCTGCAAATGGCACCGCCGTCTGTCGGGTTAACCGAGAGATTGCCTAAACGCTTGTCTCGGTTTAATTCGGAAACTGCAGAACCTTGCTTTAAATCACTGCCCACACAATCATTCAGCGCGGAAGGCGGCATCGAACGCTCCGTTTCAGCGTTCCTCCGGGAAGAGGCCGCTTTTGCCGGCAAAATCGCGATGCTCACCCGGGTTCTTGCCGTTGAGTCGGTCGCAAAATCCCTGAACCTCCAGCGCTGCCGCAAGGCGGTGTCACCTGCGAACATGTGGGCCGAGAACCACTGTGAATCCTAGGTTGAGGAGCCTGACCAAAGGCAGGTTAGCTCCGGATTGGCTTCATTGGGCACAGTCGGTAACTGACCCTTATCGTGCGGCTTGATCATCACTCCTCCACAGGCTCAAGGAGGACCATCGCGTCCGCGCGCCACTGGTCTTGCGGGACTGTTTCCGGGTCATCATGAAATAGATGTATCGTGGGGAAATCGGATGGCTTACGATTTGACCAGATGGCCCATTCAATCAATGTCTGGTCTGCTGCTTCAAGTTCATAGCTTCCGAACTGCCGAATGCGCGCATAGGGGCCAGCGGGCAAGATGACCTCGTGGAAGGGGGCCGCGAGCGTGACGTCCTCTCCAATATCGAGACAGGCGTCATACCGAAGTTGGCTCACTGGCACACTCAGGGGATCATCGAGTGGTAACCCGTATATACCCTGCAAGACATCGAGCGCTTTTCGTTGCTCTGCAAAGCTCCACACCTGTCCGAAAAGGGCGTTTAACTCTTGGTAACTTCCGCCATTGCGTCGAATCGCGACTAGGCGCCGAGAAGGTCTTAGCTCGACCTGCACCTCCGCTGTTCGCACGGCATCCACCCCAAACTGCTCGTGCTCCCCAGAAGCAAACTCTGTAGGAGAAATGCCCGCGACACGCCGAAAAGCCCGCGCGAAGCTTTGCGGGGTAGCGAATCCGACATCCATCGCAACGCGTGTGACGTTTGTTCCAGCGTCATGCAGTTTTAACTGGGCGGATGCAATCCGCAGTCTTGTCACGGTCTGACTTACAGGTTCGCCCAACAGTGCGCGCCAAATTCGGTGGAAGTGAAAAGTAGAAAAGCCGGCGACTGTCGCAAGCTCCTCAAGGGAGGGGGGATCATTCAGGCGGCTAGAGAGCAGGTCGAACGCAGGCAGCAGGCGTTCGGTCCAAAAATTCATTTGATCGCGGTTCATGGGCTTTCTCCGAGGGGCAGACACCTCTTTATAACTCGTGGATAGAACGAAGGCGGTCCCGATCTTGCTTTATCTCGACGCGTCTGCTTTCCTGGGTAGTATTGGTTGTGCATTCAGCGTGATATGAATTGTCAATGCGCAAGTCTCCTTTCTTAAGACCTGTACCTTAGACCAATCCAAAGTGAGGCGGGCGCTGCTTGATCTGAAAGTAATACATCTGTACAGCCGTCATGCTATGGGCGGAATATAGTCGGCGGAGCCTTTTCTACTGAGTCTGCTTGGCACTTGCAGGACAACTGTGTGATTGGCCTACGACAGCAAGGCATAAGCGTTATGTGAGTTCAATATTCGAGTCATTTGAAAGGAACGCAAGATGATGAAACTCACCTTTCGCGGCGGTAAGAACATCGCAATGAAGATACCGAGTCACTTGTTCGAGAAGTCCGTCACCTTCTACCAAGATGTCCTGGGCATGCGAGTCTCGGGAACCAACTCTTGCGAGTTCGGGCAATCTCGCTTATGGCTTGATGAGGTTGTGGGACCGGTCAAATCCGAAGTTTGGTTAGAGCTGATCACGAATGATGTGGAGAAGGCTCGATCCACGCTTAAAGCTCGGGGTTACGAAGCACTGGATGAAGAAACGCTGCCAGAGGGCTTCCGCGGCTTCTGGGTCAAAAGCCCCGCTGGGATCATTCATCTGGTTTCTGCGGCTGAAGATGAATGAATTACCTATGGAGTGATTCAGCGACAAGGAGCCTCTGCAGGTTGTTAGTGTAGCAACGCGCCTATGTCGAGGCACTGGTCTTAATGACTGTAAGGCGCCCGCTAGCGAGCATGGTGCCCAGTAACACAAGTCCCGCGCCGAGTAACATCAACGGCGTGAGCCGTTCTCTGAGAAAAAAGAAACCCCAGACTACGCCGAAAAGCGGCACGATAAACGTGACCGACGCTGCGAAAGCTGCGTTGACATTTTTCGATCAAACGAAAATAGAGGATGTACGCGAACGCCGTGCAGAACATGCCGATACACAGCACGCTCAACCAAGCTGATGAGGACACGGGATGTGGCGACCACGTGAATGCGGCGAGTGGCAGAAGCGTAGCAGCGGCAAAGAATTGACTGCCGAATGCCACAGCCAGCGGTTTTGTCCCACCCAGGTTCCGTTTTGAGTAGTTTGCCGCGAAGCCGTAGGAGATGGTTGCTAAAACCACCGCGGCAATCGACCATGGAACCCCAAAGGCGCGGGTACCGGAATTAAGCGCTCAACGCGAAGCGCAGAAAGTATCGATGGCACGCCTGGAACGTGCGCTTATCGAGTGTCAGCCCCTCCTCATGGTCAAAGATGACGAGCACGGGCTGCTTTTGAAGCAACTGGTCGCTAGCGTTGGATCAGCAGGTAAATCAACTCGAAAGAGAGCAAGTAAAACACGTAACGTCTGAATTTGCACTTACGTAATAGGCTTGATACCACGGTCGCCGTTTGAATCAATAACCAATGAAAGGTTGGTCGGAAAAATATGAACAGGTTCGCAGACAAGGTTGTCATCGTGACGGGAGCCGGTAGCGGCATTGGTCGAGCCACAGCTCAGCGCTTCCTCAAGGAAGGCGCATTCGTCACGGTCAATGGGCGGCGTGAAGCCAAGTTGCAAGAGACTATCGCGGACTTTGATCCGGCAAAATTTTTCGTTCACTCGGGAGATGTGTCTAACGAAGAGTACGTGAAGCGCCTCGTCGAAGACACCGTGGAGAAGTTCGGCAAACTGGATATCCTTGTCAACAATGCGGCGAGGGCCACTTTTGGCCCGTTCGAGCAGTGCACCACGGATGAGTGGCGAAAGACGATGTCCACCGACGTCGACAGCGTCTATTTCTGTACCCGGGAGGCATTGCCTCATCTGCTGAAGACGAAAGGCGCGATCGTCAACCTTTCGTCCGCTTCCGGACTCGGTGGCGACTGGGGACTGAGCGCTTATAACGCGGCAAAGGGCGCCGTCACGAATTTCACGCGTGCTCTCGCTCTTGAATACGGCGCCCGAGGCGTGCGCGTCAATGCTGTAGCGCCAAGTTTGACCTCGACCGAAGCCACCGCTGAGATCGAGAAAAGTCAGGATGTTCTGAACGCCTTTCGTGACCGGCTGCCGATCGGACGTGCGGCCCAACCCGAAGAGATTGCCGGGGTCATCGCATTTCTCGCAAGCGAGGACGCGGTCTTCGTTAACGGCGTCATTCTGCCGGTTGATGGCGGTCTTGGGGCGTCCAACGGACAGCCCAATTTTTTGACGCTTCTTGGCGCAGGTTAGTCCCAGGGCACGGGCCGGCGCGCCCGAGTATCCGCTCGGAAATCGGCGAAAGCCGTGAACCCGGCGCCGTTTCGACGCCGCGTCGATCTACTGCGAAATCCTCTATTTGGGAGTCGCGGTGGGTGTAAAAGGCAAGCCTGGAAACACCGCGGCGGAACTAGACCGGTGGCGAGGAGCGGTGTGCGCCGGCCGCACCGATCATTTCGGTGGCAATCGCGCTGATGCAAGACTCCCAAGCGCTACGCACCTCGGGCGTGAAGCTGTCTCCCAGTCCTTTTTCCAGCGTCGCGATCAAGGCGTTGCGAACGGTAGCGTAGTCAGCGGGCGTCACGCCATAGGCCACGTGGCGTCGCCCGAGTGCCTGCAGCACTGCGGAGGTAGCCGCCCAGTTATCTAACTGGGCCACTGCAGTTGACAGCATGGCCAGCAATTTTTGCCGCTGATCCCTCATGTCGTCGCTAAACAGTCGCCGCAGGCTTGGATCGCGCTGGAACAGTTCGTCATAGAACAGCACAGCCGCGGGATCGCCGATGGCCGCGACCTTGGCGAAAGTGGTTTGAATCAGGGTCTGCTCAGCAGGCGTCATGCGGGTCTCCAAGGAAATTTCGGGAGCCTAAAACTAGCATAATTTATACCACAAATACGGATTGAGGGCCTGCCATGCTGTGGCAGCGTTGGCCGAGCGCATGGACCGTGCGAGGCGCGCTCTTTTGCGGCAGGTCCTCCTTGTGCTCTGAGCGCCTGGAAAGCGGCTGCGCACCCAGATTGCGCTTGGCAGGTCTTAGGATCGGTGCAACGCCCAAATGCAGTGCTAGGATGAGTCCTTGCCAGCTGCCCAACCTGCGACGACGGAGATCGATCTGCGCCTTTCTTTGTTCACGGATTTTTCCCTGCGGCTCCTGATGTATCTCGCAGTCGCCGAAAAGGAGACCTGGGTGAAGACTCCCGATGTCGCTCGCGCTTTTGGCATCTCGCTGTTTCATTTGCAAAAGGCAGTGCAGCAACTGGTGCGAGCCGGACATGTGGTGGCGTTACAAGGACGCAGTGGAGGCTTGCAGCTTGCACGTGACCCGCAGTTAATGAAGCTCGGGGAGATCGTTGCGGAACTGGAGGGGTCGGGATGTCTCGTCGATTGCGCTCGTGGCCCATGCCCGCTTGCAGGGAATTGCCTTCTCAAGGGCGCGCTCGACGATGCCGAGCTGGGTTTCATTCGCGCGCTCGACCGCTATACGCTGGCTGATGTCGCCGCTGGTCGGACCAGAAAGCGCCTGGAACAGTTGGTCACCTTGCATTCGCACCGGATGACCTGACTCGCGAGAATGGTAAAGGTGCCCGGGCGAGTGGGCGCGCTCACGGGCAATGCGCGGGTTAGTGATTCAAAGAGCAGGCTGCGAGCTTAGCGCCTCATCGAAAGCCAATCGCCAAACCTCACTTTCGGTGCGCTTCCAAGCGGTGATGCCACGCGGCATCCCGACCCGATAGAAGGTCCCAGCCGGGGTGTGCTTGATGCCCCATACATCCCATCAATTTGCGCAACGTCGTGTAGGGCCAAAGGCGCAGCGTCGATGCCGAGGTTCTGGCGCGCCTGACCAGGTCAGGTCGTGACTTGGCGTGCTGGGAGTAAAGTAGCGCAAAGACACGAGTTTTTCGAATCAAGGAGACGCGATGGCCCAGGCCAAGACATTTGCCTCACAAGCCGACATGGAAGTGAAGCAGGTAACGTTCACCAAATTGTCGGATCACGCCTACGCCTACACGGCAGAGGGCGACCCCAATACGGGCATCATCGTTGGTGACGATGCCGTGCTTGTCGCTGATACCCAGGCGACACCTGCCATGGCAGAAGATGTCATCCGCCGCATTCGCGAAGTCACCGACAAGCCGATCAAGTACGTGGTTCTTACGCACTATCATGCGGTTCGAGTCCTTGGCGCCAGTGCTTATCGACCCCAGCAGATCATCGCCAGCCAGGATACCTACGATCTCATCGTCGAGCGCGGTGAAGCCGACAAGGCAAGCGAGATCGGACGATTTCCAAGGCTGTTCCAAAACGTCGAGACCGTGCCGCCTGGCATGACCTGGCCCACGATCACTTTCAACCGCAAGATGACGCTTTGGCTAGGCAGTCTCGAAGTCCAGCTGCTGCAACTTGGCCGGGGCCATACCAAGGGCGACACGGTGGTGTGGTTGCCCAAGGATCGCGTCCTGCTCAGTGGCGATCTGGTCGAGTTCGATGCGACGCCGTATGCTGGTGATGCCTACTTCAAGGACTGGCCGACAACGCTTGAGAATGTGGCCAGCCTAAAGCCCGTTGCTCTCGTTCCTGGCCGTGGACCTGCGTTGCTTGGAGAAGAGCGCGTAGCGGCAGGACTCAAGTCCACGGGTGATTTTATTGCCGACGTGCGCAAGAGCGTCGAGCAAGGCGTGAAAGCGGGCAAGGATCTCAACGCCGTGTACAAGGAGACCTACGCCACTCTCAAACCCAAGTACGGCCACTGGGTGATCTTTGATCACTGCATGCCTTTTGATGTCACGCGTTGCTTCGATGAAATGACGCAGTACCCTGATCCGCGTATCTGGACGGCCGAGCGCGACCGCCAGATGTGGGAAACGCTCGAGGGCTGAAGGCCGTTCGGACAAGTCATGGGCAACTCCGACTCCTTGGCGTTGGCGCGTCAGGCGACTGACTACCAGAAACTGGAATTCGAGTATCGGCGCAGCGCCGACCAGGACGCGCCAGACCCTGTCATGCGCCCCGTGGTTGTGATCGGTGCCGGACCGGTTGGCCTTGCGCTTGCCGTTGACCTTGCGCAAAGAGCCGTGCCGGTCGTGCTCGTTGACAATGACAACACGCTGTCGACGGGGTCGCGCGCGATCTGCTTTGCCAAGCGCACGCTCGAAATTTTTGATCGCCTGGGCTGCGGCGATCGCATGGTTGAGAAGGGCGTGTCCTGGAGCGTCGGGCGCGTGTTCTTTCGTGACGAGCAGCTGTTTCGATTCGACCTGCAGCCTGAAGCGGGCTATCACCGGCCGGCATTCATCAACTTGCAGCAGTACTACGTCGAAGGCTTCCTCGCCGATCGCGCGCGCGAGCTGCCGGCCATTGACATGCGCTGGAAAAACCAGGTGACGGGTATCGAACGCCTTGCCGATTTCGTTCGACTCACGATCAATACGCCTGAAGGCGACTACCTGCTCGACGCCCGTTACGTTGCCGCCTGCGACGGTGCCCGCTCGGCGGCGCGCCAGTTGCTCGGCCATGAGACCAAGGGCAGGATCTTTCGTGATCGCTTCCTGATTGCCGACATCCGCATCAAGGAAGAGATGCCGGCCGAAAGATGGTTCTGGTTCGATCCGGCTTTTCATCCCAACCAGAGTGTGCTCTTGCATCGCCAGCCCGATGGCGTCTGGCGCATCGATTTCCAGCTGGGCTGGGACGCCGACCCCAACGAGGAGAAGCGGCCGGAGAAGATCATTCCCCGGGTCAAGGCACTCCTCGCCCATTCGACCATGGGTGAGAGCGAGTTCGAGCTCGAGTGGGCCAGCGTCTACACTTTTGGCTGCCTGCGCATGGACAGCTTTCGCCACGGCCGCGTGCTCTTTGCAGGCGACGCGGCTCACGGCGTCTCTCCCTTTGGTGCGCGTGGCGCGAACTCGGGCATCCAGGACGCAGAAAACCTGGCATGGAAGCTGGCTGCGGTGCTCAAGGGCCATGCCCCTGAGGAGATCCTTTCGACCTACGCTGCCGAGCGCGAATATGCCGCCGACGAAAACATCCTGAATTCAACCCGCTCGACTGACTTTATTACTCCCAAAAGTGAAGTCAGCCGGCTTTTTCGTGATGCGGTGCTCGAGCTTGCCAAGACCTATGCTTTTGCCCGTGCACTCGTCAATAGCGGCAGGTTGTCACTGCCCGCGACGCTTTGCGAATCACCCTTGAATACGCCAGACACCGAGGCCTTTGCAGGTGTCATGGTGCCCGGTGCAGCTGCCGCTGATGCACCGCTTTTGCGCCACGATGGCAAGGCGAGCTGGCTTCTTGCCGAGCTCGGTGCCGAATTCACGCTGCTGATCGCAGCGCCTGTGGCCCAAGACTTCCTCAAGCAGATGAGAGCGCTGACCTTGCCCGAGGGTGTGGCACTGAAACTCGTCTGTGTGACCCGCGCAAAGCCTCTCACTGCGGATGAGCTGGGCGATGAACAGGGTTTGCTTATGCGCCGCTATGATTTGAGTCCTGGCAGCGCATACCTTTTCAGGCCCGACCAGCATGTCTGTGCGCGCTGGCGCAACCCCGATGCCAAAAGCGTGGCCGCCGCTTTGCGCCATGCCCTGGCGCTTGACTAGAAGGACGAGCATGGAACTGATTACAGCGCAGAATCTGCAGGCCCCCGATGATTTCTATGAGGCGCTAATCGAGGTGCACCAGGGTCTTGCGCCTGAACAGAGTCACGCCCTCAATGCACGGCTGATCCTGCTTCTTGCCAATCACGTCGGCGAGCAGAAGGTGCTAAGCCAGGCGCTGCTTGCCGCACGCGGCACAATTCAGACTTCGCAGCACTGAATTCGGAGGGTGGCATGACAGGCGGCACGCAGGCAAGCGAGAAGGCGGTGATCGTCATCGATTTGCAAACTGCCATGTTCGAAGCGGAGCCGATCTTTGCGGGTGATGTCATCGTCAAGCGCGTGCGATCGGTGCTTGCATGGGCAAGAACACAGGGACACCGGGTGTGCTTCATCCGCCACGACGGCGGCACGGGAGATCCGCTTGCACCTGGCGCGCCGGGATGGACCATCTGGCCTGCCCTGGGGCAGATGGAAGAAGAACCGACCTTTTCGAAATCCGTTGGCGACGCATTTAGCCAGCCGGCTCTCGTCGATTGGGCAGCGGGTGTGAACGAGGTCGTGCTGCTTGGCGCGCAAAGCGATTACTGCGTCGCAGCGACGACCCGAGGCGCGCTTGAACGCGGCTTCGCTGTCACGGTCGTGGGCGACGCCCACAGCACGGTTGATGGCAGTGGCTTGAGCGCAGCAGAGATCATCGCGCGCGAAAACGCGGCCTTCGAGAAAGCCGGAGCGCGCATCGTGACAACGGCAGAATTGACCCGCCGGACCGAATAAATAGTGATATAAATCAATAATCTATGTGGATTTATTCATGTGAATGATGCATTCGATGTCTGAGGCAACCTCCGAGTTCGAGCGCCGTCAAAAAGCGCGGGCGTGGTGGCAATGCCGATATCGCGAACCGCGCCAGATGTCCTGGGTCGCTGCACGCGTTGCCCGGTCTTTGCAGACGACTTGGATATGATTGCGGCCTGCTAGGACCTGCGTTGAGTTAACACAAGAGGAGTAAAACGATTCATGGCGATGGAGAGATACGGCGTCGTTGCACGCGGTCTTCACTGGAGCATCGTGGCGCTTTTTGCGGCCCAGTATGCGGTAGGCTGGCTCATGCCCGACGTTCATCGGGCAACCCCGGCAGAAGGCCTCATCGCCTTGCACCTGACGCTTGGCTTTGTGATCCTTGCCGTCGTGGCCGTGGCCATCGTCTGGCGGCTGATGCACACGCCGCCTCTGTTTCCCCCTGATATTCCGCGCTGGCAGGCGCTGCTCTCGAAGATTGTCCACGTCCTGCTTTATGTGCTCGCCCTGGCTCTTCCAGTGACCGGCTGGCTTAACGCCTCAAGGAGAACGTGGCAGCCCTACCTTTTTGCCGTGCTGCCGATGCCGCGCCTGCCGTATTCCGCAACCGCAACGGGCAGTGCAATCGGTGAGATCCACTCCAATTTCGGCTGGGTGGTCCTGGCGGTCATCGGCTTTCACGCCTTTGCCGCGTTTTATCACCTGTTCACCTACAAGCGCGAGCGCTTCTGGCGCATGTAGCGCCAGGCGCGAGGCTTGGTGCATGCACTGGATAGGTTCGACGCGCATTCGGCCCTTCTCGCGCCAAGGTGCCGCGGCGCAATTTGTTTTCGCTGACGATGCGCTGCCATGCGCAGAGCCGGGTTGTCTAAAGCGCAAGGACCAAGCGCAAGCGCTACAGCATTCGGGCAGTGACTACGGGTAAGCCCCAAGCGCCTGGCTGCGCTCTCTTTTTGCCTCTTTTGTGCGCTATCCTTGGGCACGCTGCGCGTGATCGGCAGACCCCAGAGCGAAGACTTTGGGCCTGCGCGGTGCAATTCACTTCTGGGGCGAAATCACATGAAACTGACGAAATTGATGAGCGTCGCGGCACTCGCTGGCGGCGTTGCGCTGGGTCTTGCAACGAATGCCTTGGCGCAGTCGCCAAGCGATCCGATTCGCATCGGCTTTGTCACCGACCTGTCAGGGCTTTATGCCGACATTGACGGTCCGGCCGGCCTTGAAGCCATCAAATGGGCCGTCGCCGACATGGGTGGCGCGATCAACGGTCGCAAGATCGAAGTGCTTTCAGCGGATCACCAGAACAAGCCCGACATCGCCGCGACGAAAGCGCGCGAGTGGTTCGACCAGCAGGGCCTGAGCATGCTGGTTGGCGGCACCAATTCCGGGACCTCGCTTGCCATGGCCAAGGTCGCAGCCGAGAAGAAGCGGATCTTCATCGCCGTTGGCGGCGGTACTTCGGCACTGACCAATGATCAGTGCACGCCGTACACCATCCATTATGCTTATGACACGATTGCGCTGGCCCGCGGCACGGGCGGCGCAGTCACCAAGGCCGGAGGGAAAACCTGGTTCTTTCTGACTGCCGACTACGCCTTTGGCGCGGCCTTGCAAAACGACACGTCGGCCGTGGTCAAGGCCGATGGCGGCACCGTGCTCGGATCGGTCAAGCATCCGCTTGGCGCCAACGATTTCTCCTCATTTCTGCTTCAGGCGCAGGCGTCCAAGGCGCAGATTCTGGGCCTGGCCAATGCCGGCGGCGATACCATCAACGCGATCAAGGCGGCCAACGAGTTTGGCGTGACCAAGACGATGAAGCTCGCAGGACTTCTGATGTTCATCAACGACGTGCACTCGCTCGGCCTTGGCGAGACCCAGGGCATGTACCTGACTGACAGCTGGTACTGGAACCAGACGCCTGAGGCACGCGAATGGTCGCGGCGCTTTTTCGAACACTTCAAGCGCATGCCCTCGTCGATCCAGGCCGCCGATTATTCGGCGACGATGCAATACCTCCTGGCCGTCAAGGCAGTCAATTCGACCGACACCGACAAGGTCATGGCGCAGCTGAAAAAGACCACGATCCACGACATGTACACGGCCCACGGTACGATTCGTGACGACGGCGCGATGATCCACGACATGTTCCTGATGCAGGTCAAGTCGCAGGCTGAGTCGAAGGAGCCCTGGGACTATTACAAGGTGGTCGAGACCGTCAAGGGTGATGCCGCATTCAACAGCAAGGCCGAGAGCACGTGCGCGCTCTGGAAGTAGG
Source organism: Gammaproteobacteria bacterium (assembly GCA_903970185.1). GTDB lineage: Bacteria > Pseudomonadota > Gammaproteobacteria > Burkholderiales > Burkholderiaceae_D > CAJCIC01. Next base: position 19,661 of record CAJCIC010000016.1, read on the forward strand.
CTCAAGCTAAGAGCGCTCGTCGCGCATGGAGCAGATCACAGTTGTGCCATCGGGCGCGGCGCTCCTTGACGATGTCGCCGTCATCGTGCCGGTCTTTAACCGGCGCGGGCTGGTCCTAAGGACGCTCGATAGCGTCCTTGACCAGAGCAGCCTGCCCGGGCAGCTCATCATCATCGACGATGGCTCTTCCGACGGCAGTGCCACGGTCGTTAGCGACTGGATCGAGCGCCAGACGAGCGCCACCAGGATTCTGTTTCGGGCGCAGGCCAATCGTGGCGTGTCGGCCGCACGCAATGCCGGCTTCGCGCTTGCCGGCGCAGTCCGCTTTGTCGCCTTTCTTGACTCCGACGATTGTTGGCCGCCTGACTTCCTCTCCCGCACCCAGGCTGCGCTGGACAAGGTCGACGCCGCCGTGGCGGCATCGACGGATCGCGTCTATGTCGGCGGCAGCAATGCCGGTGACGCCGGTGACCTGCAGTCGATTTCGACGCGCTGGCTGCTTGTCAATGGCGGCGGCGTTGGCTCTTGCACCTTGCTTCGCGCCGCTGCCGTTCGCGCCTGCGGCGGCTATGACGAGGAGATTAGGAGCGGCGCTGATTTCAAGCTGTTTCTCGAAGTCAGCCTGACTGGCGCATGGATTCACGCCTCAGGCGCGCCAACCAGGATGCTGCGCGGCTACAACTTGCATGGGGCTGACGCGGGCAACCTGTCGCTCGCGCATCCCGCAAACTGGGTGACATGGGCCACCATCGCCAGTCAGTTCATCGCCCGCAACTCCCTGCGCTGCGGCCTCACGCGCGAGGAAGAGGCCATCGTCGTTCGCGAAAAATGGCATGCCGCAGCGAAAAGCCTGGTTGCAGCGGGTATGACGCGCGCCGCCTGCGACGCCTATGAGCATGCGCTTGCCCCGTTTGAATATCTCACGTCGCTAAGCGCCGCGAGGCCCGCCAGATTCACGGCGCAAGGTTAGGCCGGCGGTGGGCTTTCGTCCATGGCGACGTGAATCGAACAGTTCAGATGGTCGAGGATTTCATAGGCATTGGTCGAGCCCCGCATCCACCAGCGGGCCAGCATGCCTTGTGGCCGATGACCGATCACGACGAGATCGATGGCGAGCCTTTTTGCGACAAGCGGAATATGTTCACCTGGCCTGCCAAAGACCAGATGGCCTTCGGCGTTCAGACCGCGCGCGCGCAACCATGCCACGCCCTCTTCGAGGATTTCGTCGGCGTGGGCCTGGGCGGTGATGGCCGTTGCACCCGAGTACGCCTCGGGGACCATGGCGCCCATCATCATGTCCCTCACCGCAAGCACATGGACGTCAGCCTTGAGCTGGATCGCGAGTTCGGCGCCGCAGCGCAGCGCGTTGCGTCCCTGGGCCGTGCCGTCGTAGCAAAGCAGGATGCGTTTGTACATGGCTTCTCCGCGCGGGCAGGGTGGGGGGGCAGCTCATTTTCTGCCGTCGTCATCAATAGTACTTAAGGCAACGCTGAACGCAATACGCCCGATGCCCGCCACGGTTGAGCGCAGCGCGCGGCGGCGTGACCTGCGGCTTGTCCAATTTGACTCGCCCGGATCGCCCCGCTAACATGTCTATACAACTTGGCCCGAGGCTCATGGAACGCGCCGAACCCCACTATCTGAGACTCAAGCGACACATTGTCGATGGCATTGCCAATGGCGTTTGGCTGGCGCGCGAACGCATTCCCTCCGAGGTCGAGTTGACGCGCTCGTTCGGCCTGTCGCGCATGACCGTGAATCGTGCGCTGCGCGAACTTGCGCACGAGGGCGTGATCGTTCGCGAGCAAGGACGCGGCTCCTTTGTCGCTCCGTCCAAAGCCGAAGCGACGATGGTCGCGGTGCGCAGCATCCGGGCGGAAATCGAGGCGCGCGGTGCAGTCTACGAAGCACGCTGCGTGCACCTTGGCACACGTCGCGCCAACGCCGAGCTCGCCCGCAGTTTCGACGTGCAATGCGGTTCGCGCCTGTTCGTCTCGCGCCTTGTCCATCTGGCCGATGGCGTGCCCTTGCAGCTCGAAGACCGCATCGTCAATCCGGCGATCGCACCGGCCTATCTTGACCAGGATTTTGCGGCGATCACGCCGCACCAGTATCTGATGCAGGTGGCGCCGCTCGAGCGTACCGAGCATTCCATCGAAGCCGATCTCCCCGACGCCGAGACGGCCAGTCTGCTATCGATGCGCCGCACCGCACCTGTTCTCATTCTTACCCGGCGCACCTATTCTCAGGGTCGCGCAGCCAGCCTTGCGCGGCTCGTGCATCCGGCCGATCGCTACCGTTTCACCGGGCAGTTCGATGGCCAGGGGCGCGCGCTTGATGAGCGTATGCAGGCCGCAGATGAGACGCAATCCTTTGCTTTTTTTCGCCTGACTCAGGAGCCGAAATGAACGATACCGGAACCAAGGCCCGCTTCGCTGCGGCAAGGCGTGACGAATCCCGCGTCATTCGCGCTGCGCGCGGCAGCCAGCTTTCGGCCCGCTCGTGGCAGACCGAGGCACCCTTGCGCATGCTGATGAACAACCTCGACGTCGAGGTCGCCGAGCGCCCGCAGGAGTTGATCGTGTATGGCGGCATCGGTCGTGCCGCGCGCGACTGGGCCTGCTACGACAAGATCGTGGAGGTGTTAAAGCGCCTTGGCGACGAAGAGACGCTGTTGATCCAGTCAGGCAAGCCCGTCGGTGTCTTCCAGACGCACGCCAATGCCCCGCGGGTGCTCATCGCCAATTCGAACCTGGTCCCGCATTGGGCCACCTGGGAGCACTTCAACGAGCTCGATGCCCAGGGCCTCATGATGTTTGGCCAGATGACTGCAGGCTCGTGGATCTACATCGGCAGCCAGGGCATCGTGCAGGGCACCTACGAAACCTTCGTCGAGGCGGGGCGCCAGCATTTTGGCGGCAGCTGGGCTGGACGCTGGATCCTGACCGGGGGTCTTGGCGGCATGGGTGGCGCCCAGCCGCTTGCGGCAACCATGGCAGGCGCATCGATGCTCGCTGTCGAATGCAATCCCGAGCGCATCGAGATGCGCTTGCAAACGCGCTATCTCGATCGCCGCGCGGATACCCTTGATGCCGCGCTTGCCATGATTGATGAGGCCCGCGCGGCCGGCCGGCCGGTCTCGGTTGGCCTTCTGGGCAACGCTTGCGACGTGTTTGTCGAGCTCGCCCGCCGCGCTGCAAAAGGCGACGTGCGCGCGCGCCCGGACCTGGTCACCGACCAGACCAGCGCACACGATCCTCTTAACGGCTATTTGCCGCAAGGCTGGAGCTTGGCCAAGGCCGAGACCCTGCGTCTGACGCATCCGGACCAGGTGGTCATGGCTGCCAAGCAATCGATGGCCGAGCAGGTTCGCGCGATGCTGTGGTTCCATCATGCCGGCGTGCCCACGGTGGACTATGGCAACAACCTGCGCCAGATGGCGCACGACGTCGGCGTGGACAATGCTTTTGATTTTCCCGGCTTTGTGCCGGCTTATATCCGCCCGCTTTTCTGCCGTGGCGTCGGACCCTTTCGCTGGGTCGCGCTCTCAGGTGATGCCGAAGATATCTACGCCACCGACGCCTGCGTCAAGCGCCTGATGGCGCATGATCCGCATCTCATCAACTGGCTCGAGATGGCGCGAGAACGCATCCAGTTCCAGGGCCTGCCGGCACGCATCTGCTGGCTCGGCCTTGCCGATCGGGCGCGCATCGGCCTTGCCTTCAACGCGATGGTGGCGAGCGGCGAGGTGAAGGCGCCGATTGTCATCGGTCGCGACCACCTCGATTCGGGTTCGGTGGCAAGTCCCAATCGCGAGACCGAAGCCATGCAAGACGGCAGTGACGCCGTGTCTGACTGGCCCATGCTCAACGCGCTGCTCAATACGGCCAGCGGCGCCACCTGGGTCAGCCTGCACCATGGTGGCGGCACCGGCATGGGCTATTCGCAACACGCCGGCATGGTCATCGTCTGCGATGGCACGGCCGATGCGGCAGCGCGCCTTGCACGCGTCTTGCATAACGATCCGGCGACCGGCGTCATGCGCCACGCCGATGCGGGCTACGATGATGCAGTGGCATGCGCACGCCAAGAGGGCCTGGATCTGCCGATGATCGCAGGCCGATGACCCGGGTGCTCAACCCCGGAGCGCTGCGCCTGGGTGATCTCGAGGCGATCTGTCGCGGCGGCCAGACGCTGGCGCTGCCTGATCACGTCGCACCCCGGGTGAACGCGTCGCTCGAGGCGGTCGCTGCCGTGGTCGGCCGTGGCGTTCCCGCC
>CAJCIC010000017.1 GCA_903970185.1 Gammaproteobacteria bacterium
TGACCACCGTCCCCGCCGTGACCACCGTCCCCGCCGTGACCACCGTCCCCGCCGTGGCAGCCTGCGTCTCCGCCAAAGAATGTTGTATCGCCGCCCGCGCCATTGCCGCTCCCGCCATCACCACCGCCATCGCCGGAACGCCGCCTCCGGGGAATGTAATAAGCCATAAGGAGTGCGAACCAGACGATCCAAAATAAGATTGAGAACCATCGTCCCATAGCAGATTGCTCAAGCTAACGAGGTGAAAACTTCATATTTCAGACTGACCGCCTACGAAATGGACACATTGCAGTGGCGTCATGAAGCGATTCATTGAAGGCGTAGACCACGCACAGATCATTACTTTACCGGAATCACGCGAAGACTACGTCGCCGAGGACAACCCCATCCGAGCGCTCGCCTTTGCGTGGACTCTCAGTGCCGCGACCTTTTTTGCACAGCCAAGGCCGGCGCCCGGCGCCCGGCGCCCGGCGCCCGTGGATTCTGGCTCAACTGATGCGGCTTGTCGACCAATGCCGACGATCCGCGGCCTTGAAAAGCGCTCGTTCGATCAGACAAGCTCAATGTGCACTTTGCGGCCGACCAATTCGGCAGCTCGCTGAAGACTGGACAGCGTCACGTCCAATTTTGGATAAAGCAATCGATCGACCTGAGATCGGCTGGTGCCGAGCATCCTGGCCATTTTCGACTTGCTCATTGAACCGGCCGCCATGGCTTCTGCAAGCTGCCAAGCAACGAGTTCCTTGATAGGGACAGGACAAAATCCAGGCCACGGTCGGGTGACTCCCCAGCAGCTATACTGCGCCGGCAACCACTTGTCCCGACACTCCCTCGGAAGCCATGGGCCATCTATCGACGCTCTCCTATCTGCGCAGAACCTCGGCGCCGGCGGCGTGCCTTGCGGCCTTCGTTCGCACGGTCGTGCGCCGCAAAACGCGTTCCGGTCGCACGAAGTGGCAGAGATTCAGGGAAATGCAGCGCGCCTTCAGGGGCGAGCTTCCGGCGTACCAGTTCTCGAAGGACTGGTTTACCGGAAAAATTCCCTACTGGCTGGATGGATTCGATCGATGCGGGATGCGAGGAGGCCCGATCGAGGTCCTCGAGATCGGTAGCTGGGAAGGGCTCTCCAGTCTGTTTATCCTGCGAACGTTTGATCGGGCACGCATCACGTGCATCGACTCGTGGGACGACTCCAACGGGGCGATTGCCGTCAGCAAGGATGTGATTACCGACGTCGAGCGCCGCTTCGACGAGAATCTGACTGCGTACCGCGACCGGGTCACGAAGCGCAAGGAGACCTCTCTGCGCTTTTTTGGCGACGCCGGCCAGAGCGGTCCGTTCGATCTGATCTACGTCGACGGATCTCATCATGCCGACGACGTCATGGTCGATGCGCTGGAGAGTTTTTCGCTGCTGAAGGTTGGTGGCGTGATGATCTTCGATGACTACCTTGCGAAATACTATGAGCGGCTCGACGAAAATCCCGCCAAGGCAATCAACCTGTTCCTCAGGCTCAAGCGAAACCGCTACGAGTTCGTGTCGGTTTATTACCAGTTGATCATCCGCAAGACGTCGCGGTAAGAGTCCTGGGCGAGAATGATTATCTAGGGGTCGGCCATCAGTGAATCGACCGTCATCGGCTCGTTTCCGACCGACTTCATGTTTCAGATCTCCCTTGAAGAATGAGATTGCTAACATATGGAATAAATGCAAGCTGACAAAATTTTCGAAGCACTTGCTTCTACTCCGAGGAGGCAGATTCTCGCGTATCTGTCGAAGGCCGAATTGACGACATCAGAACTTGCTGAAAAGTTTGAGATGACGGCACCCTCGATGTCGAGGCACCTGTCCGTTCTGGAAAACGCCGGCTTGGTCTCGAGCAAGCGGCAGGGACAGAGGGTTCTTTATCAGCTAAATCCCGAGAGCTTGGTAAACACACTCACGGGCTTTGCACTCGAGATCTGTCCAGTGGCAGGGCCTCTAAAGCGTGAATCTCGCGCGCTGGCGAAACGTCGCCGCGGGCTACCGTAGCGGTTTCCCCATCGCCCCGAGGTCGGACATGAATGGGGTCTTATCCCGACCCGAAGCAGCCAACCGAGTTGTGTCAAAGCAGTCACTCATTTCGACACACTAGGCGCGAAGCCAAGCTCAGGGATGCTGATGTCGTCGTACGTCCATTTCCAAGAAGTGTGCTCCAGACGCTTACCCTCGTACGATTTCAAATTTGAACTCAACAGATCGCCATTGTCCGAGAAAAATGCAACAGCACCGCTCTACGGAGTCGCTACGAAACGCTTTAATGAAGTAATGAGGCGGTGAAAGGCAACATTGATCGTTTCCCGGACGACTTCAGCTTCCAACTCAACGCGGACGAATGGTCATCTTTGAGGTCGCAATCTGCGACCTCAAAGATCGGCCGTGGGGGGCGGCGCTATCTGCCTTTTTTCTTCACAGAGCACGGTGCTCTGATGGCAGCAACAGTACTAGACAGTCCGCGTGCCGTTGAAGTGTCGATTTTCGTCGTGCGCGCTTTTGTGTAGCTGCGCAGATTATTTTCGACAGTGACGCGCACCGAGATCCAACACCTTCCTGCGCTTGACGCGCATCACCACCGTGCCGTCATGCATCAACGTAAACGTCATGCGATCGCCAGGCTTCATGCCAAGGCTCTCACGAATTTCTTTCGGGATCGTTGTCTGACCCTTACTCGTCAGCGTGGCGTCGTTTCCCATTAGAGGCTCCAAAATCCTTACTATTCACTTTTCGGTATGGAAAAATATCTAAGATTCTCAGTCCTCGCGGTGAGACATTGCGCAAATTAGCGCGACTGTGCGACTCGCTACCTCGATTCCGTTAAGAATCGCCAGCGCTGACATGGGGCCCAGCGAAATCGACAGGTAGGCGCAACGAAAATGGTGATGGTACGTGCCGGCATCAGAGCAGCCGCAGCGACCTTTAAAGTGTGAAGCCCGTCCCCGCATTAAGATTTTTTTCGGTTCGTTCGCTCACGCAAGCGCGCGATTTTGGATGGTTTGCGCAAACCTACGCACATCTTCTGCGCAGGGTCGCTACACTGGTCGCCATCGAATAGTAACGTTTGACGTTAATAACGCAAAGCGTTAATATCATGGCGATCGTTGACTTCAAGTGTAGAGATACCGAAGCCCTATTTAGAGGGCACCGCGTTGCGCGGTGGAAGATCTTCGAACGTGCGGCCCTGCGAAAGCTTGAGCAACTGGATTGGTCGAATGCACTGTCTGACCTGAAAATTCCTCCAGGAAATCGATTGGAGGCCCTTAAAGGCGCTCGCAAAGGCCAACACAGCATTCGAATCAACGATCAATGGCGAGTCTGTCTCGTTTGGACTGCAGGCGGGGCACGTCACGTCGAGATCGTTGACTACCATCGAGGGTGAATGATGCGAACTGTAGCTCCTGTTTCACCCGGCGAGATGCTCGAAGAAGAGTTTCTTAAGCCGTTGGGGTTAACCAAATACCGACTGGCGAAGGATATCGGCGTTCCAGCGCAGCGTATTGGCGATATCGTCGCTGGAAAACGCGCGATCACTGCGGATACGGATCTCAGGCTTTGCCGATATTTTGGGTTAAGCGACGGATGGTGGCTGCGAGGGCAGGCTAACTTCGACACCGCAATTGCACGCGATGCAATGACTGAAATTCTTGCGTCCATCACACCCCTGGAGTTCTCTGAGAACGCCCCTTGAGCAGCGAGACGCGAATTGGTACTCGCCGAAATACGTCTCACATCGCGTCCCCGCAACCAACTTTCAACGGCTCGCCTGCTCAAGCAATCACGGCTCTGACTTTGTTTCTGGCGCGAAGACCTTGGAGACGTCAAGCCCTGTGAGCGCAGCAAGCCTGTACGCATTCATGGCGCTTTCAGTCTCGCCAATGGCCTCGCAGATGCGGGCCGTGCCCAGATGAATCATCGCGATCAGTCGCGGCTCGGTGGTGTCGGCTAGGGCGGAATCAAAAAACTGCCTGGCTTTGCCCCACAGCTTTTCCCGCGCGCAGAGCACACCCAGCACGTACTCAAGATGGGCGTCGCCCGGGTGGGTGGCGAGCCAACGCTGGGCGCGGTCGATTTGCGCCGTGGCACGCTCCTCGACACAAGCAGCGTAGGCCTCGACGAGGCGCGAGTCCCATTGCGCCGCCAGCGCATCCTCGATGACAAGGCGTGCCTGGTAACCGAGTTCGGCGGCATTGAAAGCGCGCGCCGCTGCCAGTGCCACCTCCACGATGCGCCGATCGGCAACGGGCACGTCCTGCCAGAATGCGATCAGTGCATAACGATCACTCTGCCGCGCGAGCAGCAAGGCGCGGTAGGCGAGCACGCGAATCTCGCGCGCGGCGACAGGATGCATCGCGTCACGCTTATCCAGAATGCGCAAGATGCGCAAGACTTCGTCCCATTCACCTGCGAACTGGTTTGCACGCAGGGACAACCTCAGCGCCTGGATGTGCCTTGCAGCGCCGGCCTGCAGCCGTTTCACCGCATCGAGGGCACGGGCACTGTCACGCGCATCGACCAGGCACTCCGCTTCAGTCATAAGACGCGCTGCACGCATCGAATCGTGGCCGTCGGCGCGCCTTAGCCACTCGTCGCGTCGACCAAACTCGGTCATGCGATGCGCCGCTCGCGCAGCCACGAGGCTCGCCAGCGCCGCCGTCTCGGGCCAATCCTGGGCACCGTGCGCCTGGCGCTCAGCCTGGCCAAACCGCCCTTCGAAATAGGCCTGCAGCGCTTGCCTAAGCGCACGGTGTCCGCGTTTTTCGGCGACACGTTCGCGGTACTCCGCGACGCGCTTTGGCATCTCGAGCGTCTTTCTTGCCAGGCGCACGACCAAATAGGTCAGAAAGAAAGCCACGATGACGAGAATCGCAAAGAGGTTGAGCGAGACGTCGACACGATACGGCGGGTAGAAGAAAACCACGTTGCCGGCATCAAAGCGCGCACCAATTGCCGCCGCAACGGCGATCAGCGCAAGGATGATGAAGAACAGGAAGGGACGCACGCAGCGAAGCCTAGGGGTGCTCGCCAGCGGACTTGAAACTGCGAACCGCGTTTAAGCTATCCGCCAGTGTTGGCATCTCGATTGCAGTGGTGCTGCCCTCGATTTGCTTCAAGAGCGCAAGCGCTGCGACTGTCGACTGGGCCCGGCTATCGAAATATGTTCTGAGAAGTTCGTCCACGCGCAACAGATCCGCCCTGAAAATCGGTTCCTGATGGGCAAGCAGGGCAAGCCTTGCATTCAAGAGGCGCAATTTCAGGTTTTCGCGAACGAAGTAGGCTTGCGACGGTGCAAGCAACAAGGCATCGGGCTCGTTGACTTCGCGCACGCGCACGAGCTGCTGGAACTGCTGCCAGGTTTCGGCACCGAGATACCTGAAGTCGTCGGACATTCTTTCCAGGAACGTCGGCGCTGCGCTTGAAGCCGCCCCGGCTCTAGGCGGGTTGCGCGGCTCGCGGTCGATCGGCACGGCATCGAGCCTGGGTGCCGGGCTTGCGCGCTCATCAGACAGAAGCGGCAGCTTGTCGACCATTGACACCAGGCTGTCCAAGCGCAGGGCATCGCCGGCAAGATCGACCGAGGGCAACGCGCGCAACCTGTCCATGTCCCGCGCAATGACGCGGCGCAAGGCGATGAACTGCGGCCGGTCGGCCCTGGCCAGCCGGTCGTCCGCATTCTGCAGGGCGATCAAGGCGCCCGGGACGTTGCCTGCGAGCTGCAGCTGCTGCGAGCCGACCGAGAGAAGCTGCTCCACCTCGGCGAGCGCCCAGTCGTCGCGCGTGCGCGAGAGGTCCTGATACAGCTGCTGCAGCGACGCCTGCTGGCTTTGCGAGTCGGCGACTTTCGACTCGAGCACGCCTTCGCGGGTCTGCAGCGCGATGGCGATGTCTTGCGCCTGCTTGGCCGCTATGCGTGCTTCGTTGCTTACGCCGTCGACGCCTTGAATGCGCCGCGCCAGTTCGCGCTCGACTGTCTCAAGGCGATTGTGGCTGGCAATTGCAAGCGCAAGGCCAGCCGCACCGAGGACGAGCGCGACGATGGCGATCCAAAACGCTGCGGGTGCGGCGCGCCGGCGCACGACAAGGGGACTCCCCGATGTCGTCGCCTCTGCGCGCAGGGGCGGATCGGTTAGCGGGGACGGCGACGCGTGATCCATGACTGACACTGATTTAACCAGGCCATTCTATCGCGCGCACTACCGAGTCATCGCCAGCGCCTGCCAAAACCACGCTGGCAAAGCCCGCCGCTGTTGCGTTTTCGGCAACGCGGGCGTGGCTTGCAATGATTTTCTGCCGCATTAACCACGCCACACCGCGCGTCGCATCGACTTCGGCAAACTGCGTCTTTAGCGCAGCCAGGGCTTCGCTGCTGGTCACGACAATGCTCGCCGTTTGCGCCGTGGCCATCAGGCTTCGCAATCTTTCCTTCTCGCTGTCCTCGATCTCGCCTGGTGCACGCCGATAGCTTTCGACGACGTCGACCTTGACGCCGTTTTCAACGAGGGTGTCGATGAGCCATGCGCGACCGCCATTGCCGCGCACGACAAGACAGCGGCGCTGGCGCAACAGGCCGATGTCGAGCGCCGCAAAAAGCGCCTCGGAGTCAAAGCGTGCGTGCTCGCCAAGGGATGGGACGAACAGACGATACGGCGGCGAGGTAATGCCGCGTGCCGCGAGTTTCTTCAGGCTGCCAGGACCCATGACGGCAATCGCCACCGATTCGGGCCAGGCACGCTCAAGCTCGGCCAGCGCGCCATCGATGGCATTGGGACTCACGAAAACGGCAAGCGCGTAGCGCTCGAGGTGTTCGAGGGCGCCTCTTAACGGCGCCGTGTCCAGCGCGGGAAATATCGCAAGCGCAGGCACGCGCACGACATCAAAACCGGCGACCGCGAGCGTGTGCGCAAGATCGTCGGCCTGGTGCAAAGGCCGCGTGACAATGACAATGCCCTTCTGGCTCAAGCGCTCGGGCCGATCAGCGCCTTTGCGCCGTCCTCGATCAGGCGCAGGGCAAGCGCAGTGCCAAGCGCTTCTGGCGCCTCGATGGCGCCGACATCAGAGGCGCGGATGACGCGCGAGCCGTCTTGCGCTGCGACGAGCGCCTTCACTTCCAGGCGGCCGAGCCTGATTTCAGCGAAAGCGCCGATCGGGATTTCGCAGCTGCCGCCAAGTGCGCGCGACACTGCACGCTCGCAAAGCGCGGCGGCCTCCGATTCGCGATGAACGAGCGGCGCGAGCCACATCAGAAGGTCTTCGCGGCCGCGGCAGATCTCGATGCCAAGCGTGCCCTGCCCGGGCGCTGGCAAGGACTCCTCGATGCCGAAGTAGCCAGCGATGCGGCTTTCAAGGCCAAGGCGCTTAAGGCCAGCGGCCGCTAGCACGATGCCGTCGAAATCGCCCCGATCAAGCTTGCCAAGCCGTGTGTCGAGATTGCCGCGCAAGGGCGAAATGCCAAGATCGGGGCGTCTCTCCCTGATCTGGGCTTCACGCCGCAAGCTTGAGGTTCCGACGCGCGCGCCTTCGGGCAGCAAGCGCAATTCGGTGTGGGCATTGGAGACCCAGGCGTCACGCGGGTCCTCGCGCTCAAGAATTGCAGCCAGCTCGAAAGCGTCGTCAAGCTGCATCGGCACATCCTTTAGCGAGTGCACGGCGAGGTCGCAGCGCCCCGATGCCAGTGCAACTTCCAGCTCCTTGATGAAAAGGCCCTTGCCGCCGATCTTCGCAAGCGAGCGGTCAAGGACCTGGTCGCCACGCGTGGTCATGGAATCGATGACGACCTCGCATTGCGGATAAAGCGCGAGCAGCCGCGCCTTGACATGCTCGGCCTGCCAAAGTGCGAGGCGACTTTCACGGGACGCGATCACAAGGCGCGTGGGGGACTGCTTTGCGCTCATGCCAAACCGGATGCGGAATTGAAGTTAGCGCCAAGACGACGCAGGCTGCACGCGCGGCTTCGGATCGGCGAAGGGAAAAAAGTGTAGCACGCCGCTGCTATCGGCGAGCCCGGCTGGCGGCCCTGCGCACCAGGACGATCACTATTGTCTCGCCGACGACGCTCGCAAAAACATGCAAAAAGCCGGGAGACCCATCCCAGGGACGGCCCAACCCGAGCAGCCGCAAGGCCATCAGTGCCGGGCTGAAGGCCAGTGCCAAAAGCGTGGCGCAAGTGACTGCGGCGGCCATCTGCACGACCGGCCATGCACCCCTTAGGCGACCGAAGAGGCGATTGGCGAAGAGGCAGCCACAAATCGCAAGCAGATTCGAATAGACCAGATCCATGGCCGCAAGCCTCGCGCTGCCTGCGGCCATTGCGATCGCCAGGTGCGCAACTGCAAGCGACGTTGCGCAAGCGGTTAAGGCTTGACAATGTTGCGCACGATCGGCCACTGGCGCCGGCTGATCGGCAGGCGCTCGGCGATATTGGCAAGGCGCACTTCCCAATGGGGCTCGCCGCCGTCGTCAGGACCTGCCTCGACGCGCTCGACGCCAACAATCGCCGCGCGCGCCACCAGCGCATTGCGGTGAACGCGCACGAACCGCTCCGGGAATTCTTCTTCGAGTGCGACGAGCGATTCCTCTGAAATATGTTCACCATCGCGGGTGCGAATCGTGACGTACTTGAGCTCGGCCTTGAGATAGAGCACGTCGTCAAGGTCAATCAGCGAGACGCGGCCGCGTTCGTGCACGCTCAGGTGGGCACGGCCTTCAGGCGCAAGCGTGCGCGTCACCTCGCGCAACCCGCTCGGTGCGCGCAGGCCCTGCTGCACGCGTTGCAGGCTTTCCAGAAGACGCGGCGCGCGCACCGGCTTGACCAGATAGTCCATCGCATGGACCTCGAAAGCACGCAGCGCAAACTCGTCAAAGGCGGTGACAAAGACGACGCGCGGACCTTCAGGCATGGCCGCAATATGCGCCGCGACCTCGATGCCGGTGATCTCGGGCATCTGGATGTCAAGCAAGACGATATCGGGTCGGCTCTGGTTGACCGCCTCAAGTGCTGCGCGACCATCGCTGGCTTCGGCCACGATGGTGTGCGGAAATTCCTGGACGATATCGCCAAGAATCTCGCGCAGGCGCGTGCGCGCGAATGGCTCGTCGTCAACGATCAGAATCGATGGTGCGCTCATTTGACTTCTGCGGCGGCGGGGATATACGGCAGTCGCATGTGCACCTCGTAGCGCTCGTTGCGCACGACGGTATCGAGCGTCGCCTCGAGATCGTGCAAGAGCTCGAGGCGCTGGCGCACATTGGCAAGCCCGATCTGGTGCCCCTGATGCTTGTCTTTGCCGTGCCAGGGGTTGGAAATGAGGATCTGCAGCGTATTGCCGCGGCGCTCGGCACGGACTTCGATGACGCCCACGGACGACGACGGCTCGATACCGTGCAGCACGGCATTTTCGATCAGCGGTTGCAAAAGCAGCAGCGGCAGCTGCGCCGATTCGGCGCGCGGGTCAATCGCCAGATGCACGATCAGCCGCTCGCCCAGGCGCAGCCGCTCGATGCCCAGGTACTTGCGGCACACGGCCATTTCCTGGGCCAGCGAGACGCGCTCGTGGTGATCGCGCATCAGGACGCGAAACAGCTCGGAGAGGTCTTCAAGCATGGTCTCGGCGCGCTTCGGATCGCTTCGAATCAGGCCAAGCACGGCATTGAGGCTATTGAAGAGAAAATGCGGACGAATGCGCGCCTGCAGTGCCGAAAGGCGCGCCTCGGCAAGGGCAGGCAGGTGCGATTGGCTGCGCAATTGGGCCCAGTACATGGCGCCTGCTGCTGCCAGTGCCGAGAGCGCCATGTCGCGCAGCATGGTCGAGCGCGCCTCGAGGTAGAGCGTATACAGGGCCGATTCGATGGCGTAGGTGGCAAGCGGCGGTATCAAGAGCGTGATGCCGATCTGCGCTTCGCCAGGCAACGACTTGATCGGCCGACGCAGGAGGCAGCCAAGCAAAAGGCTCGACAGCAGCACGGGTTCGAGCAGCAGCGCAAAGCGCTGGCAGGTCGCAGCCCAGACCAGGATGTCACCGGAGACGGCGGCTGCAACCAGCATCGCTGCCGCATTGACTGCGGCGATGACGCGCACGGCGATGCCCGCGTTGCACCAGTCCGGCACCGGCCCTTCGAGGGTGAAGGGATCCGAGTCCGAGCCTTTTGCAGGGATTCGAAACGGCAGCCACCACGCCGCCTTGCTCGGCGCTTCGAGTGGCTGCTTTATACTCTCGTCAATGGGTCCGGGCATCGTAGTCGCCAACGACGGTGCGCGCTTCCTGCCCGCGCGATCTTTTCGCCGTCATCCGATGCGGTACGGCTTCGTCGATTATGACAGAACCCCTTTCACCCGAGCATCTGGCGTGGTCTGGCCGCTTTAGCGAGCCGGTCGCGCTTTTGGTCCAGCGCTATACGGCATCGATCGGATTTGACCAGCGCTTGGCGCTGGTCGACATCGAAGCGTCCCTGGCGCATGCCGCCATGCTCAACCACGTCGGCGTCCTAAGCGATGCCGATCTCGCCGATATCCGCCGCGGCATGGCGCAAATCGAAGCCGACATCCGCGCCGACCGCTTCGAGTTCAGGCTCGATCTCGAAGACGTGCACATGAACGTCGAGCGGCGCCTGACCGAACTCGTCGGCGATGCCGGCAAAAGGCTGCATACCGGCCGCTCGAGGAACGACCAGGTCGCAACCGACATGCGCCTCTATCTGCGTTACGCCATCGATGACATCGTGAGTGCGATTGCGACACTCGAGGAAGCCTTGCTCGATCTGGCCGATGCCCATAGCGCTACGGTCATGCCCGGCTTCACCCATCTGCAGGTGGCGCAGCCGGTGACCTTTGGCCATCACCTGTTAGCCTACGTCGAAATGTTTGCGCGCGATGTCGAGCGCCTGGTCGATGCGCGCCACCGGGTCAATCGGCTGCCGCTTGGCGCCGCCGCACTTGCCGGAACTTCGTATCCCATCGATCGCGTCATGGTGCAAGAAGCGCTTGGCTTTGAAGCACTCTGCCGCAATTCGCTTGATGCCGTCTCCGATCGCGACTTCGCCATCGAATTCGTCGCGGCGGCGGCGCTGTTCATGACCCACATCTCGCGCCTGTCCGAAGAGCTGGTGCTCTGGATGAGCCCGCGCTTTGGCTTCATCGACATCGCCGACCGCTTTTGCACCGGCTCTTCGATCATGCCGCAAAAGAAGAACCCCGACGTGCCCGAGCTGGCGCGCGGCAAGAGCGGGCGCGTCGCCGGGCATCTGCTTGGCCTTCTGATGCTCATGAAGGGCCAGCCGCTTGCCTACAACAAGGACAACCAGGAGGACAAGGAACCGCTTTTTGACACCATCGATACGGTGCTCGCCACCGCCCGCATCTTTTCTGAATTGGTCCCTGGCATCACGGTCAACGCTGCCGCGATGCGAGAAGCCGTAGAAGAGGGGCACGCCACGGCCACCGATCTCGCCGACTACCTGGTGCGCATCGGCATGCCCTTTCGCGATGCGCACGAGATCTCGGCCAAGGCGGTGCGCGCCTGCGTGAGCCAAGGCCGTGACTTGTCGGATCTTAGCCTGTCCGAACTCAAGGCACTCGATCAGCGCATTGGTGAAGACGTGCTGGCCGTGCTCAAAATCGAGGGCTCGCTTGCGAGCCGATCCCATCTGGGCGGTACCGCCCCGGCACAAGTACGCGCCGAAATCGCTTGGCAGCGCAAGCGTCTGCGGGCAGCATAGGCGGTTTGCCGCCGCGCGCTTTGCGCCGCGCAGAGCCGGCGCAAGCCCAGGGATCATCGCTTTTGATGGAAAGAATCGGCAAGTACATCGTAGAACGCATGCTTGGCGAGGGCGCAACCAGCCTGGTCTACCTCGCGCGCGACCCGTTTACCAACCGCAACGTCGCAGTCAAGGTGGTCAAGCCCGAAGTTTTGGCCGACCCCGAACACGGCCACATCTTCAAGCGGCTTTTCGTCATTGAGGCCTCGCTTGCCGGGCGCCTGACGCACCCGCACATCGCCGCCATCCTTGATGCCGTCAACGATGGCGCCAACCCTTATCTGGTCGTCGAATTCGTAGCTGGCGGAACACTTGAGCCTTACTGCCGCCCCGATCACCTGCTCTCCCCCGAGCGTGCCGTCGAAGTCATTTTCAAGTGTTCGCGCGCGCTTGAATTCGCCCACCGCATTGGCGTCACCCATCGCGACATCAAGCCGGCCAATGTGCTGATCGAGGATTCGAGCGGCGAAATTCGCGACATCAAGATCACCGACTTCGGCGCTGCTTTGACCGGCTCGAAGGATATCACCGCCGTGTCAGGCATCGGCTCGCCGGCCTACATGTCGCCGCAGCAGGTCAAGGAGCACCCGCTTGACCACCGCACCGACATCTATTCGCTTGGCGTCGTCTTGTTCCAGCTGCTCACCGGGCGACTGCCGTTTGAGGCCACCAACAATTTCAGCATGATCTACCAGATCGTCAACGACGATATCCCTGCGCCGTCGAGTCTGCGCCGCGGCCTGCCGCCGCGTCTTGACGAGATCGTGGCTCGCGCCACGGCCAAGGATCTCGATGACCGGTACCAGGAATGGTCCGAATTCTCCTTCGATCTGGCCGACCTGTATCGCGATCGCGAAGCGCTGCAGATGACCAATTCCGAAATCGCCGATTCGGAAAAATTCACCACCTTGCGTGAACTCAGCTTCTTCAAGGATTTTTCCGACGTCGAATTGTGGGAAGTGGTGCGCATGTCCGAGTGGGGCAAACATCCGAGCGGCACCGTCCTCGTGCGCGAAAATGAGCCCGGCGATTACTTCTACGTCCTGGCCAGCGGGCAAGCCAAGGTCGTCAAGCGTGGCAAGCTGCTCAACGTCATTGAAAGTGGCGAATGCATCGGCGACATGGCCTTTCTCACGCATTCGCTCAAGGGGATCGAGACCGCGCGCACGGCCGATGTCATCACGCTTGGACCGGCAACGACGATCCAGCTCTCGCAGGCCGGATTAAGCGTCACCTCGGAAGCCTGCCGGCACCGCTTTGACCGGGCCTTCCTGCACATCCTGGTCGAGCGCCTCACGCTCGCGAACAACCGCATGACGCAGTCGGCTTAATCGCCTGCAATGGTCATGGCGTCGATGAGCACGGAGCCCGTCTCCTTGTTGCCCCTAACGATCGTGTCAGCGCCGACGGCGACAATACCAAGAAACATTTTCTCGAGCGATCCGGCAATCGTGATTTCTTCCACCGGGTAGGCGATCTCGCCGTTTTCGACCCAGAAACCGGTGGCCCCGCGCGAATAATCGCCGGTCACGTAGTTGACGCCCTGCCCCATCAGCTCGGTCACGAGAAGGCCGGTGCCCAGCTTTTTGAGCATGGTCTCGAAATCATCTTCGGCCTGGGTCAGGCGCGAGCGCAGTTGCAGGTTGTGCGAGCCGCCGGCATTGCCCGTGGTTTGCATGTTGAGCTTGCGTGCCGAATAGCACGACAGGAAGAATCCCTCGAGGACGCCGCCGGCGACGACGTGGCGGCGCTGGGTGGCAACACCCTCCTCGTCAAACGAGGCGCTGCCCATCGCGCCTGGAATCGACGGATCGTCGATCAGGTCGATGTGCCCTGCGAAGATGCGGCTGCCAAGACGTTCGGTCAGAAACGAAGCCTTGCGATAGATCGCCGAGCCGCTCGCGGCCTGGGCAAATGCGCCCAGAAGGCCGGTGGCAAGCGGAGCCTCAAACAGGATCGGTGCGTCGCGGGTGGTGAGCTTTCTCGCACCCAGGCGCGCAAGCGCGCGTCTTGCCGCATAAGAGCCGATGGCTTCGGGTTCTGGCAACTCATTCGGATCACGCACGGTCACGTACCAGTCGTCGCGCTGCATCGCCTTGCTGCTCTTTTTCACGCTGGCAATCGGCGCCATGGCGATGCTGTGTCGCGAGTACGGGTAGCCGCCCATGAATCCGCTGGTGTTGGCGGAGACGAACTGGCCCTCTTGCGCCGAAATCGATGCGCCATCGCTATTTCTGATCAGCGGGCTCACGGCATACGCGGCATCCTCGGCGCGCTTGCCCAGGTGTGCCGCCTCTTCTGCGGAGAGCGGCCACGGATGGTACAGGTCGTAGTCCTTGATGTGGCGCTGCAGCAGGCCCGGCTCGGGCAGCCCGGCACCCTCGTCGATGGACGTGAATTCGGCAATGGCAAGGGCGGCAGCGACACTGTCCTTGAGCGCCCGTTGCGAAAAATCCGAGGTGCTGGCGTTGCCGCGCCTGACGTTAAGGCCAACGCCGAGGTAGACCGTGAGAGCCACACCCTTGTCGCGATTGTGCTCGACGGTCTCGACTTCGCCATTGCGCACGCTAACGCTAAGGCCGACGCCTTCGGTCACATCGACTGCGCAGTCGTCGGCACCGGCCTTTTTGGCGTAGGCCATGACATCGTTTGCAATGTTCTTGAGTTCCGCGGCGGAAAAAGCGAATTTCGAGTGGGACGTCGGTGTGCGCATAGGAAATTCCGAAGAAGGGACCGGGCAGATGGGCGCTACAGGCAGGCGCTGCGATGGGCAGTCGGGGCCCGATACCCTGAAACGGCACGCAGGCGCGAGGTCAAATCATGACGGACTGCGCGAACCCGGCCACAAAGCCTTATCATAGCAGCCACGCATGATGCGCTTGCGTGGCGCGCGATTCACCGATGCGCTCTGCGCGCCATTCCGATAGAGCAGCACAGCCCCTTTTGAGCATCTCGAGAGATTCCGTTGTGGTCGACGAGGACGGGACCGAAAAACCCAGCAAGTCCGCGCTAAAGCGCCACATGACGGCATTGCAGCAACTGGGCAAGACGCTCGTCGAATTGCCGCGCGACGCGCTGTCGCGCATCCCGCTGCCGGAAGATCTGGCGCTGGCGATCGACGCCGCGCGCAAGATATCCGATCACGAGGGACGGCGTCGCCAGTTGCAATATGTCGGCAAGATCATGAGAAGCGTCGACGTCGCCCCGATTGCAGCGGCGCTGGCCGAGGTCCGCGGCGAATCGAGCGCGGCGACGCAGCGCCTGCACCAGCTCGAGGCATGGCGCGACCGCCTCCTCAATGACGAGGGCACGCTCAAGACCTTCACCGACAAATACGTCACCGACGCCGCCGTCATCGGCGCATTGCGCAATACCGTGCGCCTGGCCAAGCGCGAGCGCGCCGAGAACAAGGCGCCCAAGCACCAGCGCGCCCTGTTCAAGGAACTCAAGGCCATCATCGAGACCCACGAATGATGGGCACGTTGCTCAAGATCGGCATCGTCTCGATCAGTGATCGCGCGAGCGCCGGAGTCTATGCCGATGCTGGCGTGCCGGCGCTAACAGAATGGTTCGGGGCGGCGCTGAAATCGCCCAGCGAATGCGTGGCACGGCTGATTGCAGACGATGCCAGCGTCATTACGCAGACCCTGATCGACCTTGTCGATCGCGAGCGCTGTCACCTCGTCGTCACGACCGGGGGCACGGGCCCGGCCCGCCGCGACGTGACACCGGAGGCCACGCTCGCTGCAGCGACACGCGAGATGCCAGGCTTTGGCGAGCAGATGCGGCAGATCAGTCTTGCCTTCGTGCCGACGGCAATCCTTTCAAGGCAGGTGGCTGTGCTGCGCGAAATCGACGGCCACGCGGCGCTCATCATCAACCTGCCTGGCCAGCCGAAAGCCATCAAGGAGACGCTCGAAGGACTGAAGGACCAGGACGGCAGGGTCAAGGTCCCCGGCATCTTCGCTGCCGTACCCTACTGCCTGGACCTGATCGGTGCGCCCTATTGCGAAACCGATCATGCCATCGTCGCCGCATTCAGGCCAAAGAATGCAACACGTCCGTCCACCTCCTAGCACCCTAGCGCCCCAGATGACCCTTGAAACCATAGAGAAGGAAACCGGCCCGCAACCCACAGCCAGCGTGATCTGGCTGCACGGCCTCGGGGCCGATGCCACCGACTTCCTGCCGATCGTGACCGAGCTCGATCTCGCTGGGCTTGCTGCCATCCGCTTTGTTTTTCCCAATGCACCGGTGATGCCGGTGACGATCAACGGCGGCTATCGCATGCGCGCGTGGTACGACGTGCTTGGCCTTGAGATGCTGCGCCACGAAGACGAGGCCGGCCTGCGCCGCTCGCTTCTCGCCGTCGATGAACTCATCGACGCCGAAAAAAAACGCGGCATCAAGGCCCGCCGCATTGTGCTTGCCGGTTTTTCACAGGGCTGCGCCATGACGCTTCTTGCCGGCATCAGGCATCGCGAGCGCCTGGGCGGCCTGGTCGGTCTCTCAGGCTACCTGCCCCTTGCGCAAAAAAGTGCCGAAGAGCGGCATGCCATGAATGCCGATACACCGGTATTCATGGCGCACGGGCAGTTCGATCCGGTGGTGCCGATCATGTCCGCACAGGCCTCGCGCGACATGCTCAGGGATCTTGGCATGCCCGTCGAGTGGCACGAGTATCCGATGGCACACGCGACCTGCAGGGAAGAAATCGAAAATCTGTCGGCCTTCCTCAAGCGCGTGCTGGCATGACCCCGACCTGACGATCCGAAGCAACCCGAAAACCCATCCCCAAATGACACCAGAACAACTCAAGGCCTTGCGCCAGCGACTCACGCTGCCTGTGATCGGATCACCGATGTTTATCGTCTCCGGCCCGGAACTCGTGATTGAGCAATGCAAGGCCGGCATCATCGGCGCGTTCCCTGCGCTTAACGCCAGGCCGAAGGAGGCCCTTGACCCATGGCTTGGCCAAATCGAAGACGCCTTAAAGCAGGCAAGCGAGGAAGATCCGCAGCGCAAAATCGCTCCGTTTGCCGTCAACCAGATCGTCCATGCCTCAAACGACAGGCTCGAGCACGATCTTGAAGTCTGCATCAAGCACAAGGTCCCGATCATCATCACCAGCCTGCGCGCGCCCGATGACGTCGTCGCGCACGTGCACGCCTATGGCGGCTTGGTGTTTCACGATGTCATCAGCGTGCGCCACGCGCAAAAGGCGCTCGAGGCAGGTGTCGACGGGCTGATTCTCGTGTGCTCTGGGGCAGGTGGCCACGCCGGGACGATCTCGCCGTTCGCACTCGTGCCCGAAGTGCGCCGCTTCTTTGCCGGGCCGATCATCCTGTCAGGAGCCATCGCCAACGGCTCGTCGATCCTGGCTGCCGAAGCGCTTGGCGCGGACTTTGCCTACATGGGCACGCGCTTTATCGCCACGCGCGAAGCCCGCGCTGAAGAGGACTACAAGGACGCCATCGTCGAATCGGCTGCTGGCGACATCGTCTACACCTCGCTTTTTACCGGTGTACTTGGCAATTATCTGAAGAAAAGCATCTTCAATGCCGGGCTTGACCCGCTCGCCCTGCCCGAGGCCGACAAGACGACCATGAATTTCGGCTCGGGTGGCGGCGCCAAGGCCAAAGCCTGGCGTGACATCTGGGGCGCGGGTCAAGGGGTCGGTCAGATCGATGACGTGCCGCCGGTGGCCGAACTGGTTTCCCGCCTTGCGCGCGAATATCACGCGGCGCGCATGCGGCTCTTCACGCCCTAGACTTTCGGGCTTGCTTTTCTGCCAGTCGGCCTTATCTGCCCAAGTGGCCATGGCGACGGCGCAAATGGCGGGCGGTCATCGACGTGAAATGAGCGAGTAATGCAGCATCTTGCCGATGGGATCGAGTTTTACGGCCTCTGGTTCGTGTTCTTGAGCGTACTTGCGACCCAGCTTGGCCTGCCGCTTCCGGCCTACCCGACGCTGATGCTGGCCGCGGCGTTGCTGATCCCCGGCGTGCACTCGTTTGGCGCCATCCTCGCTGCGGCGGTAGCGGCAACGCTACTGGCCGATCTGGGCTGGTACACGGCGGGACGAACCCTCGGGCGCAGGGTACTTGCCAGTCTTTGCCGCGTGTCGCTCTCGCCAGACAGCTGTGTGCGCCAGACCGAATCGATCTACGACCGTTTTGGCGCCCCTTCGCTGCTTGTGGCGAAATTCATCCCGGGCTTCGGTGCGGTGGCAACGGCCATGGCCGGCACGCTGAAGACCTCGCTGCTTAGCTTCCTGTTCTTCGATGCACTCGGCGCAATCGCGTGGACGAGCATCGGGCTTGGCATCGGCCGCCTGTTTCGCAACGCCATCACCAGCGCGTTCGACCTCTTAAATGAACTTGGGCATATCGGTGGCGCGATTCTCGTGGTCGGCCTCGCCCTGATCGTCGTTTTCAAATGGTGGGAGCGGCAGCGCCTGTTGCGCACACTGCGCATGGCGCGCATCTCGGTGGAGGAACTGCACGACCTGATCGAGACGGGCAAGATGCCGATCGTCTTTGACGTACGAACCGAAGCAGCGCAACGCGAGCAGGGTCGTATCCCCGGTGCGCGCTCGATCAACGAAGCAGCGCTTGCACGCCAGCTCGACGGTTTGCCGCGTACTGGCGAAGTCGTCGTCTATTGCGCCTGTCCGAGCGAGGCGTCGGCTGCACGCATTGCCAAGATCATCATGAATCACGGCTTCGCGCGCGTGCGTCCGCTTGCTGGCGGCATCGACGAGTGGGTCGAGCGGGGTTATGCGCTCGAACCCCATGTCGGTGAGGATATCGAACACCTCGAAGGGCTCGCCGCCTAGAGCAAAGGGATTGCCTGGCGCGCAGCTCGTGGCCTTGCGCCCGTCGAATCGATTGCCGCACCGATCGAAAGACGGTGCAATAGAGGGGGTCATGTGAACTGGAAGGAAATGACTCTTCATCAGCGCCTTTATCTGAGCGCGACCGCAATTTTTATCGTCGGCGTTCTCCTCGGCATGGCGCTGTATGTCACGGCGGCCCCAGACGAAAGCCAGGGCAACTTCGTCATCATCGGCGGCCAGGCCTATACCACTGATCCCTCCACTTCGAAGTCCTACGACGACCAGCTCGAGCGCATGGGTGGCCAATCGCTGGTCTTCGCGGACCGATTCAGCCATTGGTTCGGAAGTCGCTGGCACGGCGCGAACCTCGGGCTGACGGTTGCGACGCTGGCCACAGTTCTGGCGCTCATTCTGCTTTGGATTGGTCGCGAAGTGAAACGCGACCACGAGTATCGAAACAGATCTAGGTCCGATTCCGACTGAGCGCTGTCCGAAGGGCTGGATCGTAGGTATCTACAAGCCGTATCTCGGGAGGATCCGATGGCAGATCAAGACAAACGCGCTGCACTGGAGCGGCATTGGCGAGCCTCCGATGCCAGCGATTTTGAAGCCGAGCACGACATCTACCTTGAGGATGCCATCCTGGAGTACCCCCAGTCCGGCGAGCGAATTCGTGGCCGGCGCAACATCCAGATCACCCGAACCAGACAGCCCAGCGAGAAACGCTTCACCGTGCGCCGCATCGTCGGCAGCGGTGATCTTTGGATCACCGAGTATGTCCTGTCATATGACGCAAAGCCTTCGCACACGGTGAGCATCATGCAGTTCAGTGGCGAGAAGGTTGCACTTGAGACGCAGTACTTTGCGGATCCATTTGAGCCCAGCCCCTCGCGCGCGCAGTGGGTTGAATCGATCGGGGAAGACGGGACGCAAGCGCCGCCTCGCACATGACCAGCGGGTGCGATCGCCGTGGCGTGCACATTGTTTCAGGTTCACTGTGACGTGCGCGCATCGGCTCGAACCCGCGCGGGCATGCAAGACGCGCTGGCCTTCGGGCCTGCGCAGCAGCGCGGATGAGGACACGATGCCTCGCGCTCTGAACGACAGCATGGGATGTCAGCACTGGGTCGACATGACGCAAGCGCGTATGGCAGCATGTCTAGCCGGCGTTGGCCCGGATCCGAAGATTTCGCGAACTGCTTCTTGGCGATCGCTCGCAAATTGTGTGATCCCGCCTCGTTCGCGAAGCTGCAATGCAACGGTAGCTTGAACGGCGGGAATTTGAATTGGTGCGCTGTATTTCACGAAAGGGGATGCGTGTGAAGCGAGTGACGGGAATCGGTGGGATCTTCTTCAAGGCCAAGGACGCGCCAGCCTTGCAGGCCTGGTACAAACTCCATCTGGGAATTGACGTCCAATCCTGGGGGGGAGCGTCGTTCGATTGGACCGACGCGGACGGCAAGCCGACCGGCGGCACAACCGCCTGGTGTATCAATTCGGCCGCAGGCGACTCGTTTGCCCCGAGTCAGGCGCCGTTCATGGTCAACTATCGCGTCGACGATTTGCACGCCTTGATCGCTGCCCTGAAAGCTGAGGGCTGCAATGTCCTTGAGAAGGTTGATGAGTCGGAATTCGGAAAGTTCGGCTGGGTTTTGGATCCGGAAGGAAACAAGGTTGAGCTTTGGCAACCTCCCCCTGGAGGTTGAGCCGCAGAGACAGGAGGGTTTACTTCGCTCGTCCAAGTTGCGACGCAAGGCCGAGTGCCCTTGGCGCCCGTAGTGTCAGAACCGGCCTTGGTTTTTTTGCGTCAGCTGGCGCGATCTTCAATCAGGTTCCCAGTGCGCCTTCGTTTCGCGTAGGGCAGCGCGAACATGTACAAGCCGCTGAACATGAGAAGAAACAGGGGCGCGAGCGGCGAGTAAGTGACCCACGGCGGTGGCGCTCCGTGGATGCGGAGGGCGAAGTTGGCAATCACCGTTGCCGTAAACGCGATCGAGAGCCAACGGTGTGATTGGCGAATGAAGGAAGTGATTTTCACGGAAGTCCTCATTGGTCAGGTTTGAAATTAGGCGGTGGTCGGTTCGGGTCGTTGAAGGAGCGCCCCGAGCTTCTCCAGGAATTTGCGCCACCCTGCCTTCGCGCCACCGAAAGCCTGCTGCTGGGTTGGCGTAAAACCCTTCTGTTCCACACGCAGCAAAGTGCCAGACGCGGTCGGCGTGAGCGTGAAAGTCACGACGCTTTTGAGGTTGAACGCCGCGTCGTTATGAGAAAAATCCCACGAGTACGACAACAATCTGTTGGGCGTAACCGCGATCACCTGGCAATTCACGACACCACCCCATTCACCACGCAGATCGAAGCGGTGCCCGATCGCCAGATCGAAGTCGTTCTTCATCAACCATTCTTCGATGAGATGCGGTTGTGAAAGCGCGCGCCAGACCTTCTCTGGCGGATGCGGAAACTCCTGTTCGATGACAACCGAACGCGTTTCTGTTGCCGCATCGGTCATTGGTCCATCCGTTTTAGCAGTTCTTCAAGTCGATCAAATCGGTTTTGCCAGAAGCCGGCCATCTGACGGGTCCAGTCCAGAAGCGGAGCCAGGCCTCCACGCTGCGCGCTGTACTGCGTCTCGCGGCCCTCGTGGCGATAACGCACGAGTCCGGCTTCCTTGAGCACGACCAGATGCTTTGACACCGCGGGCTGGGACACGCCGGCGTGCCTTGTCAGAGTGACAACGTTCTGCTCGCCGTCTTGGCAAAGGCTCTCGAAAATGGCGCGTCGAGTCGGATCGGCAAGCGCCTTGAAAAGAACTGAATCGCGGTCATGCGTCATGATCTATCAATAACTCATCAGTTATGATTTAATATATAGCCCGCTGGCTATGTATGTCAAGGAGCGCGGCGTACGCGTTTCGAGCGGGTAACGTTAAAGGATCAGCTCGGTGAACTAAGACGCGCGAGCCGATACCCGGAATTCAAGGACGTTATGCAACCACGCCGAGTCGGCGAATGGATCAATCAACGCCGCGGCTGCCGCCTGCCGCTTGTCCATCCCGCCTTGCCTTGCCCCGTTGCGGTCTACGCCAAGGAGGGTGCGGCGACTTCAGCGCCGAGATTTTCGCCACGACGCTCAGGGCCGAAGATGACCAAAAGCGCGATCACGACCGAGACGATACCGGCAACCAGCGCCATGGCAAAGCCGAAATTGCCATCGTGCTGCTTGGCGATCGCTTCCTGCATCGGCAGGTTAAACGAGGCGATCAGATTGCCGAGCTGGTAGACGGTCCCGGGAAAGGTGCCGCGCACGGCATTCGGTGAGAGTTCGTTGAGATGCACCGGGATGATGCCCCAGGCGCCCTGCACCGAAATCTGGATCAGGAATGCGCCAAGCGCCAGCATGCCAAGCGATTCCGAAAATGCCCAGACCGGAATCACCGGCAGCGCAAGCAGCGCGGCAATGGCGATGCCGCGCCTGCGACCGATGCGCTCAGAGAGCCACCCAAAGAGCAGACCACCGCAGATCGCGCCGACGTTCGAGATGATGGTGATGTTCGACACTGTCTTCGGGTCGAGCTTGTGCTGCCCCGTCAAGAACAGGTTCGGATAGGCGTCTTGCGTGCCGTGGCTAAAGAAGTTGAAGGCGGTCATCAAGACGATGGCGTAGATCGCGAGCTTCCAGTTGCGGCCCAGCGTCTGAAGCAACCCAGGCTGCTCCTTCTTTTCCATGCGCTCCTTCCAGCCAGGCGATTCGGGCACGTTCAAGCGGATGAAGAAAATCAGAAGCGCCGGCAGCACCCCCACGAAGAACATGCCGCGCCACTGCAGCGTGTCGTAGAAGCGAAAAACGAACGAGGCGAGCAGAAAGCCGCTCGGATAGCCGGCCTGAAGAATCCCCGAAACCATGCCCCTCGAATGCGTTGGCACGGTCTCCATGGTCAGCGACGAGCCAACGCCCCACTCACCGCCCATGGCAACACCAAACAGGAAGCGCAGCGCCAGAAGGCTGGTCAGCGACGGTGCCAGGCCTGACGCGGCCTCAAGCAGCGAAAACGCGAGGATGTTCCACATCAAGGTCGGCCTGCGACCGAAGCGATCGGCAAGGCGTCCGAAAATGAAGGCGCCAATCGGTCTTGCGATGAGGGTCAGGGTGACGGCGAAAACGACTGCGGAACGCTCGACGCCAAAATCCTTGGCGATGTAGCTGAACATGAACACCATGAGGAAAAAGTCGAAGGCATCAAGCGTCCATCCGAGGTAAGCGGCAAAGGCCACGCTCTTCTGGGCTTTGGTCCAGGCCATTCTTGTCTCCTCGTCGTCATGGACAGCAGCCCTAGCGCTGCGTCGTCTTTTCCGAGCAGAAGAATACCAGCAAGGGTCAGCCCCGACCTGCTGCCGCCCCTCGGGATTACCCTAGCGCACGCCTAGAAGTCGTCGTTTTGTGCAGCCAGCA
Organism: Gammaproteobacteria bacterium; assembly: GCA_903970185.1. Taxonomy (GTDB): domain Bacteria; phylum Pseudomonadota; class Gammaproteobacteria; order Burkholderiales; family Burkholderiaceae_D; genus CAJCIC01. The sequence continues at coordinate 23,072 of CAJCIC010000017.1, forward strand.
CGGCGCTTGCGCCATGCACGATGGAATGCATGATGCCTTGCGCCTGCGACATGACGTGGTCAGCGAAAAATCGTGCCGTGACGATCTTCGCCCGCATGAAGCGCGCATCGGTGGTGGCATGAACAAGGGCCGCGCTCGCCGCCTCGGCCGAGCGGGCCAGCATCCAGCCGCCAAGCACGATGCCTGCGAGCTTGAGGTAGGGCACCGAGCCCGCAAACACCGCGCGGATATCGGACTTGTAGTTGCCGATCACGAAGTCGACGACGGCTTCGAGCGACGACACCGCGGCATCGAGCGCCTTGCCGATGGCGCGCAGCTCGGCATCGCCGCTTTTCGCAAGGCGCGACGCACACGCACCGATATCGCGGCACACCGCCTTGGCCACGGCACCGGCATCGCGCGAGGTCTTGCGCCCGACGAGGTCATTGGCCTGGATCGCGGTCGTGCCTTCGTAGATGGTCAGAATGCGCGCGTCGCGATAGTACTGGGCCGCGCCGGTTTCTTCGATGAAGCCCATGCCGCCATGGACCTGCACGCCAAGCGAGGCGACTTCGATTGACATCTCGGTCGAGAAGCCCTTGACAATGGGCACAAGGAATTCGTAGAAGGCCTGATTCGACTTGCGCAGGTTGACATCGGGATGGCGGTGCGCGCCATCGAATGCGGCAGCCGTGACATAGGCGAGCGCGCGCGCGGCCTCGGTCAAGGCGCGCATGGTCAAGAGCATGCGGCGCACGTCGGGATGATTGATGATGGCCACGGGTCCTGCGGATCCCGCCACGTCGCGGCCCTGAACGCGTTCGCGGGCGTAGCCCACGGCCTTCTGGTAGGAGCGCTCGGCGATCGCCACGCCTTGCATGCCGACCTGAAAGCGCGCCGCGTTCATCATGATGAACATGTATTCGAGGCCGCGATTTTCCTCGCCCACCAGCGTTCCGAGCGCGCCGGCACCGACCTCGCCCTTGTCATCGCCATAGATCAGGACCGCAGTCGGGCTGCCTTTGATGCCGAGCTTGTGTTCGATCGAGGCGCAATAGACATCGTTGCGCGCGCCAAGCGCGCCGGTATCATCGACGAGGAACTTCGGCACCACAAAAAGCGAGATGCCCTTGACGCCTTCGGGCGCTGACGGCGTTCGCGCCAGCACCAGGTGCACGATGTTCTCGGCGAGATCGTGCTCGCCATAGGTGATGTAGATTTTCTGCCCGAAAAGTCGATAGCTGCCGTTGCCATCGGGCACGGCACGGGTTCGGACCTGGGCCAGATCGGAGCCGGCCTGCGGCTCGGTCAGGTTCATCGTGCCGGTCCAGCGGCCGGCAATCAGCGCATCAAGGTAGGTCTTCCGTTGCGAAGCGCTGCCCGCCGTCATCAAGGCCTCGATGGCGCCATCGGTCAGAAGCGGACAGAGCGCAAATGACAGGTTGGCCGAATTGAGCATCTCGACACACGCCGCGGCAATCAGCTTGGGCAGTCCCTGGCCGCCGAACTCGGTGTCGTGCTGCACGCCCTGCCAGCCGGCCTCGCCATAGGCGCGAAACGCCTGCTTGAACCCCGGCGTGGTCGTGACCACGCCGTCCTTCCATACCGCAGGCTCGGTATCGCCGATGCGGTTAAGCGGGGCAATCACGCCTTCGACAAAACGCGCGCTCTCCTCGAGCACGGCTGCTGCCGTCTCGAGGTTGGCGTCTTCGCTGCCGGGCCAGCTTGCAATCGAGGAAAGACCGGCAAGGCTGTCCATGCAAAACAGCATGTCCTTGATCGGCGCGACGTAGCTCATCGACACTCTCCGCTGTTGCGCGCAGCCAAAGCCAGGCGCGCGTTGCGCAACCTTGCGGTCACGCGATGCTTCTTTCTAGCCAAGCTGCTTGACGAGTTCGGGAACAATTTCGTTCAGATCCCCCACGAGGCCGTAATCGGCAACGCCAAAGATCGGCGCTTCCGCATCCTTGTTGATGGCCACGATCACCTTCGAATCCTTCATGCCGGCCAGATGCTGGATCGCGCCCGAGATGCCCACAGCGATATACAGCTCGGGGGCGACGATCTTGCCGGTTTGCCCGACCTGGTAGTCGTTGGGAACGAATCCGGCATCGACGGCAGCGCGCGATGCGCCAAGTGCTGCGCCGAGCTTGTCGGCGAGCGGCTCGAGCACCTTGTGATAGTTCTCGCCACTGCCAACGCCGCGCCCGCCCGAGACGATGACCTTGGCCGACGTCAGTTCGGGCCGGTCGTTCTTGGCGATTTCGCGCTTGACGAAAATCGACTTGCCCGAATCTGCGATCGCAGTGATGGCCTCGATGCCCGCCGAGCCGCCTGTGGCAGAGGCCGCATCAAAGCCGGTTGCGCGCACCGTGATGACCTTCTTGGCATCGGTCGCCTGCACCGTGGCAATGGCATTGCCGGCATAGATCGGGCGCGTGAAGGTGTCAGGCGACTCGACCGAGATGATGTCGGAGATCTGCGCGACATCAAGACCGATCGCGACCCTTGGCGCGATGTTGCGACCGTAGGCGGTCGCCGGAAAGACGATGCTGTCATAGGGCGCGGCAACGGCCAGGACCTGGGCCGCAACGTTTTCTGCCAGTCCGTCGGCGAGCGCGGCGCCATCGGCAAGGAGCACCTTCGTGACGCCGTCGACCAGGCGTGCCGCATCGGCTGCACCCTGGGCATGGTGTCCTGCGATCAGCACATGAACGTCTGCGCCGAGCTTTGCCGCAGCGGCAATGGCATTGAGCGTGGCCGGCTTGAGCGTCGCGTTGTCGTGTTCGGCAATGACAAGAGCAGTCATCAGATCACCTTCGCTTCGGTCTTGAGTTTGGCAATCAGGCTCGCCACATCAGGCACCTTGATGCCGGCCTTGCGCGTGGGCGGATCGCTGACCTTGAGCGTCTTTATCCGTGGCGTGACATCCACGCCCAGGTCCGTGGGCTTTAGCACCTCGAGGGGCTTTTTCTTGGCCTTCATGATGTTGGGCAGCGTCACGTAGCGCGGCTCGTTTAGGCGCAGGTCGGTGGTCACGACCGCCGGCAGCGAAAGCGACAAGGTCTCAAGGCCGCCGTCGACTTCGCGCGTGACCTCGGCGCGGCCATTGGCAATCGTCAGTTTCGAGGCGAAGGTCGCCTGCGGCATCGACGCCAGCGCCGCAACCATCTGCCCGACCTGGTTCGAATCGTCGTCAATCGCCTGCTTGCCAAGGATCACGAGTTCGGGCTTTTCGCGCGCAATCAGCGCTGCGATCAATTTGGCCACGGCAAGCGGCTGCAGTTCATCGTTGCTCTCGACCAGGATCGCCCGGTCGGCACCCAGCGCCATGGCCGTGCGCAATGTCTCCTGGCACTGCGCCGGGCCACAGGACACGGCGATGACCTCGGTTGCGACGTTGGCCTCGCGCTGGCGCACCGCCTCTTCGATGGCGATTTCGTCAAACGGGTTCATCGACATCTTGACGTTGGCGATGTCAACCCCGGTCTGATCGGACTTGACCCGGACCTTGACGTTGTAGTCGACCACGCGTTTCACCGAAACAAGAATTTTCATGGGGTATGGGAATGTCGAATGTGCGAGTAAGGGGTTGCACCGGCGCTTGCGGCGCGAGCTACTGCAGTCCGGGCCAAGTCCCGTGCCGCCAGATTATAGGGGAGTTGAAGGCGGCACTGGCGAAATTTAGCACGATCGTGCTAAAAAGTCGCCTCGGGCGTTTTCAGACCTCCGCGAGCGTGCGCACATGCGCCACCACGCTTCGCCCCAGCGCAGAGAGGTTATAGCCGCCTTCAAGACAGCTCACGATGCGCCCCTTGGCATGGCGCGCAGCCACCGCCTGGATCTCGCGCGTCAGCCAGACATAGTCGGCTTCAACCAGGCGCATCTGGCCAAGGTCGTCTTCGCGGTGCGCGTCAAATCCGGCCGAGATGAAAATCATCTGCGGCTTGAACGCCTCAAGCGCCGGCAGCCATTGCCGCTGCACCGCCGCGCGCACCGCCTCGCCATCGGCGCCCGCTGGCAGCGGCACGTTGATCATGTTGGCGGCCGCAGGCGGTGAGCCGCTGTACGGATAAAACGGATGCTGGAAAAGCCCGACCATCAGCACGCGCGCGTCGCCTGCGAAGATCTCTTCCGTGCCATTGCCGTGATGCACGTCGAAGTCGACGATCGCCACGCGCTCAAGTCCGTGCACATCAAGCGCGCGCCGCGCCGCTACCGCGACGTTGTTGACAAAGCAGAATCCCATGGCGCTCGCAATGCCGGCGTGATGGCCAGGCGGACGGATGGCACAAAAGGCATTTTTCAGTTCGCCGGCAAAGACGGCATCGGTCGCGGCCACGGCAGCGCCTGCGGCGTAGCGCACGGCGTCCATGGTTTGCGGACCCATCAGGGTATCGGCATCAAGCGAGACGTAGCCCGCAACCGGCGCCTTGGCCTCGAGGTGATCAAGATAGTCCCTGGGATGAACGCGCAGCAAGTCGTCGGCATCGGCGAGCGGCGCATCATGGTGCACGAGGGCCTGGTCAAGGCCGCTTGCAATCAACTGATCGTCGATGGCAAAAAGCCGCGCCGGCGACTCGGGATGCGAGCGCCCCATCTGGTGCAAGGTGCAGGCACGCGCCCGGTAAATGCCGGTGGCATGGGTTGCAGGCGTTTTGCCATCGTCAATCGCCGTGTCGTCTCGACTCGCGTGCGCGTGTTCCATCGGGCTCTTCCTTTCGCCTGCGCCGCTGCCGCAGGCCGTGCAATCGGGCATAAACCGAGCCTCTCGCGACCCCCTGGCGTCGGTTCAGGCATTATGCCGGAAGCGCATCAACAACCCTCATGACATGGCCCATTCGCTCGAAGAACTTGCCGCCCAGCTCTCCCAGGTGATCCTTGGCAAGGACACCGCCATCAGGCAGAGCATCACCTGCCTGCTCGCGGGCGGCCATCTGCTGATCGAAGACCTGCCAGGCGTTGGCAAGACGACGCTGGCCCACGCCCTTGCGATTTCGCTTGGGCTGCGCTTCTCCCGCGTCCAGTTCACAAGCGATTTGCTGCCAGGCGATGTCACCGGTGTTTCGGTGTTCGAGCGCGGCCACGGCGAGACCCCCGGCAAATTCGTTTTCCACCCGGGCCCGGTGTTTGCCAACGTGCTGCTTGCCGACGAAGTCAATCGCGCCACGCCAAAAACGCAAAGTGCGCTGCTTGAGGCGATGGAGGAGCGCCAGGTCTCAGTCGACGGCGTGACGCGACCGCTGCCCGAGCCGTTTTTTGTCATCGCCACACAAAATCCCTTTCACCAAGTCGGCACGTTTCCGTTGCCCGAATCCCAGCTCGATCGCTTCCTGATGTGCATCGAGCTTGGCTATCCCGACCAGCGCGCCGAGCGCGCACTGCTCGAAGGCCAAGACCGGCGCGTCCTGTTGCGCCAGCTGCCGACCATGCTCGATGCGCAAACGCTCCTGCACATGCAAAGCGAAGTGGCCAGCATTCACACTTCCGCTGCGCTGATCGACTACGTCCAGGCACTGGTCAACGCCTCGCGCACCTCGCCGCTGTTTAACGAGGGCCTGTCTCCGCGCGGTGCGCTTGCCCTGTTGCAGGCGGCGCGTGCCTGGGCGCTCCTGTCACGGCGCGATCACGCCCTGCCCGAAGATGTGCAGGCGGTGTTCGTGCCGGTGGCCAACCATCGCCTGCGCGCGGCGCAATCGAGCCAGCGCGCAGGACAGCGCGAACTCGCAGCGCAACTGCTCGCGAGCGTTGCCGTGCCGTAACGCCGGCCATGGCCCCTGCATCCCTTGCCGCAGTGCGCACGTCGCTCTATTTGCGCCTGTCGCATTCGCGGCTGGCGCAAAAGATCCGCGCCGCCATCTTCCAGCCGCGCGGGCCCGAGGCGGGTGATGTCTTTCTGAACCAGCGCCGCGTGTTTGTCTTGCCGACCCGCCCGGGCCTGGCACTCGCGGTGATGCTGGTTGCACTTTTGCTGGGCTCCATCAACTACTCGCTAAGCCTTGGCTTCGGTTTGACCTTTCTGGTGGCTGCGGTCGCCTGGGTGGCGATGTTCTACACCTTTCGCAATCTCGCGCACCTGACCTTGCGACCGGCGCGGGTCGATCCGGTGTTTGCAGGACAGCTGGCCGAATTCCGCGTGGTTTTGGTCAATGGCAACCGCTACGACCGCTTTGCCATCGAACTGCGTGCCGACGAGCGCCTTGTGGCCTCGAGCGCCGATGTCCCGGCCCATGGTGAAGCCAGCGTGATGGTGCCGGCACTGGTGCAAAAGCGCGGCTGGCAGCCGATGCCGCGCATTACGCTTTCAACCACCTTTCCGCTCGGCCTTTGGTATGCATGGAGCTACTGGCAGCCGGACATGCGCGTCTTGGTGTTTCCCGAACCCGGGCCGCCGGGTGAGGCGATTCCGCTGACCCACGGCGATGGCCAGGATGGCGGCGGCCACGCCGGACCGGGCAGCGAAGACTATGCCGGTATCAGGCCCTATGCCACGGGCGATGTCATGCGCCATCTCGCCTGGAAGGCGATGGCGCGCTCACCCAATGGCGATCTTCTGACCAAGCTCTTTGATGGCGCGAGCCAGCGCGACGTATGGCTTGACCTCGCGCTATTGCCCGGCCATCTCGGCCTTGAAGCTGCGCTCTCGCGCCTTGCCCGCTGGGTGCTCGACTGCGAGCTGGCAAGCGATGTGCATTACGGACTGCGCCTTGGCACGAGCGAGATTGCGCCCGAGCGCGGCGAGGCCCATCGCGAGGCGTGCCTGACCGCGCTTGCGCTCTACGGCGAGGCCTTGCCGTGAGCAGCACGGCGTTGATGACGCGGGGCTTGAGCTTCGCCGGCCTGAAGGCGACCTTGGCGAGGCGCGAGCGCGAGGTGCGCGATACGCTCTGGCTGCTTGCCACCATCGTCTTTGCAGTGATGCCCCTCATGCCGGTCTTGCCGCTTTGGGTCAGCGCCGGCTTTCTCGTCCTGGTTGCCGCGCGCACGCGCATCACCTGGCTGGGTCGCCGCCTGCCACCGCGCTGGCTCCTGATTGCCTTGCTTCTGGCCGCAGGCGGTGGCATCTACGCGCAGTACCACACCATCGTCGGCAAGGACGCGGGTGTTGCCTATATCGTGCTCCTCTTGGGCTTGAAACTGATGGAGCTGCGCGCAAGGCGCGACATCTTCGTCGTCGTCTTCCTCTGCCTGTTTGTCATTCTGACCAGCCTTTTTGACGCCCAGACGATCCTCAATGCACTGTGGATGCTCATCGACATGGTGCTGCTCACGGTCGCGCTGATGCGCGCCAACTTCGGCGCCAGCGATCCGCCCTTGGCCGTCAAGCTGCGCCTGGCCACGCAGATGACGCTCCTGGCCTTGCCGCTGATGGTCGTGCTCTTCGTGCTGTTTCCGCGTGTCTCCGGCCCGCTTTGGGGGCTGCCCGCTGACGCCTACTCGAATCTCACCGGCCTTTCCGAGTCGATGTCGCCTGGCAGCTTTGACAAACTCGTGCAGTCCGACGAGATCGCCTTTCAGGTCAAGTTCAAGGGCCGCCTGCCCGCCCCCAGCAAGCGCTACTGGCGCGGCCCGGTGCTGAGCTTTTTCGACGGACGCGTGTGGCGCATCGGCATCTCGCGCACGGCCTTCACGCCGCCCGAAATCAGCGGTCGCGAAAGTTCGATGGTCGAATACACCGAGACGCTCGAGCCGTCGAACCGGCCCTGGCTGTTCCTGCTCGACAGCCCGGTGGCACCGCCTGCCATTGCCGGCGAGAACGTGACGATCCGAAGCGACCTGCAAGCCGTGGTCGAAACGCCGATTCACGATCGCATCCGCTTTGATGCGCGCTCGATGACCGATTTCCAGTTCGGCAGGAACGAAAGCGAAGCGCACCTGGCCGAACTGCGCCTGCTGCCGCGCAACTCCAACCCAAAAATGCAGGCGCATGCAGCAGAATTGCACGCGCGTTATCCGAAGGCTGAGGATCTTGTCGCGGCGGTGCTGGCCGAAATCCACGACGGGCCGTTCTACTACACGCTGACGCCGCCGCTTTACGCCGGACGCAATGGCGTTGATGCCTTCTTTTTCGGCGATCGCCGCGGCTATTGCGAACACTACGCGGGCGCAATCACGGTGCTCTTGCGTGCTGCCGGAATCCCGGCGCGCGTGGTCACGGGCTACCTCGGCGGCGAAGTCAATCCGGTCAACGGCTATCTCGCGCTGCGCCAGCGCGATGCGCACGCGTGGGCCGAATACTGGGATGCGGACACGGGCTGGACGCGGGTCGACCCGACCGCGGCGATTGCACCCGAACGCGTCGAGCAGGGACTGCAACTCGCGCCCGATCCGGTGCAGGCGGCAAGCGGTGACTTCATCACCTCCAACGTCGGCCTCTTGCGCTACCTGCGCAATCACATCGATGCCGTCACCAATGCCTGGGACCAGTTCGTCGTGGGCTACTCGGGTGACGACCAGGAGGGACTGCTATCGCGTTTTGGCATTCCCCAGCTCGACTGGCAATCGCTCACCATCGGCCTTGTCGTGATGTTCAGCCTGGTGCTTGCCGTGATCGCAGGCCAGGCCATCATGAAACGCGAAAAGCCGGCGCCGATCGTTGCGCTCTATGAACGCCTGTGCAAGGAAGCAGCCCGTTCGGGCGTGAGCCGCGCGTTTAGCGAAGCGCCTGGCGACTACGCGAGGCGGGTTGCCGCAGGCCTTGACGGCGAGGCGCAAAAACGCGTCATCGAGGCCTTCGCTTACTATCAGGATTTGCGCTACGGTCGCGGCCGCGTGGTCGATGCGCGTGCGCTCGCCGATCTCAGGCGCCGCATCAAGCTCGTTGCGCGCGCGTCGTTCAAATCCTAGATGTCACGAACTCCTTTTTTCAAGACCGTCCTTCGCAGTTCGATCACGGCGCTGTTTCTTGCCAGCACCTTTTGCACCGCAGGTGCCGCGCCGCCCAGGCACGCCGAGGCCGATGGCGGCTACCTGATTGGCTATGACCAGCGCGCCGACGTGCGCCAGTTCATCGATCAGATGGTCGAGAAGCACCAGTTTTCCAAGGACGAGTTGCTGCAGGCGTTTTCCAGGGCGCGCTACAACGAGTCGGTTGCGCGCCTCATCAATCCGCTCGCCACGCCCAAGCCCAGGGTCTGGGCCGACTATCGCGCGCGCTTTCTCGATCCCGTGCGCATTGCAGCCGGCGTGCAATTCTGGCGCGCCCACGCCGACGAGCTGGCGCGCGCCAGCCAGATCTATGGCGTGCCGGCCGATGTCATCGTCGGCATCCTTGGCATCGAGACTGTCTACGGCAGGAACGTTGGCAACTATCGCGTGCTCGATGCGCTCACCACGCTTGCCTTTGACTACCCGGACCGCGGCAACAACCGCTCGGCGTTCTTTCGCGACCAGCTCGAGGATTATCTGGTGCTTGCCCGCGACAACGGCGAGGACCTGCTTGGCCAGCGCGGCTCGTACGCCGGTGCCATCGGCATGCCACAGTTCATGCCAAGCAGTTTCGTCTATGCGGTCGATTTCGACCACGACGGCGTCATCGATCTCACCAACAGTGCCGCAGACGCGATTGGCAGCGTTGCCAATTACCTGGCGCAGCAAGGCTGGGAGCGCGATCAGCCGGTATTGACCTTTGCCACCCTGGTGCCGAACCCGGCATCGTCGATCGTGCTTGACGCACTGATTGCCGCAGGCCCCGAACCTTCACTTCAGCCCTCGCAGTTGCGCGACGCCGGGCTCGAGTTCGACATGCCGATGGAGAGCACGGCCAAGGTGGCACTGATCGATCTGCCCGAAGGCGATGCGGCCACCGACTACGCCGTGGGCTATCGCAATTTCTTTGTGCTCACGCGCTATAACCGCAGCTATTTTTATGCTGCGGCGGTGCTCGCGGTGGGCCGTGCCGTCAGGGAACAACTCAATCTCGTGCCCGCGCCAGCCTTGACGCCCAGCGCGACGCTGGCGCCAGAGCCTGGCAAATGAGGGCGGCTTTTGCGAGGGAACGTTGCCGCTTGCCGCCAGTCACAGCTATTTCCCCCTGGAGTCGTTGATGGACATCTACGGCGTCGTCATCGCAGTCGCAATCGCGGCCGGCCTCATCGCCGTTGCGCTTCTCAGCGCGCGCGCCAAGCGGGCCAGCGCGCTTCGCGATGCCGAGACGCGAAGGCCTGACGACAAGGGCAAGCACGTCGAGCTCTAGCCGGCCGTATCCTGCTCCCGTAAATTGTGCTTGAATTGCGCCTTGATCGTGCTTTGATCTTGCTTGCAGCGCGCTTGCATGCGCTTGCATCCGCTTGCACACACAGCTGACTCGCGCTTGAATCCGGCATTTCACGCCTCATCTACCCGCAATGATTCCACTTTCAGTTCTTGACCTGTCACCGATCACCGAGGGCAGCGATGCGGCGCAGTCGTTTCGCAACAGCCGTGAACTGGCGCAAAACGCCGAGCGCTTTGGCTACCGTCGCTACTGGCTCGCCGAACACCACAACATGCCAGGCATTGCCAGTGCGGCGACGTCGGTGCTGATCGGCCACGTCGCAGGGGCTACGAACACCATCCGCGTCGGCGCAGGCGGCATCATGCTGCCCAATCACTCGCCGCTGGTCATTGCCGAGCAGTTCGGCACACTGGCCTCGCTCTACCCGGGTCGCATCGACCTTGGCGTCGGCCGCGCCCCGGGCTCCGACCAGATCACGGCGCGCGCCCTGAGGCGCACGCTGGCCAACGAGATCGACGACTTCCCCAACGACGTCATCGAGTTGATGCGCTATTTCGACGAGCCGGGTGCGTCGGGGCCGGTGCGATCGGTTCCAGGTGTGGGCCTGAAGGTGCCGGTCTGGATCCTGGGCTCGAGCCTCTACGGTGCCCAGATTGCGGCCATGCTGGGCCTGCCCTACGCCTTCGCGTCGCATTTCGCGCCGGCGCAGATGATGCAGGCGATCGAGGTCTACCGCAATCTCTTCAAGCCCTCGGTGCACCTGAAGGCGCCCTACGTCATGCTCGGCTTTAATGTCTTCGCAGCCGATACCGATGGCGAAGCCGAGCTGTTGTCGACGTCGGTGCAGCAGGCCTTTGTCAATCTGCGCAGCGGCCGCCCGCGCCCGCTGCCCCCGCCGCGCGCCGGCTACCTGTCAACGCTGGGCTCGCCCGAACGCGCCCTGCTTGACAACCTTCTGACCTGCTCGGCTGTGGGCAGCCCGGATACCGTGCGCGAAAAAATCGAGGCGTTCATTGCCCGCACCGGTGCCCAGGAGCTGATGATCGCCTCGCAGATTTTCGAGCACGAGGCGCGCGTTCACTCCTACCAGCTCACGGCCGAAGTGCTCGGCCAATGCGCCGTCGAAGTGGTCTAGCGGCGCCCGAGCTTTTTCAGGAAGGCGTCGAGCATCTCGGAGGTCGCTGCATCCGGCGCGGGGTTGTCGTCGTCGCTCTCGAAGGCGGCAGCGAGGTCCTTCCAGCCGCGGCTTGCAGCAAAGCGGTTGAACGCTTGCGGAGCCTCGAGCACCATCAGGCAGTCGTCTTGCAGGCCCTCGTCGCCGCGGCCGAAATCAGGGCCGCTATAGCCGGCGTCGTGAAGGCGGCGCATGATCTGCGCGATCGCCACCGGGTCATCGCAAAGGCGCGCCTCGGTCGCTGACGGCGAGAGCGTGACGAAGACGTCGATGACGCCGTAACTCTCGTTGAAGATGCGCACCGAGCGCACCTCATGGGCTGTGCCATTGCGATCGTTAATCGCAAACGCGCCAAGCAACTCGATCTCGGTATCGCTATCCATCACGATCCTTCGCGGCTGATCTCACGTGCGCCCCTTTTGCGCGTCATTCGTCGCGCCCCTTACGGCATGGTGCTGCTCGTCACGACGATCTCGACGCGCCGATTCGGTGCAAGGCACGCGTAGAGGGCTTTCTTGTCAGCTTGCGAGCAACTGACAAGGGCATTGGCCGCACCGCGGCCTTCGCTTGTGATGTGCGCCTTGTCGATGCCGTGCTGGGTCAGGTAGGTCGCAACCGTTTGCGCCCGCGCCTCGGACAGGCGCTGGTTGTCGCTCGGATCGTGATGCACGTCAATGCGGTCGGTATAGCCCACCACCGACACGCTGATCACGGCGTCGGGCTTTGGCATCGCGCCGATGAGGTTGTCAAGCGTCGCGCGGCCGCCTTCGGTCAGGCCGGCATAATCGGAGCGGCCAAAGAGAAACAGCGCATCGGTGCGCACCACGAGGCGCTCGGTCGTGACCTTCGCAGCGGGTGCCGGCACGAGCGGCGGCGGCGGTGGCTGGCAGTGCGCGGCTTGAGCACTTGCCTCGTCAATCGCGTCTTCGGCCATGCCGACGTAGGGATTGGCATGACGCCAGCCGAATTGCTTGTACTCGTTGCCGGCATGCACCAGTTCGACCTCGCCGCAGGCGAGCGCCTCTGCCGCGCATTCGAGTTGCGGACCCGCCTTGATCTCGGCGATGCGCTGCCACAGGTCAGGCCGCAGCCGCGTGGCGTCGTTGATGAGCGGTGTATCGCGGCTTGCGGGTGTGGTGTTGTTCTCCAGCGCTTCGATGATCGCCTCGGCCTGCCCGAGCGCCTCGGCAGGAAATGGCGAGCGGTCGTTTCTCGAGTACTCATGGAAACTGACATCGACCCAGCACTGCGCCTTGGCCATGTCATAGTCGGACACGCGATGGCCGCGGGCATTGAGATCCTTCAGGCGTTCCTCGTAGACCTGGTAGACCGTATTGTCGTGGTACAGGGCCTCGTCGGTGATGCGCCTTTGCGGCGCGGTGAGTTCTGGCACCTGTGCCCATGCGCTGCTGGCGAGAACCAGCGCAAGGGTCGCGCAACAAGACTGAAGGACATGGCGCATAGGGCCTCGCACGGTCAGATACGATGAAAAGGACAAGGAGGGCATCATGGTTTGGGTTGCGGCGCTGCAAGCGGTGGCAAGGTCTGGTTGACCGACGGATCGTCACCCGAGATCAGGTCCTCGTCGAACTTGTAGCGCAGCCTGACGAAGAAGCCACGGTTGGTGTAGTCGGTGCCGGTCAGGTCGCGGTTGGAGAAACCCTCGAAGTTGTAGCCGAGCGAGAACCACAGGTTCTCCTTCACCAGGTAGCCGACCTCAAGGCCCAGCGAGTACTGGCGTGCCGCGCCTTCCGGACTGACCATGACATCGGCGTTAGCGCCAATATCCCAGCGCTTGCTGATGTCATAGACGACGCGCGAGCCAAGCAGATACGCCGTGTAGTTGGAGCGCTGGCCCGAGAAATCGTCGTAGACCCACTCGGTTGCCGCGCGAGCCGAGAACCACCACGGCCGGTTCGGATGGAACGTTGCCTGCGCCGAGACGATGTTGGCCCATTCGCGCGCCGGATCCGGTGCCGTCAGGTTTTCGTCCATGCGCAGTTCGTAGCGCATCAGCGCGGCCCAGCGATTGTCGTCAACCGGGCGATAGGCCGCACCCAACTGCACGCGTTCCTCGTACTGGTCGGCAACGGTGTCCGTGCGGGCGTCAAGATAATTCAGGAAGTTGCGCGTGATCAGCGTCCAGTCGCGATCGATCTTGGTGCTGTAGGCGAAGGTCGAGAGCACCGTGTTGTAGTCCGGATCCTGGCGCAGCTCGAGGCGCGCAGCCGCCTTCCAGGTCGGATCGTAGGTCAATTCGATGGCCCCGGTTAGCGCCGTTGCCGCGCCGACGGCGGAAACCGGCGCAAGCAGCGAGCCGATGCTCGCAGCGCCGGTCGGGATCGGCGCGCCATTGACCGAGGAGACGAGAACCGGCGAGCCGGCGACGGTGCCCGCTGTGGGCGTGCTGGCGCTAACGCCGGTCGCCCCTGTCGTGCCCGCCGTCGAGCCGGTCGCGTTGGGCAGCGCAGTGGTCACGCCCGAGGCCGAATTCGAGAACGTGTTCTGGCGCTCGAAGCTGGTCGTGATGCGCACGCCATCGGCAATCGTCCAGAGGTTGCGAACGCCAAACGCCGCCTGCGCGTCGCGCTCGTCATCGGCATCGCGCAGGCGATACTCCGAATAGATCTGGCCGTCCTTCATGTAACTGTTGTCAATGCCGATGGCGGTGAGCGAATCGCGCGAGCCATCGCTCAAGCCATAGGGGCCCGAGCTCGACGTCGACCACTCATGCTGCAGGTACAAGCGCGTGCGCTCGGCGATCTTGTAGTCGGCGCCAAGGGCGTAGCGCTGCTTCGAGGCGTCCTCGATGTCGCGCTCGTATTCGCCATAGACGCTCGACTTGTCGCCGAGCTTGGCGGTCAGTTTCAGCCTGACGCTGGTGCTGTTGGTCAGATTCGGATTGCTCGCCAGCTGCGGCGAATTGTTCAGGACCGGCGTGTAGGTCTCGCCCACCGCGGTATTGGTAATGCCCGCGGCATAGGCATTGACACCCGCCGGCTGGCCGTCAAGCGATCCGACCTTGTCCTCGCTGCGCCTTACCCCGACTTCAAGCGTGAACATGTCCGAGAGGCGATAGTCGCCAAAGACCTGCCCTGCCGTGCGCTCGGCGCCGCTGTTGCGATCTTCGGACTTGATCAATTCGGCCGAAATCTTCAAATCCGGATCGACCTGGTAGGACTCGCGCGTGGCGATCTCCTCGCGGCCGCCGGTCAGCGTCGCGGTCGGATTGTAATAGCCGATGTCGGTGCGCCCTGCCGTCAAGAGCCCCTGGAAGTCGCCGTACTGCTCGTGCACTTCGACGCGCTCGGCGTTGCCGCTGCCCTTGGCGATCTCGCCTTCGACAAGCGATGCATCGTCGCTGCGGTCAAGCGACGAATGCGCGACTTCGACCGTGGCTGAGGTGTGGTCATCGATCTTGAAGGTGGTATTGACGCTGCCCAGGCGATACTCGGCAATCGGGTTGGCATCCTTGACGGCGCTGCCGCCCACGCTCCAGTGGTCGTTGAGCTTGATCTGGCCATCAACGCCCGTGACCCAGTATTTCTCGCCGCCGGTGTCGACTTCGTAGGTGATGCGAATCGAAATCGGATTGAAGTTGGCATCCACGCTTGGCACCGGCTGCATGAACAGCACCTGGCCTGCGAACGGGTCGAAGGTGTAATCGACGTAGCGGGTCATCACCTGGTCGCTTAGGATCACCGACGGCTGGTTGCGATCGCGCGTCAGGATTTCAACCTTTTCCGAATCGCGAATGCCATTCAGGTTGGTGACAAAGTACGGACCTGACGTGCCGCGCGCGCGCTGCTCTTCCACGACCTGGACCGAGGACGTGCGCGAGGCGTAGGCATCGGCGATGACGGTGCTGGTCTCGTAGTGGCCATCGAGGCCTGTGAGCGTGCGCGAGTAATTGCCAAGCGCTGCCGGATCGTGGGTCGTGCTGCCGGTATTGAAGTCGCCAAACATCACGAACGAGTGATCGTGATCGATGCGCACGTAGAGTTTTTGCGTCGACTGGGCATCAAAGCCCTTGATCGAGGCATCGCCATAGACCGGATAGAACTCCTCGGGCCGGATGTCGCGAAAAAGCGGCGACTGGCCGGCCTTGTCCGAATCGTAGGCCATGGTCAAAAGGTAGTCACCGCGGATCACGCCCTTCAGGAAGAACTCGGTGCGCGCGCCGAACTCGTCTTTGCCAGCGTCGGTCTCGTGGTAGTTGTTGAGTTCGTTTTCGAACAGGCTGTTGCTCGTGCCCGAGGTCGGACCGTTGCTAAACGAGGCCACGCCTTCGATCAAGCCGGTGGCCAGCATCGGGCGCAGTTCAGGCACGAAGCTGATGCGGCCGGTCACCTCCTGGCCGCCAACCGTAATGCGCAGCGCGGCGTTGGCCGGCACGCTTGGCGCAATCAGCTGGAACTGGGTGACGCCGTTGTTCACCTTGACCTGGATGCCGGGCGTGACGCGATCCATGTCGCCGCGCGCGGGGCCGAGTTCATCGGTGGCGCGATCGAGCAGGTGCACGCGTCCGGCACTCGTCTCGATGGTGATGGTCACCGGCTTTTGCAGCGGCTGATCGCTGCCATCGAAAAGGCGCACCATGACATTCACCGGTGTCTGGCCATCGGCCGGCACGGCGTTGCGATCGACTTCGATGCGGATGCGCCCGACTTCGGCATTGGCCCCGCCTAGCGCGCGCGGACGATTGTCGGGCAGGTTCTGTAAGCGCGGATCGATCGGCACCGGCACGACGTTTTCGAACTGGCCGGTGCTTGCCGCACCGGGCGCGGGTGCGCCCGCAGTTTGCTGCGCGAAGCTCGCAGCCGCGAGCGACAGCGCCGTCACGGCAAGCCCCGCGCGCAGGACGAAAAGCGCTCGGCGGCTCATTTCGCCTCTCCTGCTGCGCCTGGCTGCGCGGCTGGCGCAGCGAGCGGGTGCGAATCAAAAATCAGCGCGGGCGCGGGCTTGGTCGGCTTGGCGGCGTTGACTTCACCCTTGCTCCTGCGCGCCTTGACGTCTTCCATGACTTCGGACGAGCACGAGCCCTCGATGAAGTCGGCCTGGTGCAATTCGCCACTCTTCAGGTCGATGAACAGGCTGTTGGGATCAAGCGCGTTGCGGTTGCTCGATTCGACCAGGTGCGAGCCCGGCGGCAGCGTCGTCTTGTCGACTTTGAGCGTATGCGTTGTCGGGCGCATGCCGCAGTAGCTGTACTTGCCCTCGGCATCGGTGATGACAAAGGTGCCGTCGGAGAAGTACAGGCGCACGCCCGGAATGCCCAGTTCGTGCTCGTCTTGGATCAGGTTGCCGTTGCAATCGACGAAGACCTTGCCGACGACGCAGGCATCGGTGGTGAAGACACCGCCTGAGACATCGACCTTGAAGGTCGCGACGTTCGACGATGCGCCACTGGGCGATGTCGCCTGGGCGCGGTTGACGCCGTCGCCGCCTTGCGCGCCAACGCCGACGCGCACGCGGTAGGTGACCTGCACGGTTTGCGCCGAGCTCACCGTGCCGACCGCAAAGCTGAGCTGGCCGCCCTGGGTGACTTTCGGATCCGGCGCCTTGACGCCGTTGATCGTGATCGTGCCTGGCACGAGCACGAAGCCACGCGGCAGCCGGTCATCGAGAACGACGCCGTTAAGCGTCCCGGCGGCGCTCGTGATCGTCACCGTATAGAGCACCGTCTCGCCGATATCGGCGGTCGTGGTGTTGCCGGTCTTTTGCACCGTCAGCGCACCGGCGGCGATGTGGTCAAGCGGAATCTGGTTGTCGATGATGCTGCCCGAATTCGCCGCGAAGGTGAACGACAGGTAGTAGATCGTCTTCGCACCGGTCACGCCCACCGGGGGCGGGCCGACCTGGGGCTGGATCGGCGTTGCCACATTGGCAGGCCCGGGCACGGCAAAAGTGCCGCCCGGCGGCGAGACGCCACCGGCCTTGGCTGGCGGTGGCAGATAGCCCGCAGGCGGCGTCACCTGGATGCTGTAGGTGCCCACGGGCGCGCCGCCAGGCTGGCCCGGATTGATCAGCAGGAACTGGTACGCCCCCGCCGTCGGGCCGCTGGCCTCGGTGACCTGCGAGACGTTGCCCGCGCCGCCGACCAGTTGCGTCGCGGGATTGAAGCCGGCAGGCCCGATGAGCGTCACGGTGGCGCCACCGATGGGCGTGCGTGCGACCGAGTCGTAGACGACGCCGCTCGGATCGACCGGCAGGCTCTGCTGGGCGATGTTGATGCCCGGCTGCAGCGTGATGCTCTGGATGATGCCGTTGCCAATCACCGCGTCGGACTGCGGATTGGGCGTGCCCTCGTCGCCGTTGACCGGCGTGCCGTAGACGGCCTTGCTGCCCGGATCGCGGAAGGTGATGGTATAGCCCGCCCCGGGCGGCACGCCGACAAAGCTGTACTGGCCACTGGCGTTGGTGGTGGTCGTGGCGATGACGGCGCCGTTGCGCGAGAGCTGGACGATCCAGTTGGGCAGAACCGGATCGCCACTATCGAGGCGATGGTCGTGGTTGATGTCGAGCCACACCGTGCCTGACACGCCGGAGGAGACGATCGCGGTTTCGACCTCGCCGCTGACGTTATCGGTCGGATCCGGATCGGTGACGCCGGTGGGCGGCGTGACACTCGCGCGGTTGATCACCGTGGTTGGCACAAGCCCGGAAGGAATCGGTGCGGTGACGGTCAAAGTCAGGGTCACCGTGCCTAGCGCCGGCAGGTGCGCAACGACGCTTGACACCGTGCTGCCTGACACCGTCACCGGCCCGCACACGGCGCCGTTGGTGGCGCCGCCGCACACCGCCTGGATGTTGGTCAGCCCGGCGGGCACGAGATCCGAGACCT
The DNA here is from genome assembly GCA_903970185.1 of Gammaproteobacteria bacterium. Classification (GTDB taxonomy): domain Bacteria; phylum Pseudomonadota; class Gammaproteobacteria; order Burkholderiales; family Burkholderiaceae_D; genus CAJCIC01. Next base: position 41,285 of record CAJCIC010000017.1, read on the forward strand.
GGGCGCCATCGGCTGCATTCGGCCCGGCGTTGGAGACGACGATGGTGTAATTGAAGTTGCTGCCAGCACCGGCCGTGGCCGGGCCGGCCTTGGAGATGCCAAGGTTGGCCGTCCCGGTTTGCGCCGCGATGGTGGTCACGATCGGGCCGGCCGTGTTGTTGGCGAGGTTGGGATCAGGCGCTGCTGGCGAGGCATTAACGCTTGCACTGTTCTGGAACGAGCCGGCAGCAGGCGCAGTGGCGGTGATGGTGAAGGTCAACGATGCGCCTGAGGGAAGCTGCGCGATGGTCGAGGCGATGCTGTTGCCGGTCACCGTGACCGCGCCGCAGACGGCGCCGCCCAGTGCGTTGCCGCACACCGCGCTGGCGTTGTGCAAGACCGCAGGCAGGACATCGGTGAACGGCGCGCCGTCGCCTGCGGCCGGGCCGCCGTTGGTGATGGTCACGACATAGGTCACAACGCCGTTGGGTGCAACGCTTGAAGGACCGGTGATATTCGCGGCCAGGTCGGCCTGGGTCGGTACCGACGTGACAATCGTGGTCAGGACCGGCCCGGCGGTGTTGTTGCTCGTGTTCGGATCGGTGACGCCGGTGGGCGGCGCGACGCTGGCACTGTTTGACAGCGTGCCGCTTGCAGGCACCCTGGCCGACACGGTGTAGGTGACCGAAGAGGCTGCCGGCAGGCT
>CAJCIC010000018.1 GCA_903970185.1 Gammaproteobacteria bacterium
CCACGGTCCCAACGAATGCGGTTTTCAGGAGAGATCTTGTGCAAGACTTCTGCATCCGGGAAATATTCAATTTTCTGGCCGGTCCCTAGCATTCGATAGCAGAGATCAAGTTCTTCGCCGCAAAAGAAGAGACGGTCATCATATCCGCCAACTTCTTCAAATGTGGAACGGCGAATTGCATGACCTGCTCCAATGAATCGGGTCGTCTCGAAACCTTCGCTAGCAACGCTATGGCCCGGGTAGTCCCAGGAAGTGACGTCGTTTTCACGTGTAAAAAAGTTTGTGATTCGAAATCCGATTGCACATAGCTCAGGCTTCGCATCTAGGTATTTCACCGCGCGACTTACGGTTTCGTCGGTGGCAAAAATCGCATCACTATCCAAGGCGACCAGATAACGCGATGTTCCAAGGCGGGCCGCGTGGTTGCGTCCACCTGCAACGCCCACATTCTTTCCTAGTTCGACAAAGGTGATATTCGGAAGATTGCTTATGCAACTGCGCAATTTCGAAAGGTTCTCCGGATCGCTACCCTGATCGACGATTATGATCTGTTGTCGAACTCCAGTTTGCTCCTGAGCACTTTGGATGGCAGCAATCGTATCGTCCGCGCGGTTCCACGAGAGAATCAGGATATCAACATCGGCATTCATTCTCTGCGTCCTTCATGCGAATGATCGAAACCGGAAGCGCCATGAAGATTCACAATTTGGCGATGTCGAGATGTGGGCTTGGTAGCACGTTCCAAGACAGAAACGCATTTGTTGCAGCTGATTGAACGCTCATAGGTGCTCCGCCTGCATTTCCGAGCTTCGCGGTTGATTTCATTTGAGATCGTCGTCATGAAAGGCAGTTAAGCTGTGGCTCCCAGTGCATGCTCGACAGTGATCGGTAGATCGACCGGCTCGTATGATTTCGTCAAGAGCTCCCACACGGTGGTTGCGTCCGATGTCGTCTCCAGAAGGACGAAGCCCAATTTTTCAAAATGGTCTTCAACCAGCTGATTCCGATCGGTGGGTATATATTTGCCGATGAGGCGCGAGATTCCTCGCGACCGGGCATTTGCTACAACCTCGTTCAGAACAGCTCGTTCCACGCCGCGCCCGAGAACTCTGCAACTCATTAGCCACGTGTCAATGAGCCAATCGCCCTCACTCTCCTTGCAGATGACGACACTGATCATGCCGTTGTCGCCGAAGTTGTCCTTGAGGCGGACCTGAAGGGTAAACGCGGAGGGATCGGCTTCGAGCTGCGCGACTGCCATCTCGGTATAGCGCTTCGTCGTCAGGTTGAACTGGTTCGATTTGTTGATGAGCTGCGTGATGCGCGAGCGTCCAAGCGCATCAAACGGGGCAAAGTGGATGGTCATGTCAAGCGAGCGCAGGTAACTATCGACATCACCCGCTTTGCCTTGCAGGGCTAAGCGCTTGGCGTTGTTCTGATAAAAATCCGCGCGCTCGCGATCTTCTTTGGAAAAGGCAATCGACTCGAAATATCCCGAGGCCAAAAGCGTGCGTGCATAAAGTGCTGGATCAGCCGGCAATTCCGGAATCGCTACCTCGGGGAGTATTTGTCTGACAAGACCGCGTTCAGCCGGGTTGTCATCGAGAAACACCATCGATTCGAGACCGAGTGACAACTCGCTTGCGATTGCCTTGATGTTGGTCGCCTTGTCGTTCCAGTTCGCCTGGAAGACGGCAATATGGTTTTCACGCAGGAGCATTTCCGGGTGCTTCTGGAACGGCAGGCGCGCCGTCGCGTCGTGGTTTTTCGATGACACGGCGAGAACGATGCCGCGATCGCGCAGTGCCAGGGCGGTGCGCTGTACCGACAGAAAGGCCTCGCCCTCGGCATCGCCCTGGGCGAGCGCAATGCCCTCAAGGCCGTCATCGCCGATGACGCCGCCCCACACGGTGTTGTCCAGATCGAGAATCAGGCAGCGCCGGCTCTTGCCGCGTTGTGATGCAACCAGGCGGCATGTGACATCAGCGTAAAGCGGCAAAAAGCGGTTCGAAAACGGGATCTTGCCCAGATTCCATAGCGTCGGATCGTGCCAGTCGGCGAGCCCCACCGTCTCGGCGATGCCGGCAATGTCCAGAAGCAGATCCTGCGTCTTGTCGATGCTCGCGGCAAGGCCGCGGTTGAACGCGTCGATCAGGTTTCTCTCGGTCCCGGGCATGGCCAGGTCGAGGCTGCCAAAACACGTCTCAGGCGGCCGCGCCAGCGTCTGCAGGATGCATGGCACGCCGGCGTGATCATGCACCGCGCTGCGAATCATGTTGACCTGCTCGAGTGCCAAAGCGATTGCAGCCGCTGCCGCAGGCTCATCCGCCGGCCCACCCGATAGCGGCAAGCCGCGGTAGTCAAGGGCAAGCAGCACGGCGTCAAGCGGCGCGCAATAAAGCGCCGATGTCGCATCAAGCGCGGTCTGCAGTACCTGCCCGAAGGGCGTGGTCACGCACTCGAGTGCAAAGCCATAGCGCGCGGCCGTGGCAACCAGCGCCGGCACGAGAAAATCGATCGTCGCATTGCTAAGAATACCGAGCCGATACGGGGCAAGCGACGCGAGGCCATCTGCGCGCGTACGCCTGGCGGCGATGACCCGTGCCAGCCGGTTGAGTTGATTCTCGTCAAGTGCGTAGCATGCCAGGGAACGAATCGCGCGCCCCGATGCAGTTCCTGCCTCGGGCACGGACTTGCAAAGCGCGCTGAAATCCTCGGGCGGGCGCGGCAGCCAGCTGAGTTCCTCGTAGATTTGATTGGCCATGGCGATTCCGGGATGGACGTGGACTACGCCGCCTGCTTGGCTTCAATCAGATCGACGAGCTCACCCACGTTCTTTAACCGGCTCGTCTCTGCTGGCGAAATCTTGACGTTAAAGGCACGTTGCACCGAGAGGATCAGGCGGATGTGGGACAGGCTGTCCCATTCATCGACATCATCGGCGCTTAATTGTGGCGTCAACACCAGTTCGTCATCGTCAAAGACGTCGTGAAAGACTTGGGTCAGCTTTTCCATTACCTGCTTATTCATGTTGAGCCTGGTGCAAAAATGGGTGTGGACGGTTAGAAGCCGATGTCGGGAGATGGTTCGGCATTACGCGGCATTCAGGTGAATGATTTCGATCAAGCCGATGCCACCGACGTTATAGAACGACACCGGCAGATTCTCAAAGAGCGGTGCTTGCAACGGCTCGGTGATGGGCAGCACGTCAAGACCTGACGATTCGATTGACGCCAGGGAGGCATCGACATCCTCCGAGGTATAACAAAGATGATAGACGAGGCTGTCACTGCGTTTTAGCATCTGGTCGATGGGAGACGGCCCATCGCCTGGCCAGACGACTTCGACATCGGGCATGACGTCGTGATGCCGCATTGCGAGGTTCACTTTTTGCAGGGGATCGAAGCAGGATGCGCCTGCGCGATAGCCGAGCGCCCCGAGATACTTGAAGGCGAGCGCGGGATCGCGCACGGCGAGCCCGAAATGATGGAATTCAAGGCCGAACTGGTTCATCGGATCGCGCTTCTGTTGTGACCTTCAACTGGCCGCGCAAGGCGCTTGCGATGGTAGAAGCCCAGCGCGGCGCAATGGTGGGCTTTGGGTGAACTTCGTCTGAAAAGTCGAGATCATTGTCCTGCTCTCCCATGTCGACGAAGCGAAACCCCGGCGTGCCTTTCAATTCCGCGAGCAGGGCGTCGCGCCGCTTCAGATAGCTTTCATAGAACGGCGAACGACTGCTATGCCATTTGGGGATCGGCAAGTCGACGAGGACGACTTTTCCTCCCGATGCAAGAATTCTGCCAATGGCGGCGTGCAACACGTCGAACTGCTCGTTTGAGACCTCGCCTTGCAGCTGTATCTGGCTTTGCCAGTACTCAAGATCACGGGCTTTTTCGGCTTCGCTAAGCGTGGCCGAGTCGCGCTCGGCGTCGGTGCGGTTGCCCTTGTCGCGAAACAGCAAGCTGCGCATGCCGGCGGTTGCACGACGAGAGAGCTCATCCAGAAGCAGATAGGGGCGGAGCGCGGCGATCTCGAAGCGCAAATCCTCGATGGGAAGCGACAAGGCCGGCCCGTCTTTCGTGCGGTGATAAAGGGCGTAGCGATATTGCTCGATGTTGATATCGGTGTCTCCCGGGTGCCGATCGGGCGTGTACCACCTGACTCGATCCTGCGCGAATTCACCGTACCAGATCGAGATCACGAATGTATCGTCGGCGCGGGCAGCCTTGGGTTCGGCCTCAAGTGCGAGGTCGATCACCTGGGCGATTTCGGTGACATTGGCGCCGCCAACACCAAGATTGTCGACTTCGACACCGGGCAGAAGCGCTGCCACCTGGCGCTGCCTGAACCCGACCACCGTATTGGATGCGCCAACGAAGATGACGCGGGGTCGATCGGTTGCGAGCGAGCGTCGATTCAGAACGACGTACTTGGGTTCGGTGACGAAGTAGGTCGAAGGCGCCCGCGCGGAATTCATCGGGCCGTCGCTGTCCTCGTCAGGAAAAGCCACGAGCACAATGGCCAAAATCACGAGGTACACGCCCACGACCGATGCGAGCAGATAGACGAGTTGCTTGACGATGACGCGCATGGCTAGAACGCTTTGTAGACGAACTCTGGCGCCTTGTGGAAAAACGACGTCACGGCAAGAATGAGAAGGATCTGTACGCCAAGGCCGATCTGTCGGCCAATCGCACCTTTAAGCCATGGCTCCAAGCGCGGCTTTGCAATTACGAGTCTTGCGCCAAGCCACTCGGTGAATGGAAAGATCAGGGTTCCGGCAAGCGTCAGGACAAGAAGCGCGAGTGCCATGCCGAGAGCCCCAAGCCGCGCCGCAATTGCGCTCATCTGGGTGAAATCAACCCAAAGCGCTGTGACAGCGATCGCAAAAAAGGCAGAGGTCAGCCCGCGTGCAAGCGCTGCATAGGCGAACGATTCTCCGAGCTTTCGGTAACGCTTCTTGCCAAGCCGGTCGGTCAAGGCCATCTGCCAGACCTTGTTGATGCTCACGCCAGCACCCATGACAAGCCCGTAGATGACGAACACGACCGTGCTGCCATGCCAGACGCCCATGACGAAAAAAGTGACAAAGAACGCCAGGACACCGAAGTAGGGCATGGCCTTGGCTGACGTGACGCGGCTCGCCATCGCAGTCAGGAGCGGATTGAAAAGATACGTCTTGAACCAGCTCGAAAGCGTCATGTGCCAGCGCGCCCAGAATTCGAAAAGGTTTCTCGCAAGAAACGGGTGATCGAAATTCTCCGGAAGGTCTTGCCCGAGCAACCATCCGATGCCAATCACGATATCCATGTAGCCGGCAAAATTGAAATACAGGTACGCCGTGTAGCTGACAACTGCGAGCATATAGTGGCCAGACAGCGTGATCCGCGACGCGCTTGGAAGGCCCGCAAAAAGCGAGTCGCTGGCGTGCGCGAAGATGTAATTGGCGATGGCTGACACCACCATCACCTTGATGTAACCCAGGATCATGCGGGCGATGGCGCGGTACGCGCGTTCCTCATCGATCGGTCGGGCCAGTGCTTCCTGATTGGCGATGAAGTCTCCGGAACGCTCGATTGGCCCGGAGATGAAGCACAGGAAGTTGCAGGTGTAGTCAAAAAACCGTTGCGGGCTCATCGCTTCGCCCGCTGCCTCGGTCGAGCGATCGATGACGAGCTGAAGCATGCGAAAGAGGATGTAGGACAAACCGATGCCCAGGTAGGCAAAGGGAAGCGGCGGCAGAACCGCGATGAAGCTGTATTTCTTCAGCCACGCGAAAAGGACGACGATGGCAGCGATCCAGATGGCATTGAGCCAGCGTCGATCGGGCCTTGCCGTGCGGCTTGCCAAAAAGCCGACGAAAAGGAAGGCCAAAAGCGGCGCGAGCTGCATGGCCGAGGTCACAAAGCTCGCGAGGAAAAGGGCATTGGCAACCGTCAGCACGCAGCGCCGATAGATAAGCGATGCGCTCAGATGGAAGATCAGCACCACCGCGACAATGAAGAGGACGAATTGTGGCGACGTCAATGCCATAGGCTAGAAGGAGTCGATCAGGACACTGCGAAATTCGAAAATGCTGCACTGCATCTTAGCCCAACCTGGGCGACGCCCGCAGGCACAGGGCTTCCCTCACCGGACAACCTGCGCGTGCGGTCATGGCAGCCCGATCAAAAGCGCCTTGAAGCGTGCACGGCGCGCATCAGCGGCGATGTTCCCCTCTGGAGATCATGCCGAAACGGTGCGACAGCGACAAGGGCCATAAAGGTCCCGTCGGGCAGATGTAAATGAATGTCAACGGTAGTCCGAAAGGACTAAGACAAAGTCCTACGGGGCATCGCCCCCTTGCGACTATTTGACTATGATTGATGCAGTGCAAAGGCGGTACGTTGCCCTTGCCGAGAGCGCATTGATTGGCCTTGATCGTAAAGGAATACAGGAATGAAGATCCAAAAGCTCGCCTTGTGCGCCACGTTGACGCTTGCCACATCAGCGGCACTTGCAGGCGGGACCGCGACAGTCACTGAAACCCAGCCGACAGGCGGCACGTCGATCAATTTTGGCTCTTCGGTCATTGCGCCACCCGCCTCGGCGACGTTTGGCATCGCGACCTTTTCGGGGGGAGCGTTCCTCCTGCCCAACGCAGGGGTCTACGGCGGCACCGCGGCAACACCCCCGGGATCGAGTGACTTCTGGTCGATTGGCATTTCAGGCGCCAATGGTACGGTGGACACAGGCTCGATCACGTTCTCCCAGGGCTTGAGCAACCTGACTTTCGAATGGGGCTCGCCTGACGCATACAACACCATCACCTTTCTGGGCAAGAACGACAGCGACATCGCCACTTTCACGGGGTTGTCGGTACAGTCCATGGGTCCGTACTTCAACCTTGGCGACCAAGGCGTTACCCGCTATTTTTCCTTCAGTTCACCGACGGATCCGATCTACTCGGTGCAGATGAGCTCGCCAACCAACGCGTTTGAGACGGCGAACTACAGCTACATCACGGCCGCAGTGCCCGAACCCGGAACGTATCTGTTCATGCTGGCCGGGCTGGTGTTGCTCGGTGCAACCAGCTGGCGCGGCCGCCTTCGGACACTCCCGCTTCGCCGCACCGTATAGCTCGAACGCGCTGGCTGGGCACCGCGCAAGGTGTCCGATTCGGCCCTTCCGCACGATACCGGCGAAGCCGCTGGGCAGCGCGCAAAATGCAAGCGCTCGGGTTGCAGCTGATTGCCGTCGTCGTCCCCGAATGCGCGGGCTTTAGCGATAGGACTTGAACCGATCCATCCGGAACGAGATTCTTAACGACAGGTCCTGGATCTGATCGTCAAGCGCCTTGCATTGGCTCGGGTCCTTGCAGGCTCTGCGTTCGTCTTGAAGGGCTGCGCGCGCTTTCATCAATTCGACTTCAGTTGGAGCAAAGCCCGCATTCTTCAGAATCTTAAACGCCATGCGCCACTCTTCTGGCGTTTGTTCGTAGCCTGTGTCTGCCGCGAGCGGTTTTCCAAAACCGGGCACCTTCGAGAGCACACCCGCTTTCAGATCCGCCTCGATCTTCGCGGCAATTTCTTCATCGAGCGTTAGCAGCCGCTTCGCTCGGTCATTCTCGTTACTCATGGCGGTCCCTTCGATGTGACCCCGGGTCGCTAGTCTGCCCATGCCCGCGCCGATCACGATGGGCCTGCCCAGGGGCGCTTCGCCGCGCACCATTTCAGTTCCTTCTCCACCGGGTCTTGCCACCCATCATAGTGGGAAAATTAAATGGGCATAACAGGCGAGCCAAGCAGCGCCCCGCTCGTTCTCTCTACTTGAGCCCGGCGTTCCGGGGTCAGAGTCGGCAATTGCGGCGCAATTGCGGCTCCCTTCCCGTTACGAATCCGATCAGGTGGGTCGGGTGCGGTTACGCCAGGTCATGCCATAGCCGTAGATGGCGATGATGACGAAGACATCCAGGAACGTTCCGAAGGCGATGAAACCAAGCGGCAGGAACTGGATCGACGCGTAGTGAAAGACGATCAGCTGAAGCAGATACTGCATCGGTACCAGAAGGGACAGGTAGCCAAGCGCCAGCAAGGTGACACCGATCTTGTGCAGGATGCTGAAGTTGAAGATGTAAAGGCCGATTCCGAAGAGCCAGGGCACAAGCGCCATCAGCACGTAGGACGCAGCCAGGCTCTTGCCCATGTAGTCCGTCAGCTGAATCGGAATGACGGTCTCGAAAAATGTGAAGTAAAGGATCGCTGACCACTGCACGATGACCGCCGCGCGCAACAGGTAGATCATCGGCAGAAGCCGCGCGGGCTTCATCAGCATGGTCAAAAGCCAGATCACAAGGGTCGCAAGAAAAGTCGTGAAGAGGCCGAAGGGGGTCGGCATACCCGCGCTGATCTCGAGATTCGGAAAGGTGATCAATGCCGGACCGAGATCGATCGTGCGGGCAGTGACAACCGCCGCAAGCCCGAGTTGCCCGGTAAGAAAGGTCAGCATGAAGCGCCACAGCGCGATCAGCGGGTCGGTCAAGAAGAGCAAGAGCGCATCGAACACCAGCGGCAACACCAGCGCGCTTGCGATGTCGCGCTGGTGGATCGGCATCGTGAGAAATGCGCGATGCATCTTGATCGTGGTGCCGGCAAAGCCCGTGAAGCGGAGATCATCGATGCGTTGCTGTTCGTCGATGTCTTTCGGCGCTCGTCTCAGAAATCGTGAAACCATGATGCTTCTATGCCGGTGCGTTGATAATAGGGATTGGTATAGTGGTCAAGTCGCAACTGGAAGCCCTGATTGGATGCGATCCACTGGCGCCACGACAGCAGCACATCGTTGCTGGAGAAATCGGCAAGCGCCTGGTTTGCGCCGATCAGCTGGTAGGCTTCCTTGCCAAACCCGTAACGCACCGAGAAGTAGTGCTGCCCGGCGATGCCGTAGGTGGCAGCCACAAAGCCGCTGTCGGCATTGACGTCGCCTGGCGAAGATTGATTGATGCGGGCGCCGGCTTCGGTGACGAGCGGAATCGAGGTGAAGTAATACGCCGCCCCGAAGGTCAGGGCCCGATCGCTGTGGCCATCACGACTGTTGATCCCCGACACGCCAATATTGGTCACGAGCGAAAAATCAGGCAGCCACTTTTCGTAGACGGCAGCATCGAGCCTTGCGGTTGGCAGGTAGAAGCCTTCGGTGGAGGTCGCAGCCGATACTGCCGCGTAGATCCGCTCCGTAAAGATGTGCGTTTCGCCGACCGTCAAGAGCGTGCCATGCGCATGGAACTCGCGACTGTTAACGAGTTCGGCGTTGAGCGTGTCGTCGCTGCCCAAGGGTGCCACCACGCGCACGAATTGACCGTTCCAGTCGCCGTAACTGTTGCTGACTGAATCGTGCAGAAGGCCCACTTCGATATCGCCTGTCATCTGCAACTGCAGACCCGGGGCTGAGATCGGCGAGGCCGCGCTGGTTGTCGCATTGCCTGCCTGGCTTCCGCCATCGGAGGACGATTGCGCAAGGCAGTAAAGCGGCATCGCGCCGATCACGGCCAGGACCATGCACAAGGGGCTTGCGATCTTCATGCCGCGATCCGTTCGGCCAGGTCTTTCGACAGAATGTCAGCAATGCGCCTGCCCGCTCGCCCGTCGCCAAACGGGTTGGGTGCTCTTCGCATGGCCTCGCCAATGCGCTTGTCATTTGCCAGGCGCATGACCTCGGCGACGATGTGTTCTCTGTCGGTGCCGATAAGAAGCCCGTTGCCGCCTGAGATCAACTCCGGGCGCTCGGTGGTGTCGCGCAAGACCAGGATCGGCACATGCAAGGATGCGGCCTCTTCCTGGATGCCGCCCGAGTCGGTCAGGATCAGCCAGGCTTGGCGCAGGAGCCAGATCAGCGCCGGATAGTCGACCGGCTCGCAAAGAAACAGCCGGCGCTCGACTTCGTGGGAGATGTCGCCAAAGGCCCCGCGCACGATCGCCTGCACCTTCGGATTGGCGTGCACCGGCCACACCACGATCAGATCGCGGTCGCGCTCGAGCAGATCGCGCATCGCCGCCGCGATGCCAGCCAGCGGCCCCTCGACGTTTTCCCGCCGGTGCGAGGTGACAAGCGCCAGGCGTCGCCCGGAGACGAGCATGTTCTCGAGTTTTTCAAGCGATGCCGGCAGAACGGGGGCATGGTTGGTGGTGCGCTCGTACATCATCTCGCCAGCGAGGCTAACCGCATCAACGATGGTATTGCCGACCTTGAAAATCGCGTCTGGACTGACGCCCTCGCGCTTCAGATTGATAACGGCCTCGGCAGTGGGCGCAAAGTGCCAATGGGCAAGCCGGGCCACGAGTTCGCGGTTTTTTTCTTCCGGAAACGGGTCGTAGCTCGAATGGGAGCGCAGGCCGGCCTCGACATGGCCCACCGGTATCTTCAGGTAGAAGGCGGCAAGCGCCGCCATGACCGCACTTGACGTGTCGCCGTGGACCAGCACGGCTTTCGGCGACAGTTTTGCCATGGCGTCGCCGATGTGGCCAAGAAGCAAGGCAGAAAGCTTTGCGAGCGTCTCGCGCTCGTCGCCGAGATCGAGCGTCAGATCTGGCGTTAGATGGAAGAACTGGTACATCTGCCGCGCCATGTCCAGATGCTGGCCGGTGTGCAGGATCGCAGGGACAAAGCCGCGCTGCTTGAGCGCGTGATAGACCGGCGCCATCTTGATGATTTCCGGTCGTGTCCCCATGCACATCAAGATCGGCTGGGTCAGCATGTCTTCGCCTCTCGCGGAAAACTGCGATGAACGAGAAGCGCCTGCCATACGGCTTCCTCCATGACATTCCAGTGCGCGCCGTGGCGCAGCGTTTCGGCACGCTGCAGCCAGCAGGTCACCGTGTCCTCGTCCTTGTGCCGGTCAGCGACAAGCGCGACAAGTCCCCAGGGATAGGCGTCGGCGTCGCCGTCAAGCCAGGGCTCGCGGTAGCGCGCCATCCAGGCGGAGTACGACAGCAAAGGCGGCTTGAATGCCTTCGACGAGATGTTTTCGGCTTCGAGAAACATCGGCAGGACCTGATCCGGATAAAACGAGACCTGGTCTTCGTGCTGGGTGCTCGCAGCAGGAAGCCCGTCGGTCACGGGAAAGATGTGGGGCAGCGCCAGAACCAGCGACTTTTCTTGTGCGTTGAGCATCGCCGCGTGTTTCGGCTCGTTGCGGCCGAGCGCCAGTCGTGCACGGACATTGAGCGTGTTGGCGATCTCGGCGTTGTCCATGAGCAGCGCCACCGGCGTGTCGCTATTGATTTCATAGACCCCCTCGCGCCTTTCGTAGAGTGCGGCCAGTTCACGCTCGCTGGTCCTGGCGTTGCTGCCCCCCTTAGCGGTGCCTGGCATTTCGGCAAGCATCGTGAGCCACAGGGCGAGCAGCGCGTCGTCAGCATCGGCCTTAGCGCAAGGCGCCCAGCGAACGCCGGCATCTGGACGGCACGAACGCCGAAAGCGCGGCCATGTCTTGATGCCGCCTGTGCCGGCGTCGGTTTCCATCCAGCTAATAAAGCGCGTCGCAGGCAGGCTGACATCGAGCCCGGCATCCTTGGCAATCAGAAGTGCCTTCAGCGCGAAATAGGGCTCGACCGTCTCCCCGCCTTCGGTGACCGTAATTGCGCCATCCGGTGCCTGGAAGGTGCCAAGATCAAAGGGGGCGGCCAGGATCGGCGCGCTCGACCCAGCCAACACCGCCAGAAGAGACCATCGGACGATGTTGACAAACGTCCTCATAGCGCGGGCGCAAGCGTTGCGGCTTCGCGCGTCGTGGCCGCCGGGTATCGGGTCATCGCATCGCCAAGGATCTTTCCGTCTTCGCGTGCCCAGACGCTGCCGTGCATGACGACGCCTTCGGCAAAGCGGATGCGCGGCGCCGTGATGGTGGTCGGCAGCGTTGGTGATCCAATGACGCAACCGGCCTCGATGGTGACGGTGGATTCGGACACCACCGGACCGACGATGATGCAATTGCTCTCGATATGCAGGTCTTTGGATGCGATCACTGCGCCTTCGATGATCGAGCCTTGGCCGATCGTCATTTGCTTTACGCTTTTCAGCGAGCCTTCGATGCGACAGCGCTCGCCCACAGTGACTGCGCCTTTTGCGATCAGGTCACCGTGATGCGCGGTGTCTCGTGGCACGTTCAGCTCTTTCTTGAAGACCCAGCGGTTGCTCGAATAAAAATGCAGGTTGTCGGGCATGGCCAGCAAGGCACGCTCGATGTCTTCGGCGCGTTTTTCGTTCAAGGGCGCAGCGCCAGTCTCGATCCGCGGCGCATGCAGGCGCGTAAAGACGCTGTCGCGACCCAGGACAATGCGTTCGCCCGCGGTCAGTCGCCCCCAAAGCCTTGCGCGCGGCCCTGTCGTCAGATCGCGCCCGGCATGCGCCCAGCGCAGCACGGCACAGCCAGCGCCTAGGGTCAGGTCGTTGTCGGCCAAAAGGGCGCGACAGGCGGTGCGCTCGGACACATCGATGTTGCCCTCTGCATAGACCTCACTCTTGGCAAAGATGTTTGCAGGAAGCGTGACCGAGCCAAGCGCTGCGATCACCGCATCGATCTCTTGCGCTTTGCTGATGGCACTTTCAGGCAAGACCTGGTCGCGGCCGATCAGGATCGTGGCGTCGCCGTTGGCCAGGGTTCCGTGATGGATCAGGTCGGGTTCGGCGTTCGCGCCGCTCATGACCTCGATCATGCGGGCCTTGATGAACTGGCGAAAGCGCATGGCGAAATGGTCCGCGCTGCCGTCGTAATCGCGCACGACCTTAAGCGGTAGCGCGTCAGTGGGCCGATACCATTCGGCAAGCGCCGGGATCAAGGGCAGGGCAACCATGACCAGCGTGGCCAGCACAAAGAGCAAGGTCATTTGACGACCCTCTCGCCTGCGAATGGATGTGCAGGTGCGCCGGCCATCACCGGCTTGCGATAGCGGTCGGTCTTGTCCCAGACGAGGCTTCGCCCGCATACGCCGTCAAAGATGATCTGGTTGATCGTGGCCTTCGATACCGACAGCACACTCACGAGAAAGCCGAAGAAATTGAGCGGCAAGAGCCGCATGCGCTTGTTGCTGCCATCGAGATAGGCGGCTGCCGCCATTTCGAAGAACGCGGCAAAATTGCCCACCGCCGCGTAGCTCATGAGCGCGATGAGCGCCAGCGCACCTGCGAGCCACTGGGCGTTGCTGAAGTAAAAGAGGAAGACCGTCATGAGCCAGCCGAGCAACAGAAGCGGTGCCATCAGGTAGACACCAAGCAGCAGCATGCCGTCGATGCGCTCGAACCAGGAGACGGTCGAGCTGCCAAGCAGGGGCAACACGTAGCGGCAGGCGACCTGATTGTGTCCTTTGGCCCAGCGCATGATCTGGCGCACGCGCACCGGCCACGATTCCGGCACCTCCTCGTAGCATTCGGAGCGGTTCTGATAGACCGTCTTCCAGCCGCGAAGCAGCAGCCGGTAGGTCAGATCGGTGTCTTCGGCGAGCATCTCCTCGTCCCAGCCACCGACGTCATCCAGGGCCAGGCGCCTGACGCCGCCCACGGTTCCCCCGTATTGCGGCACCAGATTCATATTCATGCGCGCCTGCTGGTCGACCTGGTAGCCGCCTGAGCGCTCCATGTCGAGCAGCCGCGTGAGCAGGTTGCGTCCGGTATTGACGGGGATCACCCGGCCCATGACGGCACCGGTTTGCGGATCAAAAAAGGGTGCAACCAGCTGCTTCAAAAGGCCGCGGCCGGGCAGGTAGTCGGCGTCAAAGACGATGATGATGTCGGTGTCTACGCGCGCGCTGGCATCCTTCAGAGCGGCTGCCTTGCCAGGCTTTCCATCGACGCGGTGAAACGGTGCGATGACATCGGGCGCTGTCAATGCCAGGTCATCGATGACGGCGCGCGTGCCATCCGTCGATCGGTCGTTGACCGGCATGATCGTAAGGCGGGTGCGCGGATAGTCGACTTCAAGCAGCGCCTTGATCGAATGGGCGATGACGCCCTCCTCGTTATGCGCGGGAATCAGGACCGTGACGCTTGGCCATTGAGCCGTGTCGATATCGAGGTAGGGGTGGCGCTGCTCGCCAAAGAGGCGGTTCAGCGTGAAAAACAGATGGCGCAAGGTGTAGACGATGATCATGAAAAGCACGACGAGCAGGGTCACTTCGGCTGCGGTCATGACCGACGGAGGCACCTGCGCGCGCGGGCTCTCGAGCCACTGGATGCTAAGCGATGACGAGCCGATGTGGCCGTGCTTCCAGATCAAGGCGGAATGCTTCTCGATCGCCTCGGCGGGCTCGATCGCGAGCGAATCGGCCACCGGTTGCGCGATTGTCAGGAGATCGTGATCGCTCTTGGTCCATGCCGTTGGGTCGCGCAATTGCGGCGACAAGTGGCCGGTCAGAAGCCTTGCCGCCGGGACCTCGATGGTCGCCGCGCTCGCCGTCTCGATTTGGGCCAGCGCGGGCGTTGCAATGAAAAGCGAAAGGAAGAAGGCGAGAAGGAAGAGGACTAAGCCGGCTGGACCAGGCGGTACCCAACACCCTGTCGGGTTTGCTCGCCGTTGCTGCGCAAGGGTCAAGGGCGTCCATGCGGGCGTGATTGCGCGAGCATCCATTTCGGGTTTTCTAAAAAAATGACGGTCCCAAAGGAGCGCAGCGACGACGTGGGGGATCGGCGCTACGGCCGAGTCGAAAAATTCCGCTCGTTCGTCAGCGCTATATCAGCAAGAAAGGGCCCTGATGGGTAAGGCTGCTGCGAACTTGCTCTGGCCTCAATATTCAAGGCCCTTGGCGGCAAGCAGGACACCCAGGCGCAAGATGCCGTAAGACACGAAGTTATAGATGTGAAAAATCCAGGGCCACTTGACGCGGTCGGCCAAGACGACTTCCCTGGCGTCGCTGTCGATCGCCCGATCGAGTTCGGCCTTCAATTTCAGGCAGAACGCCTCATCGCGGATGCTGACATTGGCTTCGCGTGCAAGAAGAAGGCTAAACGGATCGAGATTGCTTGAGCCAACCGTTGCCCAATCGCTGTCGACAACCGCCACCTTGGCGTGCAGAAAGCCGAGCTGGTATTCGAAGATCCTGATCCCGGCTGCGAGCAGTTCGTTAAAAAGTGCCCGTGTTCCGTAGTGCTGGATGGGATACTCGGCACGGCCTTGCAACAGCAATCGCACCATGACGCCACGCTTGGCCGCGTTGATGAGCGCTGCGCGCAGCTTTGCCCCGGGAAAGAAATAGGCGTTGCAGATCGTCACCTGCTCCCGGGCGTGGGCGATCGCGGCAAGGTAGGCGCGCTCGATCCTGCGCCGGTGCAAGACGTTGTCGCGAAGCAGTAGTGTCGCATGCACCCCGCCTTGCGAGCCGGCCTGCTTTCTCACTTCCCGATATTCCTCGAGGCGCGTCCTGCGCTTTGACTTCGACGATTCACTTGACAGCCGTATCCAAAGCGAAGTCATCGTCACGAAGATCGGCTTGATGATCGCTCCCCTGACTTCAACTGCGAAGTCAAAGCGCGGTGCGTCAAGCGGCCCGTGATTGGGATCGATCATGTCGTCAAGCACATTGATGCCACCCACGTAGGCCACGGTTTCGTCGATCAGGATCAGCTTTCGGTGCAGGCGCCTGAGTCTGGCATGCTCGAGGTGATATTTCCTTTCCGGACGAAAGACACGGAATTGCACACCGTGGCCGATAAGCGCTTTTTCGAGCGCGCTGATGCTCTCAGACGAGCCGAAACCGTCGACGACGACCCGCACGTCAACGCCGCGCCTTGCCGCAGCTTGCAGCGCATTTGCGACAGCAGTGCCGGTATCGTCGAGGTAAAAGATATACGTCTCAAGCCAGACTGCGCGCACGGCCTTGTCGATCTCGGCAATCACCGATGCAAATAGCGCGCGGCCGCCAACCAGAAGCCTGATGTCATTGGCGCGTGTGCCAGGCGCCGCATCCGCGCGGGTCGCCGTATCTTGCTCGTGCTGCTCTGTGGGGATCTCTGTGGTGATTTGCATGGGGGTCAGACAAGCATTTGGCTCATCTGACAGTCAGGCACGGCTTCGGTTCGCTCAGCTGCGCATGCGCGCTTCGATCACCGCGGCTTGCTCGGGCATGCCAAAAAGCGCGCCCTGGCAGAACGTGCAGCCTTCATCAACCAGGGCCTGGCATTGTGCTTCGGTCTCGACGCCTTCGGCTGTGACTGACTTTCCGAGCGCCTCGCCCATGCGAATCACGGTCTGCACGATCATGCGGTCCGATGCACCGGCAAGCATCGAGGCGATGAACGACTGGTCGATCTTGATGCCGTCAAAGGGCAGCTTGGACAGAAGACTCAAACTGGAATAGCCGGTGCCGAAGTCATCAATGGCAATGTGTACGCCAAGGCTCGAGATAGTCTTGAGCACACCGACGACGTGGTCGGTGTCAGCCAGAAGCGTGCTTTCGGTGATTTCGATTTCAAGACAGGTGGGGCTGATACGTGCGCGCGACAGGCTGTCGCGAACGACGCCGGCAAAGCCCGCCTCCTGTAATTGGCGCTGTGACACGTTGACCGAGACCCGGATCGATTGCAATCCAGCCTCGACCCAGGCTTTTTGCTGGGCGCAAACCGTCTGGATCGCCCATCTGCCGAATTCGCGTATCTGGCCGGTCTCCTCGAGCACCGGGATGAAACGCGCAGGAGAGAGCTCGCCATGACGGGGATGCTTCCATCGCGCAAGCGCCTCCAGCCCGACCAGCTCGCCACCGGGCAAGCGCACGCGCGGCTGGAAGACGAGGTAGAACTGGCCTTCGCTTAAGGCACGCTTGAACTCGCGCTCGACGTCCGAGCGAAAGATGATGTCCTCACGCATGGACAGGCTGAATTCGGCATAGGCCTGCTTGTCGCGCTTGGCCGAATACATGGCGATGTCGGCGAAGCGAATCAGCTGGGCCGCATCGAGGCTGTGTTCAGGAAAGCGTGCAAGGCCGATGGAAGATGCAATGGTGCGCTCGGACTGGCCGACGTGAAAGGGACGGCTAAACGCCTCGGCGATGCGCTCGACCACCGCCGATACGCGACCGGGGATCTGGCTGTCGGCGACAACCACGACAAATTCGTCGCCGCCAAAGCGGCAAACTGCGCTGCCATCGTCTACCACCTTGCGCAGACGATTCGACACGTCGACGAGGATGTCATCGCCCATGTCGTGCCCGCTGGTATCGTTGATCAGCGAGAACTGGTCGACATCGACGAACAGCACACCGACGCTCGTGCCTTCGCGCCCTGCCCGCTCGATATGTTCTTTGAGCACCTGATTGAGGCTTCTCCGATTCGGAAGCCCGGTGAGCGGATCGTGAACTGCCAGATCCTGCGCCACTTTTTCAGCGTGCGCGCGGACTTCGATTTCGCGCTGCAATTCGGCCGTGCGCTGCGCCACGATCAGCTCCAGCTCGCGCCCCTGTTCCTCGAAAAGCCGGCGCTTGCGCTGCTCCTGGACGAGTTCGAACGAGCCGCGCAGGGTGCGAATCTCAAGTTCGCGGCCACGAGCGGCATTGGCCATGTCGCGCTCGTAGGCCAAAAGCAGGTGCGCATGCGCCGCCTTGAAATCGCCGTGCTTGACCATGGCATCAGACAGTTGCTTGTCGATGCTGGGCCGTAAGATGGCCTCGCCGATAACATCGCAAATCGCAAGCGCAGACCGGTATAGCTCGATGGCGCGCTGATTGTCATTCGTCGACTGCAGATAGGCGGCGCGATTGACCAGGGTCAGCGCCCAGCCCCACCACGGGGCGAGTTTCTCTTCTTGGTAAATGCGCTCGGCATCCGCAAGCGCCGCATCGGCGCCCGACAGCGGGCCGTTGGTCAGGAAATAATTCGCAAGATTGGCGCTGGCCTGGATCGCGCAAAGCCAGTTGCAGCTTGCCTTGGCGTATCCGATCGATTTCTCGAAGAGACCGGCAGCCTCTTTCAGTTCGCCCTGGCGCCAGCGTGCGACGGCGAGGCCCCCCAATGCATCGGCAAGACCCCAGTCGTGATTGAGCGTCTCGTAGAGTTCGATCGAGCGGCAAAAGTTCTTGCACGAGAAATCCAGATCGCCAACCAGTCCGTGCAACACGCCCATGAGGCGCAACACTTCGGCCTCGCTGGCCCGATCTTCCAGTTCAACGGCAAGCTGATCGGCGTCCTTGAGTACGAGCGCAGCGGATTCGAGCGCAACCAGGCGCAACAGGCGCCAAGCCTTGATGAGCAGAAAGTAAAGACGATCCGGCGCGTGCGCGGCGTCCTGCGCAAGCGACAACCCGTGTCCGGCCACGTCGAGCACGTCCTCATGCCGCGAACTCAGCGACATGCTCTTTAGCAGTGAGCGCGTCGCGGCGATGCCCGCGCTCGGATCGTCCTCGCGATGCGCGTGGCGCAGCCCGTCAAGATTGGAAATGGCCAGCGGCGCCTCGGCGGGCTCGCCGGCAGGTAACTGTGGAAGGGGCCTTGATGCCAAGATGTGCAGTTCCCGCAAAAAGGGCAAGACGGACTGTCTTCACCGATTCTACACATGGCACCGTCCTTCCTGTCCCAGGCCTGCTTCGCAGTAATACTTAGTGAAATTTCTGCCGCAATCGGCGATGAGTGGACGCGACGTCCCGCATCAGCGAATCGAAGAACGTCCACTGCATCCTCGCAATTCCCAGCGAGCGCACGCCTGACGTTATGAAGTCGTCGGTAAATTTCTGTTGACCCGAACGGCAAGTGCCTTGGCGACTGCTGCCGTGACATAGGCCGTGGATTGCACGTAATCGAAGCCACCTTGCCGACCCAAAGCTTCGATGCCGAACTGCTCAAGCGCCGCAATTGCTCTTGAGAACCAGCGCTGCGAGTGTGCTCCTGACTGCGTGTCCGACGCCGCGAAAGTCCAAAGCAACCCATTGGAAGAAGACGGGAATCGGCTGGCGGCAGCGTCGTGGCCATGCCTCGTAATTCCTGCGACGCCTGTTTCCAGTCGTCCGCTCTAAAGGCATCGAGCGGCTGCTGCGCTGCGCGCGGCCTTGGCTGCTCTGATCAAGGTTGGATGCAACGTACCCGGCTTTTGAGTCTGGCCATGAAGGGGTCGAAGAGGAATCCTGAAAAACTGATCTGTCATCCCCTGCCGATGAAAGGCATCTTGGTTGCCATCAGGGTCATGTTCTGAACATTGGAATCGAGTCCGAGGGACGCCATGAAAACCACCGCGCGCGCCACGTCCTTGACGTCCATCACGGGCTCCGGCGCGATCTGGCCGTTGGCCTGCAACGTGCCGCGCCGGATCTTGTCGACCAAGGCCGTGTCGGCGTTGCCAATATCGAGCTGGCTGCAGGCAATGTTGTACTTGCGCCCGTCAAGTGACGTCGAGCGGGTCAGGCCGAGGATGGCGTGCTTGGAGGCGGTGTAGGGCGCGGAATTGGGCCTTGGGCTGTATGCCGAGATCGAGCCATTGTTGATGATGCGCCCGCCCATCGGCTTTTGCTCTTTCATGATCCGGACCGCCGCCCGCGTGCACAAAAACGCGCCAGTGAGGTTGATGCCGATGACCGCGTTCCAGGCATCGAGCGACATGTCTTCGATCGGCCCGGGTGCGGCAATGCCGGCATTGTTAAACAGGACGTCGAGGCGGCCGAAGGTTGCAACCGTCTGGTCGAAGGCGGCATCGACTGCAACCTCGTCCCTGACGTCGCACTCAATCGGCAGGCAGCGTGCGTCGGCTGCCGCCTGTTCACGCGTGGCTGCGAGCGAATCGGCGTGCCGGCCGATCAGCGTGACGGCATAGCCCTCCTTCAGTAATGCCAGTGCGGCCACCCGACCGATGCCGCTGCCGGCACCCGTCACAATCGCTACGCGAGAATCGCCCATCGCCCTCTCCTTGCCGAAGTGTCCGCAATACGACCTCGAATTTGCCCCATGGCTTCGCGCTGCCGCAATACCCGGCTTGGTGCGAGAGCGCAAGAAATGCGGACTATCCGGTTTGACACTGCCACCGCAATCCGGATAACGTTCGCGATTGCCCGGTAAATCGAGGCAAATCCCGGGCGAGTCAGCACATTTCGCCTCGGGGCGGATCAAAAGCCCGAGCATATAGCAGCACCGGCTCCATGGGCAGCACTACAGACCGGGAAAAATGCGCTTCTAGCACGGCATTTCGTCATGGTGGCGTTTTATTTTGGTGCGTTAATGCCCAATTTCGCCTCATTTCAGGCCGGCCCCCTTTTATCCAGCTATCAACCCAGGATTTTTCTGCCATGAAACTGACACACACCCTGATTGCGGCGGCGATTGCCTGCAGTCTTGCCGCCCCTGCCCTTGCCGCCGATGTACTTGGCACTGCCGGAGGCGCCCAGGTCACCGACGTCGATATCAGTGCCATCCTCAGTGACGCCCGTGTCGATCCTGCCACGATCACGCCCGACGGCATCGACCGCACGGTGCGCAATGAACTCGCCCGTCGCGTGCTGCTCAACGAGGCCAGGAAAGCCGGCCTCGACAAGCAACCCGACGTGCAGCGTGCGATGACGCGCGCCTCCGAGAATGCCCTGACGCAAAAGTTTGTCGCTTCGCAGGCGATGCCTCCGCCGGACTACCCAAGCGATGCCGAACTGCATGCCGCCTACGACGCCAACAAGGCCAAGTTCAAGCAGCCCAAGCGCGTCAGCCTCGCCCAGATCTTTCTCATCGGCACCGACGATGCCACGCAAAAGCGTGCCGCTGCGATTGATGCCGACCTGAAGGCGCATCCGGATACGTTTGCCGACGTCGCTGCCAAGCAGTCGCAAGACAAGGATTCGGCCGCCCACGGCGGCCAACTGCCGGTGGTTGCGGTGAACCTGCTTGACCCGCAGATTGCCAAGGCCATCGAGCCGCTGCCCAAGGGCGGTGTCTCCGGCGTGATCGTCGAGAAGGGCGGCATCCGCATCCTGCGCGTGCTCGATCGTGCTGATGAGAGCCAGGCCACGTTCGAGCAGGTTCGAGTCGACCTGATCAGGGCGATGCGCGAACAGAAGGGACGCGAAAACGAGGAGGCTTTCGTCAACAAGACGATCGCGCAGTTCCCGCCTTCGATCAACCCCGCCGGAATTTCCAAACTCGCGGCAAGCCAGCTGCCCCCGGCACCGAAGTAATTGCCGCCGTAGTAGCAAGGCGCCCGCCCGATGGCGGGCGGCGGCGCTTTTGTCGCGTGATATGTGACATAGAGGCGCAGGCGTCGTCGTGCGACAATCCTCTCCCTGCGGATGCGCGCATCTTTTGTCGCTCGCATCAAGACAAGAATAGATAGGGGAGCGGTATGCGGGGCTTGCGCAGTCTGACAGGGGCGGTGCTCGCCTTTTTGTGTTGGCAGGCCTTGCCTGGTTTGTCTACAGCCGCATGCACCGCGGCGATGTCGCTTCCGATGGCGTGAACGCCAACACCAGGCTCACGGTTGTCGATGTCGCGAACCGTGAGCCCGATGGCGCGCCAGCCATCGTCGTCACCTTCTCCATTCCGCTGCCGAAAAACGCGGCTTCGAAAAATTTCGTCGAGCTCTACGAAGATCCGCGGCCAGCGCCTGCCAAGGCCAAGTCGCCAGCCGACGACCCAAGCGCAGATGCCAGCGACGTGAAAAGTGCAGTGCAGTAGGGCGCTCGCCTAGCGCGTGAAGATCAGAAACAAGATGGCAAGCAGTGCCGGCAGCGCCTGAATGTAGAGAATCTTGCGCGAGACGGTCAAGGCACCGTAGATGCCGGCAATCACAACGCAGACCAAAAAGAACATCTTGATCGCATCCCCGGGCGTGCCAAGAAAGAGGCCCCAGAAAAGGCCGGCCGCAAGAAAGCCGTTGTAGAGGCCCTGATTGGCCGCCAGAACGCGCGTCGCGTCGGCCTTGTCTGGCGACATGTGAAAGGTCTTCAGGCCAAACGGCTTGGTCCACAAAAACATCTCGAGCACCAGGAAGTAGACATGCAAGAGCGCAACCAGAAGTGTGAGGAGGATCGGCAGCAGGTTCATATCGAGCCTTTCGCGTGTGGCTTTTCCGTGCACATCGTTTCATGTCCTTTGCGTGCGTGCCAGTCACGCGCCAGGAGCCCGAAGACGGCGCTGTCAGACAGCGTGCCGCCGACGATCCAGCGCTCGGGCATGAAGCCTTCCTGCTTGAAGCCCAGCCGCAACAGCGCCTTTTCAGAGGCGAGGTTGGCCGGGTCGATATCGGCTTCAAGACGATTCAAGCCAAGCGTATCAAACGCGTAGCTGACGATGCAATCGAGCGCTTCTGCCATCAGACCCTGGCCCCAGCAGGCGCGATCGAGAATATAGCCAAGCTCAGCCCGGCGCGATGCCACGTGCATGGCAAAAATCGAGCAGGTGCCAATCAGGCCCGGGCTGGCCTTCTTCTCGATGGCCAGCTGGAGCCACGCCTTCTCCTCATAGCCTTCAAGGATCCTCGTTGCCATGTCCTCGGCTTCTGCCATCGAGGTCATGGCAGGGGTGCTCCAGTAGCGCATGACCTTCGCGTCACCGAAGATGCGGTAGAGCGCAGGAACGTCGGCGCGCGTGACCGGGCGCAAGCGTACGCGCGCACCCTCAAGCGTCGGCGCGAAGCTCATTGCCCTCTTGCCCGTGCCGGAATCAGCGCCGGAACCAGCGCCGGCACGCGCAGGCGATAGGCCATGTAACGCTCACCAAACAATTGCAGCATCATCGCCTCTTCGAGGCGGTATTTGCGAACGAAGGTCACATAGGCAATGGCTGTGGCAAGCACGCAGCGCCATTGGTCGATGATCAATGCCGACGCCAGGAAGGTGAGCAGAAAACCCGTGTAGATCGGATGGCGCACATAGCGAAACGGGCCATCCTCGATGAGTTCGTGATCGACTTTTTGCATCACGTCAATGCTCCAGTTGCGACCCAGCGTGCGTCGTGCCCAGAGCGTCGTCACGACCCCGGCGGCAAGCAGCACGTCGGCGACGATCAGAACGCCATCCGAATAGGAAAACATCGCTCGGTTCAGTGCGCCCAATGGAGACGGCAGCGGCCGGGCCATGATGACGCCTGCCACCATCAAGGGGGCAAGGTGGGCAAAACGCGACCGGTATGACTCGGGGCGCGCCGTGGTCTTGACGTCGAACGCCTTTACGAGCCAGTAGCCAAGGATGACGAGCCACGCCAGGATGACGCCAAGAAAGCGTGAGGAGGCCATTGCCAGCTTGCGATTGAACGAGGGGGTGATGATATCTTGCCTTTGGGGCGAGGGGGCTGCCGTCGCGCGAACCAGGGAGGGGCCAATGTTTGAGTCACTGCGCAATGACAATTTCAGAATTGAACTCAAGGGCGCGATTGCCGAGGTGATCTTCGGGCCTGCTCACGCCATGCCGATTACCGATGCGCTCGGCCACCAGAAGCTCGCAGAAGTATGGCCGGTCCTCGATGCGTGCGCGCGCGTGCGCGTGATCCTTGTCAGAAGCGAGGGCAGGGGGTTTTGTGCCGGCGGCGCAATCAGCCTCGTTACCGACATGCTCGCCAAGCGCGAGGTCAGGCTGCGGGTCATGCGCGAGGCGCGCGCGATCGTGGCCAACATGATCGAATGCGACAAACCGATTGTCTCGGCCATCAATGGTGCCGCGGTCGGTGCCGGGCTCGCGGTGGCGCTCCTTGCCGACATCTCGCTTGCCGCCAACACCGCCAAGCTGATCGATGGCCACACCAAGCTGGGTGTCGCAGCGGGCGATCATGCCGCCATCGTCTGGCCCTTGCTTTGCGGCATCGCCAAGGCCAAGTACTATCTCATGACGTGCGAGACCCTAAGCGGCGCCGAAGCCGAGCGCATCGGTCTGATCAGCCATGCGATGCCCGAAGAAGACCTGCTGCCGCGCGCGCGCGAGCTCTGCGAGCGCCTGGCACTTGGCAGCGCGACGGCGCTCGCCTTCACCAAGCGCAGCATCAATCACTGGTTGCGCGAGGCCATGCCCGCCTTCGAACACTCGCTGGCACTCGAGATGTACGGCTTTACCGAGCCCGATGCACACGAAGGGCTGGCTGCCCTGATGGAAAAGCGACCGCCCAGATTCTGACAGGGCAGGTTGGCCAGAAATGGACGATGAAGGTCGCAATCGGGCCTTCCTCAGTCGCTGCGGTGGGCTATCCTTGGCCTACTTTTTCTTTCGGGATTCGCCATGAAAAACCGCAGCGCATTGCTGGTTGTCGACGTGCAGGAATCGTTTCGCCAAAGGCCTTACTTCGATGCCGCCTATCTTCCGGCCTTTTTTGACCGGCTTGGCGCCCTTCTCGAAGGCTTTGGCGCGCGTGGCCTGCCAATCGTGCGCATTTTGCATGTCGAAGCCGAGGGTGCCTTCTCGCTTGCTTCGGGCCTTGTCGTGCCGATGGCGGAATTGCCCTATACGCCTGCGGCGACGTTTCACAAGTCCGTACATAGCGCACTCTCCGGAACCGGCCTTGGCGCCTACCTGACCAAGGAAGGCGTCAATCGGCTCGTGATTAGCGGCATTCGCACCGAACAGTGCTGCGAGACGACGACACGGCATGCTTCTGATTCAGGTTTTGCCGTGGACTACGTCACCGAGGCGACACTGACTTTTCCGATGAGGCACAAGAACGGGCGCGACTATTCCGTGGCCGAGATCAAGGAGCGAACAGAACTGGTGCTTACCGATCGTTTCGCCACCATCACCACTGCGGCCGAAGCGCTGGCACGGCTTGACTGAGAGCGGCTCGATGCAGATTGTCTACTTCGTTGCGCTGCCCGAGATGCTCTTGCTTGACCTCTCGGGGATTGCCGAAGCCTTTCGCGTTGCCAACCAGATGGCCAAGGGCGAAATCTTCGATCTGCGCTACGTTGGCGTTGAGCCTTTCGTGCGCACATCGCTTGGCCTTGAACTCGGGCCGCTTCTGCCATTGCCTCTCGCCATCGAAGAGGGCGCATGGGTCGTGCTTTGCGGCGTGCGCAATCCGGACGTCAATCTGCAGCGTGCAGAGGCGCGCGCAATCTGCCGCTGGCTTGGAGAGACCGTCGATGAGCGCCAGCGCCTGTGCTGCGTTTGCGCAGGTGCACTCCTGGCCGCCGATGCCGGCTTTCTGAAGGGTCGGGCCTGCACCACCCACCATGACCACTGCGACGACCTGCAGGCGCGACATCCCAGCGCGAAGGTCCAGTTCAACCGCATTTTTGTGCAGGACGGCCAAGTCTTCACAAGCGCGGGCGTGACCGCCGGCATCGACCTCGCCTTGCACTTGATCGCCCTCTCATTTGGCAGCCAGCTGGCCCTAAAGGTGGCACGCGATCTGGTCGTCTACCTGCGCCGCTCTGGCAGCGATGCACAGCTCTCGCCTTGGCTTTCCTACCGCAATCACCTGCATGCGGCGATTCATCGCGCCCAGGACGCGATCGCTGCCGACCCGACATCGGACTGGAGCCTGGCCAAAATGGCAAAGAGCGCGCACGTCAGCGTGCGTACCCTGTCCAGGCTGTTTGTCGAGGAAGCCGGCGTAACGCCCCTGGATTATCTGCAGGGGCTGCGGCTCGCCTTGGCGCGCGAGCGCGTGTCGCACACCAGCTGGGGCCTCGAGCGCATCGCGCTGGCATCGGGCTTTTCCTCCGCACATCAGTTGCGCAGGGTATGGCGCAAGACCTGGGGCACGCCACCCTCGGCCTTGCGAGGGCCGCCTTCATCCTGATTGAGGAGGGCAAGGCGCGAGGCGATGGCCTTGCTACTTGTGGGCGTCGCGAGCGTCGTGGTCTTCACGGCGCTCGCTCATTTGCTGCGCCAGGATCGCGGCGATGTCGGCCTCATCCAGGGGTTTGACGAGGTGGGCGTCAAAGCCCGCCAGGGCCGAGCGCTCGCGGTCCTCGACCTGTCCATAGCCGGTGACGGCGACCATGTAGGCGCTGCGCGTCTCGGGCAGGTTTCTGAGCTTGCGCGCGACGTCAAGGCCGCTTAGGCCTGGAAGACCGATGTCGAGCAGCACCACGTCGGGCGAGATCTGGCTTGCCAGGCTGATCGCGCTGGGTCCATCAAAGGCGGTCATGACGCGATGGCCAAAGAACTTGACCAGTTCGCCCAGCATCTCGGCGGCATCGTGATTGTCGTCAACGATCAGGACGCGAAGCGAATCATTGGCGATCTCAGGCGTTGGCGCTTCGATCTCGGTGGCGCTGGCATGGGTCACTAAAGGCAGGGTGACGACAAAGCGGCTGCCCTGGCCCGTTCCCGCGCTTTCGGCGCTGACCGTGCCGCCATGCAAGCTGACCAGGCGCTTGACGAGCGTCAGGCCGATCCCAAGGCCGCCCTGGGCGCGATCCAAGGCACGTGCCGACTGCGTAAAGAGATCGAAAACGTGAGGCAAGACACTCGCCGCAATGCCCATGCCGGTGTCGCTCACGGCGATCACCACCTGGTTGTCCATGGCCGTCACGGTCAACGCGATGCGGGCGTTGGCTTCCGAGTACTTTGAGGCGTTGTTAAGCAGGTTGCCAAAGACTTGTGTCAGCCGGTGCAAATCGCCTCGAACGAAGAGCGGGCCGTCGGGCAGTTGCACGTGAAATTGCTGGCGGTGCGCGAGAAACAGCGTCTCGCAAAGCTCGATGGCGCGCTTGACCGGCAAGGCGATGTCGAGCACCTCTTGCCGCAGCGAGATCTTGCCGCTGGTGAAGCGGGCGACGTCAAGCAGGTCGTTGACGAGGCTCGTCAGGTGTTCGCTTTGGCGCTCGATGACGCCAATGGCGTGGGTCAGCACGCGCGCATCGCGCCCCTCGGTTGTCTTGATGAGCGCCACCGCGGTTGCAATCGGCGCGAGCGGATTGCGCAGTTCATGGCCGAGCATGGCAAGAAACTCATCCTTTCTCCGGTCGGCTGCCTGCAGCTCTTCTTCCATCGCCTTGCGCTTGGTGATGTCAACGCCCGAGGCGACGAGATAGGCGGGCGTTGCGCCGCCGTCGTAGACCGGCGCAAGGCAGGCATCGAGCGTGATGTAGTCCGACGCCGAGAGGCGTGCACGCAGATCGGTGCGTACCGATTGGCCGAGGGCGGCCTGGCTGATCGCCGCTTTCACCTGGGCTGCGACCTCGGCGCTGTAATTGAAGGTGAAGCTCTCGTCGATCCTGACGCCAATCAGGTCGGCGCTTGCAGCGCCGCCCATTTCGCGGGCAGCGCCGTTGACCTGCAAGATGATGCCTTCAGGCGAGAGCAGCATGACAAAGGTGATGACATTTTCAAGAATCATGCGCATGCGCGTTTCGCTCTCGCGCAGGGCCGCGATGGCGCGCCTGGTCTCGGAGATGTCTTCGAACATGGCGAGGATCACGGGATCGATGGCTTCGCTACCCACGATCAGGTTGGTCGAGAGCCGCGTCCACACCGTGCTGCCGTCCTTTTTCGCGAGCGGGGCTTCGTAGACACCGCTCATGATGGTGCCATCGCGCAGCTCGGCGATCATTTTCTCGATGGCAACGCGTGCGCTGCTGTCATACAGGTCTGAAATGCGCTTGCTCTTGAGTTCGGCGGCATCATAGCCGCTAAGCTCGGTGAGCCTGCGATTGACGCGCGAGAGCACGCCGCTTTGCACGCCAAGCTCGGCCTTGCCGATGCCGGCTTCTTCGAATAGCGCGCGAAATTCGGCTTCGCTGCGTTGCAGGGCAAGCGTATAGCGGCGTTTCTCGGAGCCGTCGCGAAAGACCAGCACGACGCCTGTCAGGCTGCCGGTGGCATCCCTGATCGGCGCGGCGTTTTCCTCGATCGGGCGCTCGCTGCCGTCGTGATGAACGAGCACGGCGTGGCCGGGAAGCGCAAGCGCGGTCGTGGCCTTGAGCACGTGTTCGATCGGCTGCTCGATGGGCGTGCGGTCGATCTCGTCGATGATCTTGAAGACTTCAGAGATCGGCCGGCCGCTCGCATCGGCGCCAAAGCCGGTCAGGGCCTGCCCCACCGGGTTGATATATTCGACAAAGCCGTGCTGGTCGGCGACGATGACGCCATCGCCGATGCTTTGCAGGGTCGCGCGAAACCGCTCGCGCTCGGCTGCCATCGCCAGTTCTGCCTTGTATTCGCCGTGGCGCTCGCGCGCCTCGATGAGGCTAAGCAAAAGCAGGAGCAAAAGCGCCAGAATGCCGGACAAAACGCCACCCAGAAACGCATTGTCGTAATCCTTTCGGGCTTCGCCCACGCGCGTTGCAAGAAGGGCGTATTCAGCGCCGTTGATCTCATCCACAAGCCCGCTGATCTCGGCCATGCCCGGGCCGCCGCTGGCCGTTGCAGCCGGCGCTTCGGCATCGCCACGTGCTGCCGGGTTTACGGCAAGCGCCTTATCGAACTCGGCGAGCTTGCCTTCGATCAAGCGTTTGAGGCGTGCGAGGCGCGCGAGTTGATCGGCTTCGGACTGCATGCGCGCTTCGATCGCGCGCAAGCGCGGCTCGAGCGAGCGCGCTGACGTCTGATAGGAGGCGAGATAGGCGTCATCGTGGGTGCCAAGGAAACTGCGCTCGTTGTTTTGCGCATCGGCCAGCGCCGAATACAGTTCGCGCACCTGGATCAGGGTGCGCAGGCTGTCCTGGACTTGCAGGTGCCCGGCTCTTAACTTGCCAACGTTTTGCACCGTCAGGTAGGCGCTCAGGCTGATGACGATGACAAACAGCGCAAGCATCACGACCAGAAGCGGCCTGCGCCTGCGCAGGACCACGCGCGTGCCAGGGTTTGAAGCGGAGAGCATTGATTTAGACACTTCGGCTCATTCTATTCCCTGCGCCGAATCGGTACACTGTGACGCTTGCCAGGTTCGGTGACATCCGCATGGCCGATCGATTGTTCAAGCGCTGGTCTTTTCGCACGACGCTCGCCGTTTCTTGCGTCATCGTCACGCGCCACGCCCTGGCCTATGGTTACGACGAGAGTCACCCGGTGACGTTACCGCCGAGCGAAACCGGCTGGGTCGTCTCGGCCTATTCGGTGTATGACGATAACGTGACGCGCACGGACAGCGACGTGCTGTCTGACGAGAGCCTGGGCCTGACTGCAAGCGATGGGCTGTCGCTTCCGCTATCGCCTTATGTGCGTGTCCTCATCGAAGGCAGTGCGGGCCTTGAGCGCTTTGACCACTGGGTCGGGCTCGGCCATCTGGATCTTGGTGCTCGCGCCGAACTTCAGTACCGACCTTCAGCCGCGTTCTACGCACCGACGTTCTCCCTATCGGCACACATCACCGGACTGGATTACGAGACGCGCATAAGAAGCGGCGAGCGCAGCGTCGCGGAACTTTCCGTGATCCAGCCCGTCACCGACCAGGTGACGGCATTTGCCGCCGTCTCGCACGAGGAACGTCGCGCTGAAAATTCGACCTTCGATGGCCACACCGACGGCGCGCGCTTGCACCTTGACGATGCGCTAAGCGATGTCACGACGCTTTACGCCGGAGTTGAACACCGCTACGGCGATGCTGTTAGCACCAGCTTTCCCGATCCCGACAATCGCGCCTTGTCGCTCTCGCGAACGCCCGATCCGGCCTTTGGCGACACCGGTCGCATTACCTACCGCATCAAGGGCGCTACCAACTTCGCGACGCTCGGCCTGAATCGGGCCTTAGGCGAATTCCAGTCGATCGACCTGTCCTGGCGCAAAGCGGTGCTAAAACCGGCACGCGCCTTGACCTATTTCGGTGCGACCGAGGCCAAGTACACCGACAACCAGGTGACGCTGAGCTATCTAGTGAGGTTTTGACACGTCGCGCACAAGCTCGGCCTTAAGCGTCGCCGTGTTTTCATTTTTCCCCTGGGTAAAGCCTGACAGGCCGCTTAGGGCGAGGTGGGCGGGCGCGCCAATCGCACCAATGCGGATGTCACCGCTATAGCGCATGTTGAGTTGCGTCGGGCTGCAGCGGGTCAGTGCAACGTCAAGCGCCCTGTCGCCGCGACTGTATTCGCCAGTCACCTTGCCGCTTAACGTGCAGCTGCCGTTTTGCAGGCTGCCACTGACCGTGCCATCTGCGGCGATGGCAAACACCAGCGTTCCTGCCGGCGGCATGATCGGCTGGGATTTTCCGCTTACGGTCAATTCCGCAGTGACGTTGCCGTGCCAGGTGCCCATCGGACTGTCGAGTGGACGCGACTTGCCCGCTTGCGTGTCTTCGTTGCCGCCTTGCGAGGCGAAGGGCGCTGGATCCCTGGGCTTGCCGTCGCAAGGCTGGTCGGTGAGCGTCACCTGACCATTCTTGACGCACTTATAAATCGTCGACTGCGCCGCGGCTGTCGCCATCAAGGCGAGCGTAGAAGCCGCGCAAACCACGGCAGCACGGTAGACTGGGCTACGGCAAGCTGTTTCTGGCTGCGATTGCAAGGGCAATCCTTCCTGAATATATCTGGCATGGTGGCCGTGGCACGGGCCGGCTTCGGCGCTATCCTAATACGACTCAACGATGACGACTCTTCGGAGTCTGGAGAAAAACATGAAAGCTCGATTCGCATCGCTTCTTTTGGTTGCCGCCGGACTTTTCGGTGGCGCTGCCCTCGCGCAAACGCCACCGCCACCTCCAGTGCAGACAGCACCGATGGGCTCGCCCCCGGCGGCGTCTCCTGTCGCAACGCCTGCCGCAAAACCGATGGTCGCGCCAGGGGGCGGTCCCGGACTGGTCTGGGTCAATTCCAAAAGCCACGTTTATCACTGTTACGGCAGCAAGCATTACGGCACGACCAAGCATGGCAGCTACATGAGTGAAGCCGACGCCAAGGCGCAAGGCAACCACGGGGTACACGGCAAGACCTGCTCGTAGACCTTGCTGGCGCGGCGAATCCCGGATTCCCGCGCCTGTCGGCAAAGACCGCCTGGAGCGATTTTCAGGTCGAAAACGAGCGCCGCCCGCGTAAGGCGCGCGCCTCTCATCCGCAATATCGCTTCGATCATCCTGGCCAGCGCTTCATCCGCGCAGTGGGTGAGCGCATAACCACACCCACGTCCAGCCTGAAGCAAGTCGTGCGATCAAGAAGCGACTGTGCCTAAGAGCGGCGATTTTCCCGGTGGCGAATTGGTGCGACGCGTCATAAAATCACAACTGTCCTTCTCCTTGTCACCCAACCGTCGTGGCGACAGATCCCGCTCAAGCCGTTTGCCGCCGGTGCAAGATCGGCGCCTTGCGCAGGTCCCGTCGCCGCTTCTGGATGCGCCTTCTCCCCGGCAGTGCCTACTTTCGCTGCGAGCATTGCGGACGCGGCGTTTTGTCGTGGCGCAGATTGCGAAGCTCGCGCAGCATGTAATGCCGCCCTGCGCAAGGCGCGCGGCATTTGGCTTTAAGCTTCGGCCATGCGTATCGTAGAAAGTAATCGGCTTGGCGTGCTTGCCGATGATCTGATCGACAACTGGCCGCGTGAGAGCCTTGACCAGCTCTCGTCTACGCAGATCGTCGTACCCAGCCTAGGTATGGCTCGCTGGCTGACGTTCCGCCTCGCGAGCGCCTTTGGCATCTGCGCACAAGTCGACTTTGTCTATCCGGCGCATTACGTCTGGTCGCTGTTTGCCCGCGTCATCGATGGACTCGATGCGCATTCGCCCTTTGATGCCGATGAGCTCACCTGGCGCATCTATCGCGCGTTCGGGCGCGTGCCACGCGACGCCGCCTTTGCCCCGGTCAGGGCCTATCTCGAGTCGGGTGACGCGCGCGACAAGCTGGCCCTTGCGCGCCGCATCGCGCACATGTACGCCGAAATTCTCGCGCAAAGACCCGCCTGGGCTCCTGCCTGGCAACGCGGGCAGCTGCTGCATCTTGAACCGATAGAGCACGAGCGCTGGCAAAGTCTGCTCTGGCAGGCGATTGCCAGCGAAATTCCGGAGGCCACGCATGTGCATCCGCGTGATGCCTTCTTCGAGATACTGGCAAACGATGTGTCGTTGCGAAGCCGATTGCCAGCCCACGTCGTGGTCTTTGGCGTTGCCCAGATGGCACCGCCTTACCAGGAGGTATTTGCCGAGTTGTCCAAGTACACCGAAGTCACGGTGTATCTCGTCAATCCATCTCAAGCCTACTGGTTTGACCTCGTCTCGCAAAAAGCGACGGCGAGGAGGGCCTTGCGCCAGCCGTTGATCGCTGCGAGCTACGATGCGGGCAATTCGCTCCTCTCCTCGCTTGGACGGCAGATTCAGCACAATCTCGTCATGTGGGGCATTGGCGATGAAGATCGCCAGCTGACGCAGTCGATCGTCCTTGACGAGCGCTTCGTCGAGCCCGGGCGCACGACGCTCTTGCAGCGTATGCAAAGCGTGATCCTAAGCGGTGAAGACGATGTCAAGCCGAGTGCGCTTGAGGCTTCCGACCACTCGATTCAGGTGCATGTCTGCCACAGCCTTGCGCGCCAGCTCGAGGTCTTGCACGACCAGCTGCTCGACGCGCTTGACGGCAAGGGCGATGGCGCTCGCCTCGTGCCTGGCGAAATCGTCGTGATGGTGCCCGATCTCGATAGTGCGGCGCCGATGATCGAGGCGGTGTTCGGATCTGCTCCGCCCGAGCGCCACATTGCCTACACGGTAAGCGGGCGCAGCCGCGATGTGGCAACGCCGATTCTGGACGCTTTCTTTTCCATTCTGGCGCTGCCCTCGAGTCGCTTCACGCTAAGCCAGATCAACGAACTGCTGGCGACACCGTCGATCGCATCGCGCCTGGGTCTTGACGAGATCGAGCGCGACCGCATCGCGCTCTGGCTTGAGAAGGCGGGCGTGAGGTGGGGCATCGATGAGGCACAGCGCATGGAGCACGGGCTGCCAGAAGGTGGACATCACACCTTCGCACAGGGGCTTGCCAGCCTGATTCTGGGCTACGCCGTGTCTTCAGACGAGCCACTCCTTTTTGATGACGTCATCGCCTTTGACGAGATCGAAGGCAAGAGCGCTGAAATCCTGGGCACCTTCACGCGCTTTCTGAGTGAACTGGTGGCAAGCGTTGCGAGTCTTGCGGCAAATCGCAGCCCGATTGCCTGGGCGGGTCACTTAAGGCGCCTGATGGATCAGGTCTTTGATGCCCGCTGTGACCCGCTCTTTGAAATCAAGCGCCTTGACACGGCGATCAGTGCCGCCGTAGCACCCGTGATCGCAACGGCGTTTGACGAGGAGGTGCCGCTCGCGGTGATGGTCGATGCCATCAGGCACGCGCTGACGCAAGGCGCGCCCGGGGCGGTTCCCGGCGGTGCCGTGACCTTTTGCGGCTTTGGCCCGCTGCGCCAGATTCCCTATCGCATGGTCTGCGCCATCGAGCTCAATGGCGACGGCCTTTTTCCGCGCAATCCCGTGCGCGCCGAATTCGACCTCCTAGGGCGCGATCATCGCGCCGGTGATCGCGATCCCCAAAACGAAGACCGTGCGGCATTTCTTGACGCGGTGCTCGCCGCGAGCGATCGCCTTTTCCTGTCGTACACGGGGCGCTCGGTCAGGGACAATGCGGCGCTTGCGCCATCGAGCGTGCTCGATGAACTGTTAAAGGCCGCTTCTGCCTTGCTTGACGGTGAAGAAGGAGGTGTCAGGCGCATTGTCATCGAGCATCCGCTGCAACCCTTTAGTGCGCGCTACTTCGACGGTGGCGCGCTGTTTTCCTACGCCAGCGAACTCCTGCCTGCAGCCAGCAGCGAACGTCACGCGTTGCCGGACTTCCTGCCTGCGCCGCTGCCCGAGCCCGAGGCCGAATTAAGGGATGTCGATATCGATACGCTCGTGAAAGCCTTGCGCACGCCGATCAAGTTTCTGCTTGAAAAGCGCCTCGGGCTGTCCTTTCGCGACGCCTTGCATACCATCGAAGACGATGAGCCGGTCAGCCTGTCCACGCTCGATCGCCTGCGCTTGCGCGACAAGCTCTACCCGCTCTATCGCGGCGGCATCGACGATGAGCAGATCAATCGAATCGGCCGCGCCTTTGCCGAAGCGCCGGAAAATGTCCTGGGCGAGGTCGCGCTCAAGCCCGAGCTGCGCGCCGTGAAAAGCTTTGCCAGCGCCGTTGCCCGCGATGAGCCGGACGATCTCTTCGAGTATCCCTTTGTGCTCAAGCACGGTGCCTATCGCATCAGCGGTACCCTGACCGGCTTGCACAGCGGGGGCCGCTTTGATGCCAGGGCGACCGAGCTAAACGATCTGCAGCTCTTGCGCATGTGGGTTTGTCATCTGCTGTTGCACCTGATTGCCGAGCGCGCCGGCGTGCGCACGAGCCGCTCGATTCTGATTTGCATCGACAAGAAGGCCATGCTGCCTGAAATCGCCGATGCCAAGGCGCGCTTCGATGAGCTGCTTGATCTCTACTGGCGCGCATTGTCCGAGCCTGTGCCCCTGGTTCGGAAGGCGTCTTGCGATTATGCCGCCAAGGGTGCGAGCGAGCCGGTTTATCGGTCGCTTGCAAAGGAGTGGCGCAAGCGGGGCACAGACAATTCGGCTTATGTCGAGCGTGAGCGACGCGAATATCGCATCGTCTATAAAGAGTTGCTCGCCGACCTTCCCGAAGGATTCAGGGAGGTTTCAAAAACCGTCTTCGGGCCCTTGTTCGCCGCGTTGCAACTCGGGGCGATCGATGACGCGGGCGGGCTCGGGCAGCCTGGCCACATCGCCGGCGATAGCCTTTTCTCGGAGGAAGGCCGCTCGTGACGACGCTTGACCTGTTTGCCGAGACCGAGCCGCAGATTGTTGCACTGCATCTTCCGCTTGCCGGTCGACACCTGATTGAAGCCAGTGCCGGAACAGGAAAGACCTGGACGCTCTCGGCGTTGTTCGTGCGTCTTGTGATCGAGGGCGAATTCACCGTCGAGCAGGTGCTTGCCGTGACATTCACCCGCGCGGCCACGGCAGAGTTGCGCCAGCGCATCCGCCAGCGCCTCGCGCACCTTGTCAACGCCAGCGAAACGGACAGGAGCGACCCCTTGTCGTATGCGCTACTGCGTCGCGACGCCGAGAGGGCCCGACGCCGCGCCAAGGCAGCGCTTTTCGCGTTTGACAGCGCGCCGATCTATACCATTCACGGCTTCGCGCAGCGCGCCTTGAGCGAGCGTGCGTTCTCTGCGGGCATTCCGTTTGATTTCGAGCTCGGCGAGACGCGCGCGGTCTGGCTTGAGGCGGTGCGCGACTTCTGGCGGGGCCATGTCGCCGCCTGGCGGCCTGAGGACGGCCTGTCGGCGCTCGCCCACGAAGACTTCGTCTCAAGGCTGATCGCCCAGGGCGATACGCCAAAGTCGTGGGCGCTTTGGCTCTTGCGCGTGCGCGCAGCGCGCGAGGCTCGCCTGGATAGGGGCCCGGGCACTGCAACGACGAGCTTTGAGGAGTTAAAGCAGCTCCACCTCGAGGCGTTTGAGATCTGGCGCGATGCTCGTGAAGACGTCCTTGCCATCCTCCTTGGCGATGCCGCGCTGAATCGTCGCAAGTATTCCCGCGCCCATGTGCCGCGCTGGTGCAGTATGGTCGATGCCTTCTTTGCAAGCGGCGAATTGATCCCTGCAGCCGACTCGCTTGACAAGCTTGCTCGCCTGACCGCCTCGACACTTGGCGAGAGTCTTGCGCCTAATTACACGGAGGCGCCCTATCACCCGTTTTTCGTCGCATTCGATGATTTCATCGCACAAGTCTTGGCGCTTGACGCGAGCTTCATTCGCTGGCGCCAGCAGCTCCTGCAAAAGCTCTTCGAGGAGACGCCACCGCTTGTTGCAGCGCGCCTCTCGAAAATGCGCGTGCTCGGCTTTGACGATCTGTTAACGCAACTGCTCGATGCCTTGAAGAGCCGGCAGGGGGCGGTTTTTGCCGCGGCCTTGCGCGAGCGCTTTCCCTGCGCGCTGATTGACGAATTCCAGGACACCGATGCGATCCAGGAACAGATCTTCACGCACGTCTATCACGATGCCAGGCAAAGTCCGGTGTTTCTGGTCGGGGATCCGAAGCAGGCGATTTATCGCTTTCGCGGCGCTGACGTGTATACCTATCTGGCCGCAGCCAGGCGCTCTGACCAGCAACACGACCTGCGCGAGAACCATCGCGCCGTGCCGGGCCTGATTGCCGCACTCAATGTCCTTTTTGCACGCAATCCTGACGTGTTCGAACATCAAGGCATCAGGTATCGCGAGGCCGTTGCTGCAGATCGTGAACGCATTGCCTTGATCGAGGACGGGGCCCGTGATGCTGCGCCGTTGCGCTTCATGGTGCCCAAAGCTGCCGAGGCGGCGCTCGATGCACCCGAGGCCGACGCCCTTGCGGCATCGTCAACCGCCAACGAGATCGCGCGCCTGCTCGAATTGGCGCGAGACGAGAAATTGAGGCTTGGCGATCGTTCGCTCGCTGGCGGTGACATCGCCGTGCTGGTCAATTCCAACTGGCAGGGAACGCTGATCCGGCAGGAATTGCGCCAGCGCGCCATTGCGGTTGCAGACCGCTCGCGCGGCAGCGTTTTCCAAAGTGACGAGGCTGACTGGCTTTTGCTGCTGCTTCTGGCCCTCTTGCAGCCGCACCGCACCGACCGCATCAGAAATGCGCTTGCGACACCGCTCTACGGCTTCTCGGCGCGCGATTTGCTCGCCATCGATGCGGCTCCCGTGGCGTGGCAGGAACTGCTTGACGAACTCGCACACTTTCGCGACGTCTGGCACTTGGGTGGCGTCTTGCGCCTGTTGCGCGAGCTTTTTGCGAGCGTCAAGGGCGCTCAGCGACTTGCGGCCTCGATCGATGGCGAGCGGCATCTGACCAACCTCTTTCATCTGGGTGAGCTGATCCAGCACTTTTCGGGATCCGGTGCCAATGCGCTCGCGCAGGCGACGTGGCTTGCCGAGCGCATGGAAAACGCCAGCGAAGAAGTCGACATCAACGAAGTGGCCGAATTGCGCCTTGAGAGCGACAGTAACCTGGTGCAGGTCCTCACACTCCACAAAAGCAAGGGACTTGAATTTCCGCTGGTGTTCGTTCCGTTTCTCTTTTCCGGGCGGTCTCAGGACAGCGCGGCGGCAATCGGAGCTCGCGACTTGCCCTTGGACTATCACGACGAGGCCAACGGCGATCAGCATATCGTTGATTTCGGCAGCGAACGCTATGGCCTTGCAGCAGCGCAGGTGGCCATCGAGAAGCGCAGCGAGGAGGCCAGGCTGCTTTATGTCGGCCTGACACGCGCCACGCATCGCTGCGTGATTTTCTGGTGTTACGCGAAGAGCTGGGCGCTGGCGCCGCTTGCAAGTCTCATCACCGCATCGCGCACGCCAGCGCAGCCTGCGCTCAATGAGGCCGGCGTCAAGGCCCAACTGGCAGCCCTTGCAGCGACGAGCGACCATCAAATCGCCATCGTCGATGTGCCGCCCTTGACGGTTTTGAAACCTGAAAGCGACGCGGCACGACGGCCTCTACAAGCGCGCCGACTGCACGCGCCTTTGGTCTCCCCTTGGCGTCTTGCAAGCTTCTCGTCCTTGCAAAGACGAAGCCGGGCGAGAAGCGCAATCGAAGAGCCTGATCACGACCAGGATGCGCCGCTGCCCGAGCCCGCCCTGGCTGCTGCAACTCCGAACGAACCCTCTGATCTCGTGCGCTTCACCTTTGCCCGAGGTGCTGCCGCAGGGGAATGCCTGCACCGCATCCTCGAAGCGCTGCCGCCTGATAGCGATGCGGGCAAAATCGCCCGGATCGCCTCCGAGATCTTGCGCCAGCACGGTTTTCCCGTGCGGCTTGCGCCGGAGCTTGCGCTTTGGATCGAAGAGGTATTGGCGACGCCGCTCTTTGAGCGGGGCTTCGCGCTGGACTCGATCGCGGCATCCGAGCAGATCCGTGAAATGGAATTTCACCTGCCGCTCAAGCGCGCTGACGTCGCCTCGATCGCCGCGCTTGCCAGGGCGCACGGCCTTGACGTGGCTGCAATTCATTCCGAGCAACTCGAGGGCTTTCTCAAGGGCTTTGTCGATCTCATCGTCAGGCATGACGGCCGCTTCTACCTGATTGACTACAAATCGAACTGGCTTGGCGATCGCTTTGCCAATTACGAGGCGAGCGCGCTCGCCAGCGCCATGACCGGTGGCGGCTATACGCTGCAGTACCTCATCTATACCGTGGCGCTGGTGCGCTGGCTGCGCTTTCGCGACGCCGATTTTGACTACGAACGCGACGTAGGCGGCGTTTGCTACCTGTTCCTGCGCGGCATCGCGCCGGGCAAAAAAGATGCCGAGGGAAGGCCTTGCGGGGTGTTCTTCGCGCGTCCGCAGAAAAGTCTGATCGACGAACTCGATCGCACCTTTGAGGGCCATCGCAGGTGAGCTTCGCATTGCCCGATGTGTCGATGCCGGCCATCGATGGCGGCGCCAAGCCAGACTCGCCTGCGATTGATCTCGCCCAGAGCTTTGGCGCGATCGTCGCGCAGTTGCACCTGCGCCTGGGCGGAAGCGCAAGCGCGGCACAGGATATCGCGCTTGCGGCTGCCACGGCCAGCTTATCGGTGAGCGAAGGTCACGCTTGCGTGCCGCTCGCCGCGCTGCCCGCCTCGGTGTGTCAGTCGCTTTCGCAAAGTCCGGTCGCAATCAAGGATCCGCAGCGCGCGAGACGCGAGGCCAACGCCGTGCTGGTGATCGATCGTCAAAGGCTTTACCTGCAGCGCTACTGGCGCTATGAGGTGTGGCTCGCGGCATCGCTTATCGCCCTCGATGCGCAATTGCCCGTCGCAAGCGAGGCTGCGATGCTGGCTATGCTCGATACCTTGTTTCAGGACGAAGCGGGGCAGATCAACTGGCAGCGCGTGGCCGTGGCCACCGCACTGACGAGGCGAATTGCCGTCATCACCGGAGGCCCTGGCACGGGCAAGACGCAAACGGTGGCGCGTTTTCTTGTGGCGCTAAGCGCGCTCGCCCCTGACGTGCGCATCGCGCTCGCAGCGCCAACCGGCAAGGCGGCGTTGCGCCTTGAGCAATCGGTGCGCGAACAGTTTGGCAAGGATCGATCAGGGCCCCTTCATCGCGGCCTGTCCGTGCTCAAGGCACAGACCGTCCATCGCCTGTTGGGTCCGCGCATGCGCTTTGGCTCGCAGCGAAGCGACCTGCGCCGCCCGCTTGCGTACGACGCGGTCGTGATCGATGAAGCGTCGATGCTCGACCTGGCCCTGGCAGCCAAGCTCGCTGACGCGTTGCCCGCGTCTTCGCGCCTGATCCTGGTTGGCGATGCCGACCAGCTGGCCTCGGTTGAGACCGGTTCGGTGTTCTTCGAGCTGGCGTCGCTGGCTGCGCGCGATGAGGCTTATGCAGGCCGCCTTTCGGGCTTGGCAAAGGCGCCTGCCCGCGATCTGTTTTCCGCTGAGCCCGGCTTGCGGCCGTCCACGCACCCGCTTGGGAATTCGGTGGTGGTCCTCAAGACGAGCTACCGTTACCAAAGTGGGGGCGTCATCGGACGATTTGCAGCGCTCGTGCGCGCGGGCAACGTCAGCGAGGCGATCGCTCTTGCAAAGGCCGGGCACGACGAATTGCAGCTTGCCAGCGCTGTCGTTGAAGCCGACACATTTGATCTGATCATCGCGCATTTTGATGGGTATTTTGCGGCGCTCAAGGCGGGCGCAGCGGCCTTCGAATTGCTGCGCCTTTTTGCCCATTACCGCATCCTGACGGCGCTAAGGCAAGGGCCCTTGGGCAGCGTTGCCGTCAATGCGCGCCTCGAGCAGCACGCCCGGCGCGCGGTGGCTGCGGTTGATGGTGCGATGTGGTATTCGGGGCGGCCTGTCATCGTCACGCAAAACGATGCGCAATTGCAGCTCTTTAACGGCGACATCGGCATCACCCTCGAAGATGCCCGCGGCGCGCTTTCGGTCTACTTCGAAGATGCCAGCGGCACTCGCGCATTTGCGCCGTCACGGCTGCCCCACTGCGAGACCGCGTTCGCGCTGACCGTGCATAAATCGCAAGGCTCCGAATTCGATACGATTGACGTCATGCTCGCTCCTGAGGACAGCCCGCTTGCCCAGCGCGAACTGATCTATACCGCAGTCACGCGGGCGAGAAAGTCCGTGCGGCTTTGGGGCAGCGAGGCCGCGCTGGCGGCGGCCATCGCGCGCCCGGGGGCACGTTTTTCTGCACTGGCTGAGCGACTCGTCGAAAAGAAACCGTAGCGGGCCAATGGCTTAGCCGAAGCGATAGGCCGAGACCCTCGTTTGCATGACGCGATCGGAAAAAACCCGCTGCCCCTGGCTTTGCATCGCGGCGCCGGCTGCGACCATGAGCGGCAGCAAATGCTCTTCACGTGGATGCGACAGCCTGGCTTTTGGCGCATCGGCCCAGTGTTCAAGGCCGAGATCGCGCTCCTTTTGGCTTAGCGCGACGGTGCCTGTGAGCCAGGCGTCAAATTCCTCGGAGACGGTCTGAAACGCTGGATTGCCAAAGCCACGCATGTTGTGAAAGCTCATGCCGCTACCCACGATCAGGACGTCTTCGTCACGCAGCCTGGCCAGTGCGTGTCCGGCGGCAAGGTGCTCGGCGGGGTCAAGGCCGGTCTTGAGCGACAGCTGCACGAGGGGAATGTCGGCGTTGGGGAAAGCGACTTTCAGCGGAATGAAAACACCGTGGTCCCATCCGCGCAGGGCATCCTCCTTGCTGCTGATCGAGCCGGCCTGAAGCAGCGCACATATTTCACGGGCAAGAGGCGGGTCGCCCGGCGCGTCGTAGCGCAGGGCGTAGGTGCTCGCGGGAAATCCGCTGTAGTCGTAAATCAGGGCAGGCTTGGGGCTGCTTGTGACCTCGAATTGCGCGCTCTCCCAGTGCCCGGAGATGACGAGAATCGCTTTTGGCGCGCGCGGCAGCGCGCTTGGCAGTCCGCGCAAGAACGCGGCCATGCGGTCCCATTCATGGGGCGGATTCCAGTCCATGAAAAAACACGGGCCGCCACCGTGCGGGATGTAATAGACCGGCATTGCAAGCGCGCCAGAAGTCAGTGTGTCAGGCATGGACGTCCCGCAAGCAAAAGACAGAGGAAGGCGTGGGCCATTCGGATGGCGCCAAAAGTGTAGCGCCAAAGCGCCAGCCCCGCCTCTTGCGAGCAAGGGAAGGCCAGCGAGCAAGTGCGACATCCCGCGCCCATGGCGGTGTTCAACCCGTCGATGGCGGACGAGATGCGGCCCACCACTGCGGTGGCAGACTGGGCGAGGAGGCTTGCTCCCTACGGAGCCACGCGCCAGATGCGGCCGGTGAGCGTTGCCGTGATCGTGATGCTTGCAAAGGCGAGCAGTCCAAGCGCAACCAGCATGAACAGGGTCCTAAGCGTCGCGCCATAGTGCACGACGGCGTACCAGCCGACACCGGCTGCAATCAGCATGCGTGCAGTGCCTGCAAAAAATGGCCAGATGACGCGCCCGCCGCCTTGCGCGGCAAAGCTCAAGAGCATGCCCACGCCGACCGCCCAGTACATCGGGCCCACGACGCGCAGATAGGTCGAGCCTGACGCGAGCACGGCCGGATCGCTCGTGAAGCGGTCAAGCCAAAGTCCAGGGGCGAGCGCGAAAATCGCACCGATCGCAGCCGTGACCGTGCCGCCCACGGCAGCCCCGGCCCACGCGATGCGTTTGGCCCGCGCCATGTTTTTTGCGCCAACGTTGGTGCCAACCATGGTGACAACGGCCGTGCCGAGGCCAAACATCAGGGGAATCAGGATGTAATCCAGGCGCGAGGCGATGCCGTAACCGGCCAGCGCCTCGATGCCGAAAAGGCCGACCCCGGCGGTAACG
Source organism: Gammaproteobacteria bacterium (assembly GCA_903970185.1). Classification (GTDB taxonomy): domain Bacteria; phylum Pseudomonadota; class Gammaproteobacteria; order Burkholderiales; family Burkholderiaceae_D; genus CAJCIC01. The sequence continues at coordinate 41,632 of CAJCIC010000018.1, forward strand.
ACAAGCACGGTGAGGTTGGGCTGGATCGATGACAGCGCGCCAATCATTCCCACGCGCAGGATGTCAACGAAGAGGCGCCGCTCGAGCCGGCTGCGCTTTAACGTCAGGCCGGCGCGTCCGCTCATCATGTAGCGCAAGAGCACGAGTGCCGCGCCGAGGTAATAGGTCGACACCGCAACGCCGGCGCCGGCCACGCCCATGCGCGGAATCGGCCCGAAGCCGAAAATCAGCGCCGGCGATGCCGGAATCAGCACGACAGCGCCCATGAAAATCACCAGTGCAGGTGCCCTGACATTGCCGGCGCCGCGCAAGGCGCTTGCGAGGAGATTGACGATCCAGACCGGAATTGCTCCTGCGAACACCCACGATGAGTAAAGCAGCGCGGTATCGAGCGACTTGCCGCGCCCGCCAAGGCCACCATAGAGGATCGGCCCGAACGCCCACACTGCGGTCGTAAAGGCCAGGCCAAACGCTGCGGCAAGCACCAGCGCGTGCAGCACCAGCGCGTCGGCATCGTCCGTGCGACCAGCACCGATGGCGCGCGCGACTGCCGAGGCGACACCGCCGCCGAGGCCGCCGTTGGACATCATGGTCATGAGCATCAAGACCGGAAAGACCAGGGCAACCCCGGCCAGCGCCTCGGTGCCCAAAAAGCTGACGTAATACGTCTCGGCGATGCCGACACCGGTTTGCGCGATCAGGACCAGCACGGTGGGCATGGCCAGCCTGAGCATGGTGGAAAGCACCGGGCCCTGCAGCATGGCAAGGCGTGCTCGCGCCTTCTTGTCGATGACTTCAGGCGAGTGCTCGATGTCCGATGGGCTGGCTTCGCGTGGCGCATGGGCGGGGGTCGGATTTGCGGGCTTTGAGGCCAGTGCGGACATGGTCGTGATCCTAGATTCTGGCAAGCGAGTGAACCACACCGGACGTGACATCTTGCAGTTGCGCAATCGTGTCGGCGCCGAGCTTTTTTTCGACGGCGCGCTGTGCGCGCACCCAGATGGCACGCGCCTCGCGCAGCAACGCCTCACCTTTTGCCGTCAGCGTCCAGCACTTTTCGCGACGGTCCTGCCCGCCTTCAGATACGACCCAGCCCTGGCGCAAGAGCGTGGCCAAGGCGCGACTGGCCGTCGTCTGGTCGCTGTCAAGGACAAGGCCGATCGCACCGGTGGTAATGCCAGGCTCGCTGCGAATGACTTGCAGCATCGAATACTGCGAGACACGAAGACCGAGCGGCCTGAACGCATCGTCGTAGAACGAGGTGACGACGCGACTGGCCTGGCGCAGCGCATTGCAGTAGCAAGGCAGGAGAGGATCGATTTGCACTTTGCTTGAAGGCCCTTTGACTTAATACATGTATATGCATATATTACGCCAATCCTGATGACCTGGAAAGTGTCTCGTGAAAAATATCTTCGAAATGAAAGGGCGGGTCGCGGTCGTGACCGGTTCGACCGCCGGCATGGGGCTGGCCATGGCCCGCGCACTGGGCGATGCCGGCGCTGCCGTGGTGGTCTCCGGCCGCGATGCGGCAAGAAGCAGCGCCACTGCGCAAGTCCTCTTGGCCGAAGGCATCGAGGCGGTCGGCATCGCCTGCGACATTGTCGATCTGAAAAGCGTGGAGCGCTTCGCAAAAGACGCCCAGCACGCCTTTGGTCGCGTCGACGCCCTGATCCTGAATGCCGCGGGCGCGGGCCTGCCGGGATCGCTGCTCAAGCAAACAGCTGCCGACTTCGAAGCTGTGATGCACGCCAACGTCAGTGGCAATCTTGCCCTGATCCACGCCTTGAGCCCGGCCATGATCGAGCGCAAGGATGGCGCGATCATTTTCATGTCGAGCCGCACCGCCAAGCGCGGCACGGCGATGCTTGGGCTCTACGGCATGTCCAAGGCGGCCACCGACATGCTCGCGCGCAGCCTTGCCATCGAGCTTGGCGCCCACGGCATCAGCGTCAACACCATCTGCCCCGGTCCCGTGCGCACCGAATTTTCGCGTGAGGCGCTCTGGGGTGACCCCGAGCGCGAAAAGAAGCTTGCGGCAACCATTCCGATGGGCCGCATTGGCGAAGCCGATGACGTCGCAGGCCTTGCCCTGCTGCTGGCGAGCCGTGCCGGCCGCTTCATCACCGGCCAGAACATCTCGGTCGATGGCGGCGGCACGGCGTGAGTCGAATGTCGCAGGGCTCGTGCTGCCTCTGACCAGTTCGCACCACGCCCAGCAGGCGCCTCCTGTTCGGAAAGCTCGAGTGGGCGCACCCTCGCAAGCGGCGCATCAAGCCTTCCCCGGCCGCACTGCTTGCACTTGGTGCAAAATGGTGTTCCTGCCTCTGGCGGCAGGATCTGCCTCGTCTTCTGGAGTTGTCCATGCGTCGCCTTGTTTTCGCACTCGCCCTGTTTTTTGCTGCCGCGTCGCCGGTTCATGCGGAAAAGGTGCTGCGCTACGCCTTTCAGGTGGCCGAGACCGGGTTCGATCCGGCGCAGCTGACCGATCTTTATTCACGCAACGTCACGGCGAACATTTTTGATGCGCCGCTGCGCTTCAAATGGCTCGAGCCTGGCACCTTCGAGCCCAATACCCTGGCGTCGATGCCCGAGGTCTCGGCGGACTTTCGCACCTTCACCTTTCATCTGAAGCCGGGGATTTACTTCGCGCCCGATCCGGCCTTTAACGGCAAGAAGCGCGAACTCGTTGCCGAGGACTATGTCTTCTCGTTCAAGCGCATCTATGATCCGCGCTGGCATAGCGAGTCCTACGGGGGTCTTGAACCCCTCAAGATCGCAAGCCTCGAGGCCCTGCGCAGCGCTGCGGAAAAATCCGGCCACTTCGATTACGACACGCAAATTGAGGGCATCCGCGCGATCGATCGCTACACCTGGCAGGTCCACCTTGGCGTGCCTTCGCCGCGCTTTGCCGAAGCCAACTATTCCGACCCGTCGATTTTTGGCGCACTTGCGCGCGAGGTCGTGGAGAAATATGGCGATGCGATCATGGAGCACCCGGTCGGCACGGGCGCCTACATGCTCTCCACATGGGTGCGCTCATCGCGCATGGTGCTGATCAAGAATCCGAACTACCGCGTCGACATCTTCAATGCACATCCACCGGCATCTGACGTCCAGGGCCAGGAGTTTGCAGCGCGCCTTAACGGCAAGCGCATGCCGTTCATCGACCGTATCGAGATCTCGATTGTCGAGGAAAGCCAGCCGCGCTGGCTGGCATTCCTAAATGCCGAGCATGACGTCATCACCTGGGTGCCGCAGGATCTCACTGCGCTTGCGATGCCGAACAATCGCCTCGCACCAACGCTCGTCAAGAAACACGTCTATGCCCAGCGCAGCCCCGAACCGCAAACGTACGAAATGCTCTTCAACATGGAGGATCCGCTGGTGGGGGGCTACACACCTGAGAAAGTGGCATTGAGGCGTGCCATGGCGCTCGGGCTTGATACGCCGCGGCTGATTGCGCAAGTCATGAATTACCAGGCCATTCCAGCGCAATCCAACATCGACCCTGGCCAATACACCTATGACCCTGCCTTGCGAACCGAGATGGGAGAGTACGATCCGGCGCGCGCCAATGCCATTTTGGACAGCTACGGCTATCTGCCCCGCCATGGTGGCAAGTGGCGCGATCTCCCCGATGGCACGCCGTTCACCATTCCGATCCTGGCCACGCCCGATCAGCTGACGCGAAACATCGATGAGATCATCAAGAAATCAGCCGACCAGCTGGGCATTCGCGTCGAGTTCGAGACGGCCAAGTGGCCCGACCAGCTAAAGAAGACCGAAGCCGGCACCTATAGCGTTTGGTATCTGGGCGAGTCAGCGAACTCGCTTGACCCAAGCGGCAATTACCAGAGCGATTATGGCCCCGCCAAGGGCGGCGCAAATCTGAGCCGCTTTGACGTTCCAGAATACAACGAGCTTTACCAGAAAAGCGAGGAATTGCCCAACGGTCCCGAGCGCGAAGCCGCGCTCCATCGCATGATGGAGATTCTCATCGCCTACATGCCTGACAAACTGACGATGAACGTCGAGCGTATCCATCTCAATTATCCGTGGGTGCTTGGCTTTCGGCACGATGCACTGGTGGCCGACTGGTGGAAGTACGTCGATATCGATTCGCAGATGCAAAAGCCCTATCTAAGATAGGGGGGCGAAGCATGCGCGCGTCGTGAGAAATCGCGCGGCTCTTTTGGCTGCGGGCAGGTCCCTGCTGGCATGCCAGGACTTCATAGGAGAACGTCGTGCAAATCGATTTGTCACGCGCCCTTGGCGCTTACGCGGCGATCATGACCGTTGCCTGCGGGTGGTTGCTGCTGTCGGCATCCAGCAGCAATGGTATCACCCGCTTTAAGGAGATCGACGTTGAGCGGATCAATGTGCGCGAGCCCGACGGCACGCTGCGCATGACCATCTCGAACCATGCGCGCATTCCCGGAATCATCATCGGGCAGCATGAATATGCGCACCCCAATCGCCCCGAGGCCGGCATGATCTTCTATAACAACGAAGGCGCCGAAAATGGCGGGCTGGTGTTTGACGGTGCCATGGTCGATGGCCAGCCGACCAACGGTGGCAGCCTGACCTTCGATCGCTATCATCAGGATCAGACGGTGCAAATGACAAGTATTGAAAGTGGTGCGGAGCGCTTTGCGGGCATTTTCGTCAATGACCGACCCGATGAGCCCATGGACTTTTCCAGGGCACAGGCGATTCTGGCGATGCCCGACGGACCGCAAAAGAAGGCTGCGGCTACAGACGCCCATTTCGCCGGCACGCAGCGCCTGTTTCTTGGCCGCGCAAGCGACAAGTCCTCGGATCTCATCCTGCGCGACGGACAAGGCAAGAAGCGCCTGGTTCTTAGCGTTGCGGAAGACGGCAAGAGCCAGATTCAGTTCCTTGACCAAAACGAAAAGGTGACGCGCACGGTCGAGCCGTAGCCAATGGCGCGTATGCGGCGCGCACACGTGATGCACAAGGCAGCTCCAAGGGCAGCTTCCGCCCAGTGAAGTTGAGCGCTTACACTAGAGCTCATGTCGTGGGATCTCTCAAACGATTCTCGAAAAAGCCCGATGGCGTGGCCGTTCACGACAGCTCTCGTGTTGCGTCTTTTTCGTTACGAGTTGGCTTGATCGAACGTAGCGCTGAATCGCATCACCACCTCCGCGCAGAGGTATCTCGCAAGACCCGATGCTTCGGGCTGATTGCCGAAAGGCTCAGTATTCTCTTCTCCAGGGTGCCAAGCTACCGGCAACGTAGAGGTTTCCCACGTAATTGATAAAATCCGCCGTCTTGTCGGCCATTCTTCCGGGGTAGAAATCCATGACTTTGCAAGCCGTACGCGCAGCGCTCCTCCTCGCCGTCTCGGTTCTAGCGGCCCCAGCGCTTGCCAATAACCCGGGGTCGTCATACGTCACGGCCAACGAGGCCGGTTGCAAGGTGTGGGCCCCGTCAGGTTTGGCAACGAGTGACTACGTGCCGCGCTATAGCGGTGCTTGCAAGGACGGCCGCGCCCAGGGCAAAGGCAAGCTTGAATGGTTGCTTCGCTACGCGGAGCTCAAGCCAAAAGCGATATGGGACGGGTACTTCGAAAATGGCGTGTTCGTTGGCGATGCGCCGAGCATCGCCCACATCGATCCCATGCCCGGAGATCAGTATCTGGTGCGGCTTGGCGCGTTAAAGGGGGGTGGCCAGCTCACGCTCGTTGACACGAGCCCGCAGACGGGACCGATGGCGCTTTGCCCTGCCCATACCCTTGCGGTATTTCTGGATGGTACAGCTGCGACCGACGATGATGCCGTAAAACGCCTGATGCAAAATGCAGCGCAACGCTATCGCGTGGTTTGCCCGTCAAGCCTTGGCAATCCTCTCCTGGAAGCCTACGACGTCGCCATCGACATCAACGACAAAGGTCGCATTCCAATATCGATTGCGCGGGCCCGGATGGAGTGGCCAGGATCCGATATCTCGGCGTACAACAATAGCGCTTCTGAGGCCGCCCGCATCAAGCAAAGCCAGACGGCGGCGCAAGACCGGCTGGCCAAGAGTCGCGAGCAGTTCGATGCGTTTAGCCATCAGAACGGGATCGTGACGTGGGTCACGGCGCAGCAACTCGATGCCAATCCATTCAAGTATGAAGGCAAGGTTGTGGGCATTGTCGTTGCCATGAATCGCATGCTGACCCGCGAGCGGGCACTCGTTGACAACGCCACCAACGAGGCCGGAGGCACGGTCCAGCTTGCAGGCATCACACCTGATTTTCCGGATCGGCAACATCCGGTGTTGGTTGCCGCACGGGTTGGCAAGCGCTCTGCAGTGCAGGAGGCCGGCGGCGAGGAGTACACGACGATCCAGAAACTGGCCGTGCTGCCTTGCTCGCTTTCCGATTGCAGCGATCTGCTTGGATGGCAGCGCGGTCCGAATCGCATCAATTGGGGCGAACCTTATCCGTCTTCGAACTGATTTCTCGTTGTTCTGAGATCCGAGCAGAACGGTCAAGATACCTACGGCTCGACGCGATTTGCAGTGAAGGTCCCTGTCTTGCCTGCTGCGGCGAGCGTTCCGCTCATGTGATCGCCTTCACGGACGCCCGCGTATTTGACATCAAATTGGATGAACAGGTAGCTCGTCTGATACGTCCACGAGACGTCATCTCCGACGACCCGACCCTCAATCAAGGCGTGCGAACGTCCACCCTCAACCTTTGCGTCGCCGGTTGGACCGTCAATGCAGGATCCCGAAAGGTTCTGAGCCGCCTGCACGAAGCGGCAGTCGAGGGTGAAGTTCTTGCCGTCGACGCTTCCTGCCACTGCCCAGCGTCCCCCGGCGCCTTCCGCCATTGCCGGATCAACCAAGCACCAGGTGACCAGCGACGCGAAGAGAGTCGAACTCGATTTCAACATGGAGCACTCCAATTATCCATACCTACTCTCACTGGCGAGTCACTTCCGAATATAGGAGCAGGGCCCGCAGACGCTCTGGGTTAGCACCCCTGTCGCTGAACCTGGGAGCGGGCCGGGAACGTCAAGGAAACTCTTCATATTGTGGCAAGTCATCCGTGATCGTGTACCAGGGTGCCTTCGAGCCTACGAAAATGTGGGCACTCGGGCGAATCGAAGGCGCATCTACCAACGTGCCGAGCGTGACGTGTACGAATGTGGCCTCGCGCACGAGCGAGTAGAGCAGTGATCCGCACTTGCCGCAGTGAGCGTCGTGTGCAGACTCCTCTCCAAAAACCAGCAGGCGCTCAGCACCATCGGTAATTCTAAAGTTCTCGCGTTCAATTCCGGCGAACGGTTTGAACGCGGCACCGGTCGTGCGCCGACAATTCGAGCAGTGACAATTAAGCGAATATCGAAATTGGTCCTCTACCTCGTAGTGGACTGTGCCGCACAGACATGTGCCGCTCAAGATTCGCACGCCGGGTGCATCGACTGTGCCCGCCATATTTCGCAGATTCCTGCCAGTAATCTGAGTTACGGCCCCTTCGTGAATTCGCCGCGCGGGGCAGGGCCAAGTTACTTTGATCCTCTAGCTGCGTCAAGCCGTACGCGGACGATCGTCTTGCGTGCCGATGGCTGCCATTCACGAGTCGACCGTCGTCGATGGTCGTTTTTGTCGACCAAACGGAATGCTGGAGCTTTGGCCACCCATATTCGCATCGATGTTTTATGCTTCGCTCCTCTGTGCTGATCTACGACCGGTGAGCCATCCGGTGAGTCAGAATCGATGGAGGCCGGCTGTCGGGCTAGCAGGAGACGTCCGCGAAATCAGGTCCCAAGCCGTCACTCAGTTGTCCAACGTACACCTCATCACTAAAATGACGAGAGCTCTTCCGAATATCCGCTTCCTTCTGCAAGATGGAGACCGTCGTACCATAGGAAAGGTATCGGCAGTACTGCGCGCTGTCCTGACCAACCCGCAACTGACCTCGTCGCTGGTGCAGTGCTTATTCGACACGGAGCCGCCAGTGCGCATGAGAGCTGCTGATGCCCTGGAAAAACTGTCGCGCGAACGAGTTGCAGAGCTGCAGTCTTATGCAAATCAGTTTGTTGATTTGCTTGAGCGAAGCACGCAGCCGGAGGTGCTTTGGCATTTCGCCCTTCTATTGCCCCGGCTACAGCTAGATGCGGCTGGACGCCGTCGGACGAGCGAGGCTTTACAACGTTTCCTGCATTCAGAAAGTTCGATCCTGAAAACGTGTGCGCTGCAGGGGCTGGCTGATCTCGCTCTGCAGGAGCCGACCTTGATACCGGTGATCGTGGATTTACTTGAATCCTCAGAGAGCAGCGGCACGCCCGCAATGAAGGCGCGAAGCCGTATTTTGCTGAAAACGATTTCGACGAAAAGGGTGGTTTAACTCCACCGCTGCGAACTGCAGCGACCCGATTGGATCGTGGGTGTCCTCAAGCTCGTCCGCCGCCATTAACGCCCAATCACCTTTGCGGCAAGAAAACCGAGCGCGCAGCATCGCGAGGGACACCGTACCGCGGAACTGATTCACCGAGACGCAACCGGTTCGCCAGCGGCGTTGTTTAATCATGCTGAAACCAGTCGGTGAAAAAGCAGATTACGCTTAGCGCGAATCCAATTTGCGCAAAATGCGTGTTGGATTAATTGACAACACTGTTGAGTGTTGGTATTGTCTCCAACATGAATGCGGTACTTCACGTTCGACGTCGGGTAATTGTGGGTGCGGACGCGTACGCCGAGGTCGTCGTCTGGCGACTGCCGCAGTCAGTTCCACCTAGCACTCACGAATTCAAGTACCGACTGGCTTACGTAGTCAACGGAGAGTGTGTGCTTCGGTTCGACAACGAGCGTGGCAAAGGGGATCACCGCCACTTCGGAGGTGTCGAGATGGCGTACGAATTTTCTGACGTCGACCAGTTACTTGCTGACTTCAACGCTGATATAGAGAGGTGGAATCGTGAACACGGTCATTCTTGAAGTACGGTCTCTTCGTGACACCCTGCAGGACGTATCGCGATCCATAAAGTCAGGAAAGGTAGAACGAGACGCTCGCATTGGCTTCGCGTCTCCGGAATTGCTTTGGAAGGTGTTGACCGCCAAACGATGGGAACTCCTGAAGTCGCTTTGCGGTGCTGAAGCCATGTCTATCCGTGAGGCGGCACGTCGGGTTGCGCGAGATGTAAAGGCCGTGCATGCTGATGTTCAAGCGCTGCTCCTGGCGGGAATTCTGATTCGAACAGGAGATGGCAAGATCGAATTCCCGTTTGATTCGGTCAAGGTCGAATTCATGCTTCAGGCTGCTTGAGGCGGCACAAGGAACGCGAACCTTCCGGCCAGAAGCGGATGCCCGACTGCTCCAAAGCAGCGGCTCGGGCATGAAAGGAGTCAGGAAATGGAGACGAATCGTGAACACCATCGCAGTAACGAAATCGGAGCTTGCAGACCGCCTTAGAGAGGGCGGCGCTTTCTGGACCTCAGTCGCCAAAGGGAAGTGAATCGATTTGAAGGGAAGATTCGAAGATGTTGCGATCAGCAAGCCAGTTGCAAAGCGAAGAACGGGCATTTCATCCATGCGGTCATGACAAGATAGCAATTCGTGGTTGGATCACGGCTGCTCAGGAGAAGGCGTTGGATGCGAAGAATGCAAGCGTCTCACTTGGCACTCGGTTCGAGGCCTCATACGACGCTGCATTTAATGTCGCGCTTGCTGTAATCAACGCAAGTGTTTGGCGGCCGCGTTCGATCCAAGGTCACCACGCCTTTTCGCTTGAAGCGGCATGTGAGGCGGTCGGCCCAGGTCAACGCATATTCGACCAGCTGGATGCGATCCGCGAACTGCGCAATCAGAAATACGACGGCGTCGCCGGCAAGGAATCAGATCTCTTAGAGGCTCAGGCGATCTTCCAGATGTTTTCCGATCTAGCGATAACCTGGCTACAGCACAAACATCCCGCGCTGCTCAAGTGACGCGTGCTTCAACCCGCGAGCATCCGCTGTCAACGACCCCGAAAGGCAGCTTTGAGTCGAGAAGACTCATCTGCTTGAGCCAGAATCGATGTAGGACGGCCGTCGGCCAGAAGCGAAGAGGGAGACGGGCGACGTTTAGTGTTCGGGGAAGGTTCCTAAGTCTCTTGACGCAAACGCCAACGTCGGAGCCCAAGGAACGCGAGATTCCGGCCAACAGCAGCCAGCGATCGGCATACCCAGAGCAGTCGTCTAAGTTCCTTCAAGGGTAATCGTGTCAGCGAGCTAGCGTGGAGATGCCACCGGGAATAACCAACGAACCGTCCTGGGTCAAGAACTGCTGCAAGATTCGGGCACGTGCACGTGATCTTCTGGAACGGCGACTCGACCTATTCGCGGCTGCGATCGAAATTGACCGTCTGGCGCATTGGACTCGCTTAGAAGAGGATGCGGATATTCAAATTTTTCGAAAAATTCTCGGACAGAGTCTCCGGCTACCGATCGGCCCTGAAAGGGAATACTGGCAGCCTCATGCTTTGCTGCGCGAAGATGAGAAAATTCAAATCATAAGAGCGCAATGGATTGGCCCGGCGATACTAGCAGCGAAAAGTATTGAAAGACGGTTTGTGTGGGCGATTACCCGAAGGGCGGAGCTCGCGGGCCTTGGAGTGCGCGGCCCTCAGGTTTCTCGGAAAGGCAGGGCAGACTGACATCCTTGGGCATTCGATAGTCCCGGTTCGGGCCAGGTCGCAATTGCTTAAATGTCCGCTTCCCTATGCCCCAAATTTCCGCTGTGGGTCGACACCGGTCTTGGCGCTCACTTTCATCTTCTGAAATGGCGATTGATAATCGCCTCGAAAGCGCTCAATTCCTTATCCGAAATCAGTTGCAATTCGTGAGCGAGCGCGACCATGCCAAATGAAAACTGCACCTGGTCGGATTTTCTGACGCGCCCTGCAGAGAGCTCGAGGAGCGCAAGGCGGATCTGCTCAAGGGCTACGGCTCGCAGTTGTGTTGAATCAAGGGCGTCACTGCCTTGGCCTGCAGGATCGAGCGTTGTGACTAGTTCGGTATCCATCGTTCCTTCGGTCATGACGCAAGGGAAGCCCTGCAGTTAGTGCCCAGGCACTGAAGCAGAGTCTACGGCTTCGATGCGTTTTGTCCACGCGCGTCCCTAGTACATTCGCACTAGGATATTCCCAACATCCTGGTGCGCCGATTGTCCTAGATGCGCAGGCAGCCACCTGCTCGCGGGGAGGAAGCCTGCAGGGCGATGTGAGCAGGCCTGTCTACGCCTCGATGTCGTCAAGGCCGAAAACTTCGCGCTTGTCGTCGTAGTTGAACACTTCTGCATAACGGCCCCAGCGGATGATGGCGTCGATGGTTTCGTCTGCTGCAGTATCCGAGAGCGTATCTTCAAGTTCCTGCTGAAAGCGCGCGCGCGGCGCAATGCGTCCCGGCCTTTCCTGCAGCACCTGGCGGATGTGCTCGGCAAGCGGTACCCAGCTAAGAAGCTGGCGCGCAAAGAGTGATTTGCGCTGCTGCGTATCGGCGTCGGCAAAACTTCGCCCGAGCGCTGTCAGAGTGATGTCACCTTCGTGCATGTCGGCAAAGCGCAGGTATTGCAGCGCCTCGCCGATGGGAAAGAGGTCGTCGACTTCAAGGTGCAGGCGGCTTGCGATGTCGGGAAGATCGGCGCGCCCGTGGTAAGGCTCGCTGCTGATCGTCTCGATCAAGCCCGACATCAGGTTGGTTGATACCGGGCTCAGTCGGCTTGACAGGGTCAGGTCGGCGGTGCGCGTGCCGCCCACGTCCGTGCGCGCTGTCATCTTCGCGTAGATGTCATCGACAAGTTGCCGGAATGCGGGGTCAAGGCGGTTGCGCGGGTGCGCGAAGTCGATCTTGATCTCGGCGGCAAGGCGTCCCGGGTTTGCTGCAAGCAGCAGCACCCGGTCGCACATGAAAACCGCTTCCTCAATATTGTGCGTGACGATCAGAATCGATTTGATCGGCAGCTTCTTGCCAATCCAAAGGTCGAGAAGCTCGGTGCGCAGCGTCTCCGCCGTGAGCACATCAAGCGCTGAAAATGGCTCGTCCATGAGCAAAAGCGTGGGGTTGACAACCAGTGCCCTGGCAAAACCCACGCGCTGGCGCATGCCCCCTGACAACTCGCGCGGGTAGGCGTTCTCAAAGCCGTCAAGACCGATCAGATCGATGGCGGCGAGCGCGCGCTTTCTGCGCTCGGGCGCGGGCGTGCCGATCGCTTCAAGCCCGGCTTCGACGTTGTCAAGGACGGTAAGCCAGGGAAAGAGCGCGAAGGTCTGAAACACCATGGCGACACCGTTTGCCGGGCCCTTGAGTGGCGCACCCTTGTAGTTGACGGCGCCGCCCGAGGGCTTGATGAGCCCGGCGATGATGCGCAGCAGCGACGACTTGCCGCACCCCGAACGCCCAAGGATGCCGACGATCTCCCCCTCGTGCAGCGACATGGTGATGTCTTCGAGCACGAGCAACTCGCCTTGCGCCTTGTCAAAGCCGCGCCTGACGTGTTCGAGTTTGATGATTTCTTCGCCGGGATTCTTGGCCATGTCTACATTCCTTCGCTAGTCGGCGCGCATGCGGCCTGCGGCAAATGCATAAAGCGGCCGCCATAGGAGGCGGTTGAAAACGACCACGTAGAGCGACATCACCGAAATGCCGAGAATGATGTGCGGATAGTCGCCAGCAGCCGTGGTCTGTGCGATGTAGGCGCCAAGCCCGTGCGCATTCAGGTGCGTCGTGCCCCACTGCACCGACTCGGCAACGATGCTGGCGTTCCACGCGCCGCCTGAAGCGGTGATTGCGCCCGTCACGTAGTAGGGGAAGATGCCAGGCAGCATGGCGCTGCGCCACCACTGCCAGCCGCGGATGTGAAAGTTGGCGGCGGCCTCGCGAAAGTCGTTGGGATAGGCCGACGCTCCCGCGACGACGTTAAACAGGATGTACCACTGCGTGCCAAGGATGATCAGCGGGCTCAACCAGATATCGGGATTGCCGTGCCACCTGACGATGGCGACGACGAACACCGGAAAGAGCAGATTGGCGGGAAACGCTGCCAGAAACTGGGCCAGCGGCTGGATTTTTTCAGCGATCGGTGGCCGCAATCCGATCAGAACGCCAAGCGGCACCCAGACGATCGAGGCGAGCGCAATCAAGACCAGGACACGCATGAGCGTGATGCCGCCCAGTCCGAGCACCATCTCGACATCTCCAAGGGTGACGCTGGCGCCAACGAAAGTGATGATGCGGTAGAGCAGGTAGAGCGATAGCGTGACAAGCAGCGTATTCCAGACGCGATCCTTCCACACCGAGGGTACGCGCCTTGCGGCTCTTGCCACGTCGAGTTTTGGAAAGCGCAAGGGCCAGCGCGTCATGGCCAAAAAGCCATGGCCTAACGGCGAGAGCAGCACGATCATGAGGCTCGTGCGGCGCGTCAGATTCAACAGCCACGATTGCGGGGCGACGGCCGATGCCGTGTTCTCGATGCGGAACTTGTCGGCAAAGGCGACAAGCGGACGAAACAGCAACTGATCGTAGGCGATGATGACAAGCGTCATGGCAATGATGACGTAGCCCACTGCATGCAGATCGCGCACGTCGATCGCGCGTGCGAGATAGGAGCCGATGCCAGGCAAGACCACCGTGTTGTTGCCCACCGTGATGGCTTCTGAGGCGACCACGAAAAACCAGCCACCGGACATGCTCATCATCATGTTCCAGATCAGGCCCGGCACGGCAAACGGCACTTCGAGCTTCCAGAAGCGCTGCCAGCCGGTGAACTGGAAATTCTCGCTGACTTCGATCAGGTCACGCGGCACCGTGCGCAAGGACTGATAGAAACTGAAGGCCATGTTCCAGGCCTGGCTCGTGAAAATGGCGAAGATCGCGGCGCATTCGGCGCCAATCACGCGCCCGGGGAATAGCGACATGAAAAACGTGACGGTAAACGAGATATAGCCCAGGACCGGCACCGATTGCAGGATGTCAAGCGCTGGCACGAGAATGCGTTCGGCGCGCGCGCTCTTGGCTGCGAGGGTCGCATAGGTCAGCGTGAAGAAGAGCGACGCCGCCATCGCGGCAAGCATGCGCAGCGTCGTGCGCAGCGCATATTCGGGCAGCTCGCGCCAGTCGAGCGAGACATTTTGTGTTGCCAGCGTTGACAGCGGCACCAGCGTGTCGCGAAAGCTGGTGCTAGCGAGTACGAGCAGTCCAATCACGAGCGGGAACACCACCACGTCCCAGCGGTTGGGAAAGAGCCGGATGGCCAGCGGCGATTGGATGGCGGTGGTGGTCATGGATGCGGCTTACCCAGGAACGCTCGTGCGCGGGGAATCGTACCGTAAAGTAGTCGCTGCGACGCGCCGAGCCGCGACGATATTTCAGATTTGCGACGTCCTCGTGACAGTCACCCTACAGGCTCCCGAACCCGGCCTGCGAAGCAAACAAATTATCTATAAAATATCGACATTACTGGTCTGGCCGGCGTACCGTTCGAGTTCACAGGACCCATCATGAGCACCCAGAAAAAGCGGCGCGAGCCGGCCGCGCGGCCCATCGAGAAGGCGCGGCGTGGCATCGTTTCGTCGTCGCATCTGGTGTCAAGCCGAAGCCCCGAATTGTCCGAATTCGAATTCGGCCTGATCATCGCGTGGAATGCCTACAGTCGATGGGCGGTGCGCTGCATGGCCGCAGCCGGCCTGCCCGATCTGGCGATTACCGATGTCAACGTGCTGCACCACGTCAATCATCGCGGGCGCAGCAAGAAGCTCGCGGATCTTTGCCTGATCCAAAACGTCGAAGATACGCACGTCATCAGCTATTCGCTCAAGAAGCTGATTGCGCTCGGTGCGGTGCGCGGCGAGCGCATCGGCAAGGAAGTGCTTTATTCCGTCACCGATGAAGGGCGTGCCGTGGTCGAGCGCTATCGTGAAGTCCGCGAGCGATGTCTGGTCGAGAGCATGGGTCCCAATAGCGCCGACAATCGTGACATCGGCGAACTGGCCAACACCTTGCGGCGCCTCTCGGGCCAGTACGATCAGGCCGCGCGCGCTGCTGCGTCGCTCTAGGGCTGGGCGAGCGCGAACACGCGCTCGTTCTGGCCTTTGCCGCGCTCGCCACAGAGCTTTGCGATCAGGCCGCCAAACCCGCCCGTGACGCGATTGAAAACGCGTGCGCTGGTCGCAACGCGCGGCTGGGCGCTGAAATGGACCTGCGCGCCCTTGGCGATCAGCGCCTCGACGAGGGCAATGTGCTCGTGTTTGCGAAGCGGTGGGAATCCCCCGGCGCAAAGGTAGGCCGACGCACTTACGCCGAGGTTTGCGCCATGGATGTGCCGGTGCCCGTCCCGGTCGGTGTAATCGGCTTCGTATCGCCGTTTCACGTCTGCGTCATAAAGATGCCAGTCATGCACCGACACCGTGCCACAAACCGCCTCGGCATTCAGGCTGATCTGGCGTGCCAGCCAGTCCGGGGCGACCAAGGTATCGGCGTCGGTGAAGGCCAGCCACGAGGCGCCGCGCCTCAGCAGATGGTCGGCGCCCGCAGCGCGCGCAGCGCCAACGGAGCGTGCCTTGATGGCGATGCTTTCTACGCCCATCTCGGCCACGATCTGAGCAGTGCGGTCGCTGCACGCATCAAGGACCACGACAACCCCGACGCACCTTGCATTGAGCTCCTCGTGGCCGGCGCTGGCCAGCACCGATGCAAGGCACGAAGCGATCGTGGCTTCTTCGTTGTGCGCGGGAATGACGACGCCGATCAACGCAGTCCCTCGCGGGCGGCAACCGAATGCGTGTCGTTGGTCCACACGTCAAGCAGGAAGTCGGCTTCGATATGGCTGGCCAGCCGTCGTAGGTCATGGCCCATCAGAAAGGGTGCGATGCGTTCGTGCACGTCATCGCCTGTGCCGTGTGCGCCCTCGATCGGATAGCGCCAGTGACACACGACGATCTCGCCTGGCGTGGCCAGATTGGCCTCGATCAGATCGAGCGTATTGAGAAGTTCCTGATGCGAAAGGTAGTAGCCGATCTCGTTGATGACGACCAGATCGAATTTGCCCTCCGGCCATTGGGCAGGGATGTAGCCATGCACGAGCTTGACGTGATCCAGCGGGCCAAGGCGCTGTCGCGTCAACTCCAGGGCGCGCGCCGACGCGTCGCAGGCGACGACCTCGGCGCCGCGCTCGGCAAGCCTTGAGGTCACTTCGCCATTGGCAGGTCCGATCTCGAGGATGCGGCGATAAAGGGGACGCGATAGTACGGCAAGCAGGAGCTCGCGCTTGCGCTTTTCATACCAGCGCGTGCGGTAGCCCCACGGATCGTCCGTGACGCCGAACATCTCGTCGAACTGCGATGCGCGCGCGTTCATCGGCGTGCCCGAGAAATCTCGGCCTTTCAGATCAGGAAAATCTCGAACGCTCGCCTGAAGTGTTCGAGTGTGGCTGCAGGCAGGATCGGCTGCTCAAGATCGTCTTCGATCTGACTGCGAAATGCATCGAGCGCGCGCGCCTTGCGCCTGCGCGTATCGGCAGTGATGTCAAGGCGGACCGCGCGCGCCCACGGAAAGTCGTTGGGCTCGCACCAATGCCAGCCCCAGATCGGCACCTGAAAGCATCTGAGCCCGCGCGTGTGGCACAGGGTCTGAACCGACAGCGCCGTTGCCTCGTGATCGGGATGCCCGTCTGCGTCCCACGGACAAAAGACGACATCGTCCGGACCCAGCAGTTGTGCCAGTTGCGCAGTCAGGGCATCGATGTGCTTGCCAACAGCGCCGTCGGGCAACCCCATGCGCAGCACCGGGTTCGCGGCCAGGCCCAGCTCCCAAAGTGCACGGGAACGCTCGCTCATGCGCACGCGCTTGACGACCGATGGCTCGTGGTGCGGATGGCTCGCCTCGCCGTCGGTGACGGCAATGATCAGGATCTCGCGGCCGGCAGCTGCGGCAATCGAGATCAGCGCTCCGGTGCCAAGGACTTCGTCGTCAGGATGCGGCGCGACGACGACTAGCCGCGCGCCTTCTGGCACCAGCTCGGCAAGCGACATCGCGGGTAGGGCGGAGAACTCGGCACCGGCGGCCCAGAGGGCTTCTGCCGTTCCTGTGCCGGCGATTACTGGGCGTTCGAGAAGCGCGTCCATTGCATGTCTTTCTTGAGTGCCAGTGCGCCAAGTTCTGCCAGATCACGCTCGGCGTGGCTTTGCCTGAGGAACACCGGCAGGTCAGCGGCCATGGCCGCGAACTGTGCGTCCATGCAAAACGGTTTTGCGCCGAGTGCGCGTCCTGCATGATCGAGTACCTCGCGGCAGGCGTTCTCGACGATGGCGCGTACCGACAGTGCCAGCGCGCGCTGGTTGCTCTTCGGATGGGCATCGATCGCGTGCGCCGCTGCGGTCAGTGCAAAGCGCGCGCTATCCATGGCCGCAATGACGCTGCCCAGGTGGGCAAGACCGTGCTCATCGTGACGCGCGAGCAAAGCCGTATGCAGCTTCGAGGCAATCAGCGCGGCACCGCCGTACCAGCAGGCGGCAACGCCAATCGCTCCGTGCCAGAATCCCGGCCGTGACAGATACTCGCTCGGCTGACCGACGCGCGTACAGGGCAGGTCACGAAATTCGATGCGCGCGGTCTCGGTTTGAGCCATGCCCACCGCAGCCCAGGGTCCCTTGACAATGACAATGCGCGGATCGCGCAGCTCGACCGCGAGCAAAAGGGGCTGGCCGCTTGCCGAGCGTGCCGTGACGAGCGCATGGCTCAGATCAAGTGCGCCAGAACACCAGTCCTTGACGCCGCTAAGGAACAGTTCACCCTTGGCGCTGGTTTCGACAAACAGCGCGGGCGGTTGCGACTCCGCGGCAAACACGCCCCACGTCCCCTGGGGAATCCCTGCGCCTGGCGCAAGCTCGGTGAAGATGGCCATGGCGTCGGTGTGCGCCTCATACAGCTTGGCAAGGGGAAGGCTGAGCGCGGAAACCTCGGCGAGTCGCTCAAAGCGCTCGCAGGTCTTGCCACCCCCGGGTGCGGGCAGCTCACCGAACCCCTGCGCAACCAGAATCTCGAGGCTTTCTGCAAGACCCGGCAGGCGCCTGCCGTCTGCGACGAGCCGCGAGAGCACATCTTTCAGGGGTGAACGCGCGCGCGGGCGCAAGCCAAAGCTTGCGTCATAGGGCTGCGCATCGATTCTGTCGTAAAGTTTCTGGTCCATGTCCGTGGCGCCTGGGCAACTGGCCCACGCGCGAAGCCGAACAGCAATGTTTGTGCCCCCCACATCGCGTGGATTCGACACCCCTGCCGGGGAACTGAACGCAGATGCATGGAGCGAGCGCCTACCGCGTTTCGCGGCACAGGCAGCCGGTCCTCGCAAAATTGCGAATGTGCGCTGGGAGAAGCGCTAGCACGCGGCGCGCAGAGGGCTCCGAAGTGGCCAGAGAGGGTGGCTCATCCGGGGCCCTTTTCGCGTCATCGCCATTAGAGACATTCTTGCTTGCTGCCGACGCAGAAGCTGCCCGACAAGTCGCGCTTAAGGAGGCTGATCAGCCTTCCGGAACATACTGGGCAATGCCATTGCCAAAAGACCAGTCGACCCGTGTGCCTTCGCTGATGTTGATGATCACATCCTCACCACGAATAATCCCGGTTGCGGCAACATTTGCGGCAATCGCCCGATAGAGTGCGCGCTTGGTGTTGTTACTGCGGCCGGTGGACGCAGTGATTTGCACGAACATGGCTTGTGGCAGGTGGTCGATACCCTGGAACGACGGAGTGACCACGAGGCCATGTCCCACCGCATGCTCGCTGATGACCTGGAACAGGTCTGCTTCGGGGACATTGAACGTGGCCACCAGTGCGCGGTGGACCGCGTCACCCAGTGCAGCGAGCTCTGCAGGTGAGTGACCGAGGGTGAGGTCGATGCGAACGAGGGGCATGGCAGTTCCTCAATAGCTGATATGACTTTTCGATCGCTCGGCATCAAGAAGCGTGCGCTTTCGGTCGAGCCCCCAGCGATAGCCGCCGAGGCTGCCATCGGCTCTGAGTGCCCGGTGACACGGCACCAGCACCGCGATCCGGTTCGCGCCACACGCGCTTGCGACCGCCCGAACTGACCGGGGAGCACTGATGCCGGCGGCGAGCTCTGAATAGCTCACCACGTCACCGGCACGTACGCTCAGCAAAAAGCGCCACACCTTGATCTGAAACGCGGTGCCGCGCAGGTCAAGGGGCAGCTCGGGTCGTGGCGCCGAGCCGGCCAGGTGCTTTTCCAGTGCTGCCATCCAATGGTCGATCGGCCCCTTGGCACCGGCGCTTGCGATTTCCAGTATAGCGTGAGGGAACTCCATGCTGAGTTGCTTGCGCAACGCCTCCTCGCTCTCGCCAAATTGAACAAAGCACACACCGCGAGCGGTCGCTGCCATCATGAGCGGACCGAGCGCAGTTTCGCGCACGGTATAGGTAATCGTCTCTCCCGCGCCCCCGCGGCGATACGCCGAAGGCGTCATACCCAAGCCGCCGTCCACCTTCTCATAGACTCGACTGGTCGAGCCATAGCCCGCGTCGTACGTGGCCGCCAGGACACCATCGCCTTTTCGGAGCTGCTCCTTGAACCTGCGAAGGCGCGCTGCGGCCTGGTATTCCTTGGCACTCACGCCAATCACCGCTTTGAACGTGCGCTGGAAGTGAAACGGGCTGATGCCCGCTTCCATGGCGAGGCGCTTAAGAGGCAGCGCTTCGCCTGTATGCGCGTCGATATAGTCGGCCATCGCCCGCATCAGCGAGGTGTGCGGGTCGCGACCGACTGCTGCCAGAGGATGACAGCGTTGGCAAGGACGAAAGCCCGCAGCCTCGGCATCTGCCGCGTTCTCGTAGAACACCACATTCTCGCGCTTTGCCGTGCGCGCAGGGCAGGAAGGGCGGCAGAATACCCCGGTTGTCGTGACCGCATAGAAGAACGTTCCATCTGCCGCCTTGCGTCGCGTCGTCACGTCCTGCCAGCGCTTGGCGTCAATCGTCGTGTGCTTTGACACTTTGTCCTCCTTGGCGGATACGCATCGCGATTTGGCCTTCGCCCGTGGCTCGGCCGAATATGAGTGCAATACTGGGATTTCAAACATGCATGGGCCATCCGATTCTTGCGAAGTAATTCAGGGCGATAGGGGTCGGGGCGATAATGCGCCATGCCCGTGCATGCGCGCCTGGGACAGCCCGCCCGGGGATCGATCGACGCCATCATGCGACGGCAGGAATGCAAAGATTTGCCTGTTCGCTGCGCGCCTTGTCGACGTCAGGGCTGCGATAGACCGCCTCGGGAATCGAGGCAAGCGTCGAAGGCCGCACCTGTTTGCCCAGGCCGTAGAACTTCTGGAAGCTCATGATCAGGGGGCGCCATTTGTCGGGATCGATCCTGTTGGGGTCGCCGTCGAGCAAAATCGCCGAGTCGAGATGCACGCGCAGGACGCGCGCCTCGAAGGTCAGGATTTTTCCGTGGAGAGCATCATCCTCGGCGGCGATGGAGTGGACCGCCTCGATGCGCGCCTCAAGCTGAACCGGCGCTTCCAGGGCGCGAAGCGGGCGGACCCTCTCGCTTGCCACCGGGGTCAAGCCGGCACGAACAAACTTCGCGTGCTCGTGACGATAGCCGCGCTGCTTTTTGTAGGCGGGCACCGGGTTTGACCCCGTCGTAAGGGCCAGGCGATCCACCTGATCTGCCATATCCACCGAGGGCAGATTGATCACGGCCTCGGGGTGACGCAGCAGGTTTTGAGCGGTTTGCGAGGCCGCTGACAAGCCGAGTATGGCCCGCCAGCCGAGCCAGAACACCGAAGACATCGGCGCCAGGTTTGTACTGCCGTCGGAGTTCTCGGAACTGATGAGGGCAACGGGGGTGCCGAAGTAGAGAATCGAAGGTTCGCCAGAGCAGATCATCGAAGGGCCTTTGTGGTGACTGGGTTCGTGCAATGTAGAGCCCGTCATCGCCTGCATCCCTCCGATTCTTGCGGTTTGATGATGCCTATCTCTCTTTCAGTCTGACGGCTGCAGCTATTGGCTGACGCGATTGCACCGCCGCGCTGCTCTGCGAGTAGATGGGTTGACGATTTGGCGCACCTGCCAGACCCAAGGCAGCGCGAGCTCGTGCCACACAACGGAAAACACCTTGCCTTACACAACGACATGTTGCGCCTAGCGCGGCATGGCCTCGTCGGTGACGAACATCTTGCCGGGCGCGTGCGTGATACAAAGGGGCATCTGGCTCGCAACAGCGACGCTTTGCGGCGTCACGCCGCAGGCCCAGAACACCGGCAACTCGTCGTCCCTGATGTCGACAGCGTCGCCATAGTCCGGCAGCTTCAGGTCGGAAATGCCCAGTGCACGCGGATGGCCGACATGGATCGGCGCGCCATGGACTTCGGGATAGCGCGCAGAAATCTCGACGGCGCGGGCGACATCGGTACTCTTGATCGGCCGCATGCTGACCACGAGCGGTCCATAGAGGCGCCCGGCGGGCACGCAGGCGATGTTCGTGCGGTACATCGCGACGTTTTTTCTCTCGTTGACGTGGCGAAGCGAAATGCCCCCTGCAATCAAGCCCGCTTCAAATGAAAAGCTGCATCCGATCAGAAAGCTGACCAGGTCGTCTTGCCACAGGTTGACCAGATTATCGGGCTCGTCAGTCAATACGCCCTGGCGATAGACGCGATAGCCTGGAAGGTCACAGCGCAAATCGCTGCCCGGCGCCGTGCGCGGCGTGATCTGGCCGGGCTCGAGCACTTCGATCACGGGACAGGGCTTTGGATTGCGCTGGCAAAAAAGCAAAAACTCGAAGGCCCAGTCCCTGGGCACGATGACGAGATTAGTCTGGACAAACCCCGGCGCGATGCCAGCGGTTGCGCCGCGATAGCTGCCCGAGCGGCAAAGCGCGCGCAGTTGCCCGGGACTCAGTGCGCCTTGGGACACGGCTGGCTCATGCAGGTCATAGCCCAAGATAGGCCTTCTTCACGTCTTCATTGTCAAGCAGGTCGCGGCCGGTGCCTTCGAGCACGATGCGACCGGTCTGGATCACATAGCCGTAGTTGGCAATGGCCAGCGCCCGCTCGAGGTTTTGTTCGACGAGCAGGATCGACACGCCCTGCCTGTTGATCTCGATGAGCGTGTCAAGCACCTTGGTGACGAGCTTGGGCGCGATGCCCCACGACGGCTCGTCAAGCATCAAGAGGCTTGGCTTGGCCATCAAGCCGCGGCCAATGGCGAGCATTTGCTGCTCGCCGCCACTCATGGTTCCGGCCAGCTGGGCAAGACGGCTTTTCAGAACCGGGAACCAGCCAAAGACTTCGGCAAGCGTCGCGTCGATTTCATGGCGGTCACGCCGCGTATAGGCACCGAGCTCCAGATTGCGCATGACGGACAGCTTGGGAAAGATGCGACGTCCTTCTGGCACAAGCGAGATGCCAAGTGCGACCCGCTTGGAGGTGGGCAGTGCCGTGATCGGCTGGCCGTTAAAGCGGATCTGGCCGGCATCGGCGCGATTCAAGCCGGCAATCGCGCGCAGCGTCGTCGACTTGCCGTTGCCGTTGCCGCCAACCAGGGCGACGATGCTGCCCTGGGTGACTTTAAGGTCGACCTGACTCAAGGCCGGTACGCCGTTGTAGCTGACCTTGAGCGCTTCGACTTCGAGCATCTCAGGCTCCAAGATACGCGCTGATCACGGCGCGATCGTTGGCCACAGCCCTTGGCGCAGCGTCGGCGATCTTCCTGCCGCCGTCGAGTACCACGATGCGGTCGGCAATGGGCATGATGCCTTCAAGCACATGCTCGACGATCAGGCAGGCAATGCCCTTCTGGCGGATGCGCAGCACGACGTCGACGGCCTCACGGACCTCGGCAGGATTGAGCCCGGCCATGACTTCATCCATGAGCAGGAGCAAGGGCTTGACGGCCAGCGCGCGGGCAACGGCGAGCCGTCGCTGTTCGCTGATCGTCATCGTTGCGGCCGGTCGGTCGGCATGGCGTGCAAGGCCAACGAATGCGAGCAGATCGTGCGCTTCGCGACGCGCGAGCCTGACATCGGTTGCTTTCAGGAAGGCACCGACCATGACGTTCTCAAGCGCCGTCATGCTCGTGAACGTGCGCGCGATCTGAAACGTGCGGGCAACCCCAAGGCGCGCGCACGCTTCGGGCGCCATGCCCGCAAGGTTGTCCGCGCCAAGCAGGATCTGGCCGTCGGTGGGCGCGAAGAATCCGGCAATGCAATTAAACAGGGTCGTCTTGCCCGCGCCGTTGGGGCCGATGAGGCCAACGATTTCGCCCTTGCCGACTTTCATCGACACGTCCTTGACGGCAACCAGACCGCCAAAGCGCTTGCTCACGTGCACGACTTCCAGGAGCGGGCTCACGACCGAGCGGCTCATGCCGCCGCCTCTTGATCGATGAGCGCGCGCGCCCGTCTTGCGCGCAGGCGCTCGCGCCGCTCCTGCACGAAGCCAAGCAGCCCGCTTGGGTAGTAGACCGCAATGCCGATGATCAGAAGCGCATAGACGATGAGGTCCGTGCCGCGCCCGGTGCCGCCAAAGACGCCGCGCGTGGTCTCGTCGATGAGCGTTAGCACCGTCGCGCCAACGACAGGACCAAACAGCGTGCCTGCACCGCCCAGGATGGCGACCAGCGCCATCTTGATCGAAAGCGACGTCGAGAGCACCGAATTCGGATCGATGTAGAGCTCTTTTTGGGCATACAGCGTGCCGCCAAGCGCGGTCAGAAAACTCGATGTGGCAAGAGCAAACTGCTTGTAGCGCATGAGATTGACGCCAAGACTCTGGGCGGCGTCGGGTTCATCCTTGATCGCGCGCAGGTAATAGCCGATGTGACTTTTCTCGATGGCAAAATTGACCGCGAGCGTTGCCACAAGAAGTCCCAGTGCCAGCTGGTAATACGGTGTCTTGTCGTCAAAGACCATGTGCGCCCAGCCGGTCTCATCCATCGGGATGGTGAGGCCAACGGCGGCGCCGACGAAGCTCCAGTTGGTGAAAATGATCTGCACGATGCTGGCCACGGCAATGGTCGCCATCGCGAAATAATGTCCCTTGAGCTTGAAGCACGACCAGCCAACGACCAGGCTCAGGAGGGCGGCAAGGCATCCGCCTGCCAACGCGCCAAGCCAGGGATTGATGCCAAAGTGTGTCAGAAGAACGGTCGAGGTATAGGCGCCGACACCGAAAAACGCGACGTGCCCAAGCGAGATCTGGCCGGCATAGCCGCCAACGATGTTCCAGGCGACACCCAGCTGGGCGGCGAGCAGGATCAAGATCATCAGGTTCTGGCGGCTCGCGCTTTGCACCTCGCGAGGCAGATCGATGAGCACGATCAGCACCAGGACGGCGACGAGCAGCTTCAAGAAGGCCTGCTCCGTGCGCTGCCTGGGCGTTGTCATCACGCCTTGCCCAAAAGGCCCTGCGGCCACCACATCAGCACGGCCAGAAACAGGGCGAGCACGATCGCCATCTTGTATTGCGGGCCGACCAGAAGGCCGCCCATGACTTCGACGACGCCAACAATGATGCCTGCCCAGAACGCGCCAGCGACGCTGCCAAAGCCGCCGAGATTGACGACGACAAATGCAATCAGGATGAAGTTGGCGCCGACTTCCGGAAAGATCGGGAAGAACGTGGCGATGAGGCCGCCTGCGATACCCGCGCACGCCGCACCCATGCCCCAGGCGAGGGCAAACATTTTCTCCGAATCGATGCCCATCAGCTGCGCTGCCTCCTTGTCCGAGGCGGTCGCCTCAAGCGCGATGCCGGTGCGTGTGCGCGTGAGAAACAGGTAGACCAGCGCGGTCACGACGATGGCGCCCACTGCAGCAATCGCCTGCGGTTTGCCAAACTGGATGCCAAGCAGGTTGAGCGTGCCTGCCACGCTCGAATGCTCGATCAGCCGAAAATCGGGCTTCCAGAAAAACTGCGCCAGGCCGCGAAACAGGATCATCAGGCCAAACGTCGCAAAAATCTGCGACAGGATCGGCGCGTTGATGACCTTGCGAATCACGATCTTGTAGACCAAAACGCCGAGCATGAAGAGCAAGACGGTGGTCAGTGGCAGGCTTAGCATGGGATCAAGATGCAACAGCGCGAAGCACCAGAACGCCGAATACATGCCGAACATGAGGAATTCGCCGTGGGAGAAATTGACGATGTCCATGACGCCGAAAATGATCGTCAGGCCAACGGCGACGAGCGCGTAGATCAGGCCCAAAAGCAGCCCCGAGACAAGGCTTTGCACGAGAATGTCGCTCGTCACGGCGTCACTTTCGCGGCCAGCGGCACATCGCTCGGCTCATTTTTCTTGTGCGACCCGATCAGCGCGCACCTAGCGCTGGTCCCACTTTGGCATGGGCCAGACGATGTCATGGGCGGCGAGCTCGAACGGCCATACGGTCGCGTACTTGCCATCGATGATTTGCACCAGGATGCCCTGGCCGAGCTGGTTCTGCCCGGTCTCGTCGAACTTGACACCCTTCCACGGCATGATCAGCTTGTCACCGGGGATGTTGGTTGCAACCAGCGCGCGCCGGATGGCATCGGCGTCAGTTGACTGCGCCCGGTTGATGGCGTCAGCCATGACCATCACGCCTGTGAACGTGCGCGCCGAATTGCCGGTGAAATTGGCCTTGTAGCGGCTGAAATACAGATCGTTGACCTGCTTGATTAGCGGATTGTGGTTGGCCAGATCGAGCGACCAGACTTCGCGGCTGATGATGTAGTTGGCATCCTTGCCAAGCGTGCGGATGAACTCGGTGTCGGAGAAGCCCGCGTCATTGGCGAGAATCATGTCAGGCGAGAGGCCGAGCTCGCGGTAGGTCTTCATCGCCAGCAAGGCGTCGCCGAGATAGGACGATTCCATCACCACCTGCGGGTTGGCGGCCTTGAGCGTTTGCACTTCCGAAGTCAGCTGCGTGCTGTTGGCCGGATAGGCCACAGAAGCGCCGACGGCGATGCCCGCTTCGCCAGCAAGTTTGTTCTCGAGTGCCGAAGTCTCGCTGCCCCATTGCGTGTTCTCATTGAAGATCGCCACGCGCTTGACGTCGATGTTCTTCTTTTCCTTCAGCTCCTTGTAGAACTCGAAGAAATTCTTCACGAAAAGACCATCGTGCGGCGTGGTCCTGAAAAACCACTTGAAGTTGCGCGCAGTCAGCGACGCCGAGGATGATTCGGCGTTAAGGAAAGGAATCTTCATCCTTTCTGCGACCTGGCTTGCGGTTTGTGTGACGTTGCTGTTGTAGCAGCCAATCAGGGCCACCACGTGCTCATCGGAGATGAGGCGCTCGGCCTCGCTTGCGCCGACCTGGGGATTGCTCTGGTGATCGGCATAGACCAGCTTGATTTTTGCGCCCTTAAGGCCGGGCAGGCCGCCGCCTTCCGAAAACGGCAGGCCGGGGGTGGCTTTCGAGCCGTTGTTGATGATGTCAACGGCGAGATCGAGCGCGTTCTTGAGTTCCTGCCCGGTCGAGGCGGCAGGGCCGGTCAACGGATAGATGACGCCGATCTTGATTTCCTGCTGGGCAGAAGCGACGGTTGAGCCCAGAACGATCGCCAAAAGCATGCCGGCCTTGGCCAGCCTTTGCATGATGCTAAGCATTGGAACTCTCCTACAAGGAAGATCGCGGGGTCAAAACCTGCGTGCGATGACGCAGTGTATCGAGCGCCATTTCCCGATGTCAATACAATGTTCACAAATTATCTACAAAATGTTATCTTTGCGCCGTTCGCCCGAAGAAGGCTTTGTTCATGCAGACCGACAGCGCGCTCGCACCGCCCCGCAAATGGCAGTTCTGGATTGACCGGGGCGGCACCTTTACCGACATCGTCGCCAAACGTCCCGACGGCGTCCTCGTCACCCACAAGCTGCTCTCGGAGAATCCCGAGCAGTATCGCGACGCCGCGGTCGCGGGCATTCGCCATCTCCTTGGCCTTGCCCCCCGTGCGCTGGTTCCGATCGGGGAGATCGGTGCCATCAAGATGGGCACGACAGTGGCCACCAATGCGCTTCTTGAGCGCGAGGGCGAGCCGACCGTGCTGGTCACGACGCGGGGGTTCAGGGATGCGCTGCGCATCGGCTACCAGAACCGGCCGCGCCTGTTCGATCGCAATATCGTGCTGCCCGAAATGCTCTATAGCCGCGTCATCGAGGTCGACGAGCGCATGGGCGCGCACGGCGAGTGCATCGAGGCGCTTGACGAGCACGCGGCAACCGAGGCGCTCGCCTGCGCCTACGCGGCAGGATTTCGATCGCTCGCCATCGTGCTCATGCACGGCTATCGCTACCCGGCGCACGAGCAAAAGCTCGCAGCGATTGCCAAGAGCGCGGGCTTTTTGCAGATTTCGGTGTCGCACCAGGTCAGCCCGCTCATGAAGCTGGTCTCGCGCGGCGACACGACGGTGGTCGATGCCTATCTGTCGCCGATCCTGATGCGCTACGTCGAGCAGGTGGCGCTCGAAATCGGCGCACCGTTATCGCGTGCGCGCAGCGCCTCCGAGTTGCGCCTGATGTTCATGCAGTCCAACGGCGGCCTTACCGACGCCCGAAATTTCAGGGGCAAGGACTCGATCCTGTCAGGACCTGCAGGGGGTATCGTTGGCATGGCAAGGACCAGTTCGCTTGCCGGTTTTAACAAGGTGATCGGTTTTGACATGGGCGGCACTTCGACTGACGTGTCGCACTACGCCGGTGAATTCGAGCGCGTCTTCGAGACCCAGGTCGCCGGTGTGCGCATGCGCGCGCCCATGATGAGCATTCACACCGTGGCAGCAGGCGGTGGCTCGATTCTGCACTTTGACGGCACGCGTTTTCGTGTCGGGCCAGACTCCGCCGGTGCCAACCCCGGACCGCGCAGCTACCGCCGCGATGGGCCTCTGACGGTGACCGATTGCAACGTCATGCTTGGCCGCATCCAGCCCGAATTTTTTCCCAAGGTGTTTGGCCCGCATGCAGATCAGCCGCTTGATGCGGCTGCCGTCAAGGACGGCTTTGCAGCGCTCGCCCAGAGCATTTTCGAGGCTACCGGTGTCAATCAAAGCCCCGAAGCCATCGCCTCTGGATTCATCGAAATCGCCGTGGGCAACATGGCCAACGCGATCAAGCAGATTTCGGTTCAGCGCGGGCACGACGTCACCGAGTATGTGCTTGCGACCTTTGGCGGGGCGGGCGGCCAGCACGCCTGCCAGGTCGCCGATGCGCTGGGCATGACGCGGGTGTTCGTGCACCCGCTCGCAGGCGTGCTTTCCGCCTACGGCATGGGGCTTGCCGACCAGAGCGTGATGCGCGAGCGCGCCATCGAGCTGACGCTTGATGCCAACGCGTTAGCCGAGCTCGAAAGCGTGCTCGAGGGCTTAAGCGAGGATGCGCGGCGCGAACTGATCGATCAGGGTATTCATGCCGATCACGTGCACATCACAAGGCAGGTGCATTTACGCTACCAGGGAACCGACACGGCGCTGACCGTGCCGTTTGCCGATGTCGCTTGCATGACGGCCGCCTTCGAGGCCGCCTACCGGCGCCGCTACTCGTTCCTGATGCCAGGGCGGGCCTTGATCGTCGAGGCCGCGCACGTCGAGGCGCGCGGTGCTGCCGAGTCGCCAAGCGAAGCCGACTTTGCAAGGCGCGCCCACCTGCTGCGTGCCGGTGGACTCAAACCGGTGCAAACGGTCCTGATGTATCAGGCCCAGAAGTGGCAGCAGACAGATCTCTTTCGCCGCGAACAGATGCGCTCTGGCGATGTCATCCTGGGACCTGCCATCGTCGCCGAGGCGAACGCGACGACGGTGATCGAAGCAGGCTGGCAGGCCGAAGTGACGAAACTCGATCACATGGTGCTAAGCAGGGTCGTGCCGCTGCAAAAGCGCCGCGCCATCGGCACCGATGTCGACCCGGTGATGCTCGAGGTCTTCAACAATCTTTTCATGTCGATTGCCGAGCAGATGGGCTTGCGCCTGCAAAACACCGCGCATTCGGTCAACATCAAGGAGCGGCTGGATTTTTCCTGCGCGCTGTTTGATGCCTCGGGCAACCTGATTGCCAATGCACCGCATATGCCCGTGCACCTGGGCTCGATGGGGGAGAGCATCAAGGCGGTGATCGACGCCAACGCCAACCGCATGGTGCCCGGCGACGTTTTCATGCTCAACGATCCCTACCACGGCGGCACGCACCTGCCCGATGTCACGGTCATCACGCCGGTGTTCTCCGATGACGGCAAGACCATCTGGTTTTACGTCGGCTCGCGCGGACATCACGCCGACATCGGCGGCACAACGCCAGGATCAATGCCACCCGATTCGACCGTGGTCGAGGAAGAAGGCGTGCTTTTCACCAATGTGCAACTGGTCGACGGCAAGAGCGGCTTGATGCGTGAGGAGGCGGTGCGCGAGCTGCTCGGTAGCGCGCGCTATCCGGCGCGAAATATCGAGCAGAATCTGGCCGACATGCGTGCGCAGGTGGCAGCCAACCAGAAGGGCGTCGACGAACTCAAGCGCCTGGTTGCCGAGGTCGGGCTTGACGTTGTCAACGCTTACATGCAGCACGTCCAGGACAATGCCGAAGAAGCCGTGCGGCGCGTCATCACGCGCCTAAACGAGGGCAGTTTCACCTACCGTCTTGACAATGGCGCGGTGATCCAGGTTGCGATCAGGCTTGATCGCGAGCGGCGCGAGGCGACGATCGATTTCAGCGGCACTTCGCCGCAGCAGACGAATAACTTCAATGCGCCTTCGGCGATTTGCATGGCCGCCGTGCTCTACGTCTTCAGAACCCTGGTTGACGACGATATCCCGCTTAATGCCGGCTGCCTCAAGCCGCTCAAAGTCATCATCCCGAAGGGCTCGATGCTCGCGCCCGAGTATCCCGCCTCGGTGGTCTCGGGCAACGTCGAGACGTCAAGCTGCGTGACCAATGCGCTCTATGGCGCTTTGGGCCTGCTGGCCTCAAGCCAGGGCACGATGAACAACTTCACCTTTGGCAACGCGCGCTATCAATACTACGAGACCATCTCTGGCGGCTCTGGCGCGGGCCCGGGCTTTTGCGGCTGCGACGTCGTGCAAACGCACATGACCAACTCGCGCCTGACCGATCCCGAGGTGCTCGAATTTCGCTACCCGGTGCGCGTTGACACCTTCGAGATCCGTCCCGATTCAGGCGGCGAGGGGAAATGGAAAGGCGGCAACGGTGCGATAAGACGCATCCGCTTTCTCGAGGCCATGACGGCCTCGATTCTGTCCAACAACCGCACCTTGGGACCTTTTGGCATGGCAGGTGGCGCAGCGGGGGCGCTCGGCCGCAATACCGTGGTCCGCGCCAACGGGCAGATCGAGCCGATCGCCCACGTCGGCAGCGCGCAGATGCAAGCCGGCGACGTCTTCGTCATCGAGACCCCTGGCGGTGGCGGCTGGGGCGCACCGACGCTGTAAACTGGGACGCCTTGCTGCGCTTTTCGGGTCTCGCCGTGGGCATGCCAATTGCAGGGCAGCCCTACGTCTTCTAACCGTCCTTGCCCGTGCCGACGTCCCGGGTCCACGGCTCGCGCTTCATGCCCAATTCGGATCTCTTTGACGATGCTTCTGTGACGCCGGCAAAAGCGCGAAGGCCCGTCTACCGCCATCCGGCGCTGGTCACGCTTTACGTGCTCATCGTGGTGCTGGCACTGTTTCTCGCCCTGTTTGACTGGAACTGGCTGCGCGCGCCGCTTGAGCGCTATGTCACGAGCAAGACCCAGCGTGAGTTCCGCATTTCAGATCTCAAGGTCAGGCTTGGCCTCACCCCTGTCATCACCATGCGCGATGTCTACATCGCCAATGCACCCTGGTCGGATGTCGAGCCGATGGCCGACGTCAAGACCCTGCGCTTTTCGGTTTCCTTGCGCGATCTGTGGCAGGGTCGCGTGCTGATCCCTGAAGTGGACGTCGCCGATGGACAGACGCTTCTTGAGCGCACGGCCGACGGCCGCAAGAACTGGCTCTTCTCCGACCCCAACGACCATTCGCCCAGTCGCCTGAAGATTTCGGCCCTGCATGCCGAGCGCTTCACGCTGCGCTATCGCGATCCCGCCGCAAGGCTTGATGTCCGGGCGACTGCAAACGATATTTCAGCGCCCGGAAAACTGGCAAGCAGCGATGCCAAATTCACGACCCGCATCGGATTTCAAGGCACCTACAAGGACGCTCCGTTTGGCGGCGAGGCCCTGACCGCCAATCTCATCACTTTCGAGGAATCCGACAAGCCGTTTCCGCTGATTGCCCACATCGACGCCGGCAAGACCTCGGTCGATCTCAATGGCACGATCTCGGACGTGGTCGAGCTCAAGGCGATCGATGCCGATCTGCGCATCAAGGGCTCGACGCTTGCCAACATTTATCCCTATCTGCTCTTGCCGCTGCCGGCGTCACCGCCCTATGAGATCGATGGCCGGCTTGATTTTCGGGGCAGCCAGTACCGCTACGGCGAGTTCCACGGGCATATTGGCGAGACCGACCTTAAAGGCGATGCCAGCTACACGTCGAAGGAGCCGCGGCCGCTGTTGCAGATCAAGATTGCGAGCAAGCTTTTGAACATGGCCGATCTCGGTCCGCTGATCGGTGTCGAGACGCAGTCCGGCAGCGGCAAGCCGGCCCCATCAGCTGCCCTTGGCACGCGCGAGACGGCGCGAGGGGCGGTGCATGCAACCAATGCGAACAAGGCCAACCCGGTCAATAATGACCGTATCCTGCCGAGCGGCAAGATCAATCCGGAGAAGCTGCGCGTCATCGATGCCAAGGTCAGCCTGGTTGCCGATCGGCTCAAGGCCGGCGTTGACCTGCCGCTTGACAGCATGAGCGTCAATCTCGACTTGCAAGACGGCGTTCTCAAGCTTGACCCGGTCGATATCGGCTTTGCCCAGGGCCATATCATCGGACACATCGAGCTCAACGGGCAGCAGCAGCCCATCGCCGCGCGCGCCGATATCGAGGCGAGGGGCCTTAGCCTCGAAAAAATACTGCCGAAGAGCCAGCGCATCTCGCCAAGCGAAGGCCGCCTTGCGGCGAGCATCAAGATTTCCGGGCGCGGCGATTCGATCTCTGATGTCCTTGCCAAGGGCAATGGCGACATGCGCACGGTGGTCTCGGGCGGTCAGATCTCCAATCTCGCCGATGCCGCGGTCGGTCTGAATGGCGGCAAGGTCCTGCGCCTGCTTGCCACCGGCGACCAGGATATTCCCCTGCGCTGCGCGGTTGTCGACGTCGCGGTGGCAGGAGGGATCGGCCACACGCGCAGCTTTCTGATTGATACCGAGCAGACTGAAATCAAGGGCGAAGGCAGCGTCAATTTCGCCGACGAGTATTTCGATTTCACGCTCCATCCGGAGCCCAAGCATCCAGACATCTTGTCGCTGCGCTCGCCGATTCACGTGTTTGGTCCGTTCACGCATCCCGACTACAGCATCGACAAGACCGCCCTTGCCGAGCGTGCCGGAGCCACGATCCTGCTTGGCGTTTTGAATCCGCTTGCGGCGCTATTGCCGCTGCTTGAGACGGGTCCGGGCAACAACGCCGATTGCCAGGCGCTTTTGGCCAGCAACAGGATCGCCGATACGCGCGGGCCGACGATGACAGGCAAGGCCGCGCCAAGCCCTGCAGCGCCGGTTGTGCCCCCCGCCAAGAAATGACCGAACCCGCGCCCGAGTCCAGCGCCCTGGAGGCGACGGGCCAGGTGCCCGTGCCCGAGGTGCCAGAGTCCGCGGCGCCAGCGCGCGCAGGCGATGCGGCCGTGAGTTTTTTCGCGCTCAAGCACATCGCCGTCAATGCCGCCAAGAGCTGGGTCGATCACCGTGCCTCAAGCCGCGGTGCCGCGCTGGCCCTGTATTCGCTGTTTTCGCTCGCGCCCACGCTGTTGCTGGTGACGCGCTTCGCGCGCCTTTTCTTTGGCGAGAATTCCGTGCGCGCAGAAATCATGGCGCAAGCGCGCACGCTGGTGGGCGATCAGGGCGCAGCCGTCGTGCTGTCGCTGCTTGCCAAAGGCGAGCAGCACGCGCAAAGCGGCATCGCCACCTGGGTCTCGTTTGGCGTCGTGCTGGCGAGCGCCACCACCGCCTTTGCCGAACTCAAGGACACCTTGGACGAGCTTTGGCAATTGCCCCCGCGCGTGGGCAACAGCATCTGGATCTGGGTGCACGAACGCTTCATCTCGATTGGCGTCTTGCTGGTGCTGGCCTTGATGCTCTTGTTCTCGCTCGTGGCAAGCGCAGTGCTGGCTTCCATCGACAAGCTCTTGGGCGCCGAATTTGCCCAGAGCGTGACGATCGAGGCTGCGACGATTGCTTCCGAGGTCTTCGGATTTGCCGTCCTCGTCGCGCTCTTCGCTTCGATCTACAAGCTCTTGCCCAATACGCAGATTCGCTGGCTCGATGTCTTTCCCGGTGCCCTGCTGACTGCGTTGCTGTTCACGATTGGCAAGGCCTTGATTGGCTACTACCTCGGCCATGGCGGTGTCAGCAGCGGCTTTGGCGCGGCGGGATCGTTCGTGGCCCTGATCCTTTGGGTGTATTACTCGGCGCAGATCTTTCTCTATGGCGCGCTACTGACCTATGAGTGGACCTTCATCCTCGGCAGCCGCCGTTCGCGCGTGCGCCAGAAGGCACGCCTTGAGTATGTTGAGGTGGCGGCAAGCGCCGATGACCTCAAGGCAAGCGGCATGGACGGCAACGAGGCTCAGGGGGGCGAGAGCGACTGACCCGTGACGTCGGTCGGTGGCGGCCCATACTCAAGCAGATCCGCATCGCGCAGGCGCGTCTGGTCATACAGCGGATACTGGCGATCGAGCATCTGGCCGCCATCGCGGATCAGGGGAACCCAGCGCAGTGGCGCGACATCCGGGCTTGTGCGCGCTAGGATCGCATCAAAAGGCACGGTCAGATAGATGCCCTTGTCGAAGCTGCCTTCGCCAAAGGTTGCGGCAGAAACGTTGGTCTTGGTTGCGAAGACGCCCAGAATCACGCCGTTGCGAAACGTGCGCGAGATGTCAAGCGTTGCGCCGCGATCGCCTGCGAGGTACTGGCCAACGGAGAGCTTGGCGAGCAGCTGGGCGATGCCGGTTTGCCAGTAGAGGGTCATGAAACCGGTCGTGACGTGATAGGGCATGACGCCAAAATCCTGCTTGAACGCGCGCTGCTTGACCTCGTTGATGTCAAGGCCCAGTGCCAGCGCACTGGCCTCGGGCCGATACAGGTATTCAGCGCCCACACCGGCAAACATCGATTCTAGATAGCCAGCGTAAAGCGAATAGAAGCTGTCGCTGCCCAAAGCTCCGATATGCGTGATCTGCAGATCAGGCATGGTCAGGCGCGAGGCCTCGAGATACTCGCGAATGTCGGTGCGCACGCGCGGCAGGTTGCTTGGCGCGTCGTAATTGAAGCCGCTGTAATTGTCGAGCACGCGCAAGTTCAGCGTTCCCGCAAACCAGGTGTGGGCATCGACATGCAATTCGCCGTTGACGGCAAAGCCCAGCTGGTAGAGCAGGATGCTGTTGGGCCCGCCCACGCTTTGCTGATACGAAAGGCCGGCGCCGCCGCTCACAAGGCGCTCGTCACTGGCGTATTCAGGCGCCTGCTCCCGATCCGCTGCCTTGGGGGCCATGACGATGATCGCCTGTCGCTTCTGGCTGGGTGCGACGAAGCTTCCGTGCTCTGCAACCCAGTAATCGCGAAAAACCAGCAGCTCGGTCATTGGCGTGCCGCGCACGACAAAGACGAGACGGAAGCGATCGAAGTTCGCCGGGGCGTCGCGGTGCAGCACGGCCAGGGCGCGATCGACGAGGCCGCGCCAGTAGATGGCGTCGGCGTTGGCAAAGACCACGCGCAAGTCACGTCCTTGAGGCCGGATCTCGGCGACGCGCCAGCCGGTTTGAACGGCGATGTCACGCGCCGTGTTGCCCCAGTTGACGACGGCATTGCTGGCCATGACGGCGGCGTGCGGCGGATCAAGCACGGGAACGGCCGTCTTGGCGTCAGTGCCTGAAACAGCCGCTCCGGCAATGGCAAGCGCCGCTGGGGGTTGCGCGGCGGGGTCGGGCAAAATACGAGCGGAGGACTCGACAGGTGCGACATCGCTTGGCACCTGGGCGAAGACATAAGGCGGCCGCGTGGTGGCAATCGGGACTGGTGCCGGATCGGCGAGCTTGGGCACGCTCAAGCGATCGAGCGGCGTGTGCAGTGAAAAACTGAACATCGCGGTATTGCCGCGCTCGATACCCACGGTGACATCGACGAACTGCGAGTAGTGATAGACAAGACCGAGATTGAAGGGCGACGAATCACGCAGCACGGTATTGAAGGCCTCGTGGCGGTAGTTGTTGCCATCGAGTTCGACTTTCACGCTCAGGGGCTGCCACGGCGTTTGCCATTCGACGCCGCCAAAAGGCGCCGTGCGTCCGTGAAAGTAGCTGCGAAACGACAGTTCGCCCGAACTCGCTGAAGTCTCGCGGGTAGAAAATGATGACGAGAAAATGTCGAGCGGGTTGCCAAGGTCGCCGCGTGCGCCGACATTGCCCCAGCCCAGGCCCAGCGTGAAGTCGATATCGCCAAAGCGTTTCGAGCCGACCAGGTACTCCCCGGAAAAAAGTCCCGTGCCGCCGATGTCGCGCAGGCCGACGGCGAGCGCTGGCAGATGCTCGGTCTCTTGCAAGAGGCGCACCTTGACGTCGACCGACTTGTCCTTGTAGGACTGCGTATTGCCAGGCTCGACGCCATACAGTTGGTTGCTAAGGCCGCTATAGCGAAAGCCCGCCTCCAGCCAGTCAAGCGGCTGAAAAATGAAGTTGGCTCGCGAATACGGCGCAACGCGGCTGTAGCTGACATCGACATCGCCTGCGTCGCGCATGCGCGCGCTTGGCATTTGCAAAAGTCCGATCACGCCCCAGTCGCTCGCGCTGATCTGAGGCGTTCGCGGTGGCGCAGCCAGGATCGCACTGCTTGTGATGTACACGGCACCGGGCAGGGCGCCATCGAAGGTGTCAGGCGCCGGGCCTTGCGTGGCCAGAAACGCCGCAATGCGCACCGACAGCGAATCGCTAAAGCCACTTGCGCTTGCTGGCGCAAACAGCCACGCCCCGGGACCCGGCTCGTCCTGGGTTTCTGGCTGCCAGGCGGCAACCGAGACGCGATCGATGCGAGCATCGGGCTGGGCAATATAGGCCCGTTCGACCAAAAGCGCATCAAGCCCGAGGCAGGACGCAAGATAGTCGCGGGCATAAAGGCCGGCGACATGCGGCACGACGCAGCGCGGGCCTGCCTCGGTGACGATGGTGATCTGGCTTGGCCGCGCCGGCACGACGACGGTGTCGCCCGCAGTCAGGATTGGATCGCTCTCCGGGTGCACCTGCAGCCAGTGCGCATCCACCAGCGGCACGGCGACGCGTCCGGTGATCGGCAGGCTTTCGAGCCAGTGGGACAAGGCCATGCGCTGGTCCTTGGGCGTGTGCGTGGCCACGGGGGCATTGACGAGATAGAGCAAAAGCGCCGAGCGTTCGGCTGCTTGTGCCGGCTTTTCTGCGGCGACGCGATAGGACGTGCCGGCGAGAAACGCGCCTGCCGCCGCGGGATGCGCAATCAGCCAATCGGAGAGGCGCTGGCCTTTGGCCAGGCGCATGCCCGCAGGCGTCGTCGCGGCTTCGCTTTTCTCATCGGCGATTGCAGCCGAGACGAGCGCGAAGGCAAGTGCAAGGACCGCCACAAGCGGGAAGGCCTGGCGCAGTTTCAAGGT
The DNA here is from genome assembly GCA_903970185.1 of Gammaproteobacteria bacterium. GTDB lineage: Bacteria > Pseudomonadota > Gammaproteobacteria > Burkholderiales > Burkholderiaceae_D > CAJCIC01. The sequence continues at coordinate 78,369 of CAJCIC010000018.1, forward strand.
GCCGCCCGGCTGGCTGGCGGCCAGAGCTGCCAGGTCAGGCAGTTCTCGCCATCGAGGCACTGCTCGCCATAGACCGCAGTGCCGCTCGCATCGAGCGCGATTTTCGCTGGTGGAAGATCGCTTGTGACTGCGTCGTACCAGCGCAGCGCCGTGGCGTCGAGTCCTTGCAATTGCCCTTCCTTGCTGGCGCCGTCGCGAATGGCAACCGTGTCGATCAAGTCATAGCGTTCGCCGGGCGCGACGTCGCGGTGGCGCGTGAACGCGACATCGCCATTTGAAACTGGCGGATTGGCGCTTAAGGAGACGCTGCGCCAGCTCACCGGTGCCCCGACGAAGCCGAGCAGCTGGCCGCGTTGCAGTCTGAGGACTTCGCGGCCCGGACCGTAGTACACCTGGATCGGGCCGTTTTGATCCGCATCGATGAAAGCGAGCGCAAAAAGCGCGACGGCACCGTTGAGTGTGACGCGCAGATAACCGATGTCTGGCACCAGCTCGGCTCGATCGACAGGACTTCCGGGCACGACCGCAAGCCGAAGTGTTGCCGTCATGGCGTTGGTGGCTGGCGTCTCGAGTGTGTCACAGCCGGCCAGAAGGCCGATGGCAAGCGCAGCGCCGAGAAAGCCGATCGGCGTTCTCGCCAGGGCTTCGTGAACGGCCGCAAGAAGGCGGCGGCGCTGCATCAATCCGGGCCGCCCATGACGACTCGGAGGGTATTTGCGCGCCGATATGGACTCGTGCGCCACGAAAAAGCCGCGCCGATCGAACTCTCCCTGAAAGCGCCGTCAGGCGGCGCTGTGGTCCGGCGTTACAGCGCCGGTATGGCTTTAGTTACCGCGTCGTGCCGGTCGTGCCGCTTGCGCCGCCATTGCCGCCATGTGATGCCGAATGACTTCCAGAGGCTGCCCCCGTACGGGTTTAATCATTTTCACAGCGGGCCTCGGCTCTTCGTGTCGGGCAGGTTGAAGCACTCCTCGAAAACGAGGCGCGTCCTATTTGGTCGTGCCGGTGGTGCTGCCGGTGCCGCTCGCGCCAGTCGGTGTATGGCCGCCGCCAGATCCTGCGGCTGCAGCCACGCCCAAGGCACCGATAATGCCGATGCCAATCACGAGGTTGCCGGCCGTGAGCGTTGATGCCTCGATACCGCCGGCCCTGCGTTCGCATTCCCGTTCCTCGATACCGCCGGCCCTGCGTTCGCATTCCCGTTCAAGCGCAGGCGCAGGTGCAGGTGCGGGCGCAGGTGCCGGCACCGCCGTCGGCGTCGGATTGGTGCTCTGCGCGTTGCTGTCCATGCTCGCTGCGAGCATCAAGCCTGCGCTGGCCAGCGCTATGAATTTCATGGACGGAACCTCCTTCGATAAGGGGCGGCAAAGCGCCCTCTATCCGATTACAGCACAAAAAGGGCGCGCAATCCAAGAAATGCGCCACCTTTGCCCGAATTCGTTGGCATCTGCGCAGAAAGCCCCGTGGTACTTGTCCAAACGGGGCACAAGGGCGTCGCCCTTTGCCATCGGATGCGCTCCGCCTTGGCGTTGGCGGGGATTTCGCAACATGGGACAATGGCGCGGAAAATGCTTGAGGACGCCGCCCGCAACACGGCTCGCGCCAGAACCAGCGCAAGACATGGCGTGAGAAGTAGCGCATTGCGGCCGCCCGCATACGGCGCCATTTGAGTACGAGTCAGGGGGGTTCCATGTCTTTGTCTTTGATACGCACGACGGCCATCGCGGCTTCTCTGATTTTTCTTGCAGCGCCGGCCTTTGCCGATGACAAGGTGTTGCGCTGGGGCTCGGCCGGAGACGTGCAGAGCATCGATCCTGACACCATCAACGAGACGCTGACCAATAGCGTGAATAACATGGTCTATGACGCGCTCGTCGATGTCAGTCGCGATTCCAAGATCACGCCCGCGCTTGCCACCTCGTGGACGCGCGTGAATGACACCACCTGGCGCGTCAAGATCAGAAGCGGGGTGCTGTTTCACGACGGCACGCCGCTGACCGCAGAAGATGTCGTGTTTTCGGTCGACCGTGCCCAGGACCCGACCTCGGCGATCGGCCAGTTCGGCAAGGCGCTCGGTCACGCCGTCAAGATCGACGATACGACGGTGGAATTTCACCAGGACCACCCGGATCCGCTTTTTGTCTGGCACATGAACACGATCATGGTGATGAGCAAGGCCTGGTGCATTGCACACCACGTCGAGCATCCGACCAACTACAAGGAAAAGCAGGAGAGCTACGCCTCACAGCACGAAAACGGCAGCGGCCCTTTTATCCTCGAGTCGCGCGAGCCAGGCGTCAAGACGGTCTACAACATCAATCCGAAGTGGTGGGGACATCCGAGCGGCAACGTCACCAAAGTCATCCTGACCCCGATTTCCAACACCTCAACGCGGCTGGCGGCGCTGATCTCCGGCGACATCAATTTCGTCAACGATCCTGCGCCGCAGGACATCGCACGCGTGAGCACCAACAAGGACATCCTGACCACCAAGACCCTCGAGCAGCGCGTGCTCTTCATCGGCATGGACCAAAACCGCGACCAGCTCCTGTATTCCAACGTCAAGGGCAAGAATCCTTTTAAGGACGTGCGCGTGCGCGAAGCGCTGTATCGCGCCATCGACGCCGACCTGATTGCCAAGAAGATCATGGGTGGCGAAGCGCAGCCCACCGGGTGCATGACGATGGGTCAGTCCGACTGCCTCGATCCCGCGCTTCATGCGCATCCGCCGCCTGACGTCGCCAAGGCCAAGGAGCTGCTTGCCGCTGCCGGCTATCCGGACGGATTCGAGGTCAAGCTCAATTGCCCGAACAATCGCTATGTCGCCGATGCCGAGATGTGTCAGGCGCTTGTGGGCATGTTTGCCCGCATCGGCGTCAAGGTCGATCTCGAGGCCGAGCCCAAGACGCTTTTCTTTCCCAAGGTCTATAGCCAGAACGCGAGCATGTTCATGTATGGCTGGGGTGGCAGTACCCCGGATGCGGCGATCCTGCTCGATCCGCTCGCACATTCCTACGATCCGGCGTCATCGCTTGGCCTTAACAACGACGGACGTTTCTCCGACAAGGAGCTCGACCGGTTGATCGAAACCGCCAACCGCACCATGGACGAGAACGTGCGTCGCGTCTTCATCATCCAGGCGCTTGACCGAATGGCAAGCCAATACTATTACCTGCCGCTATTGCGGCCCGAGATCAACTGGCTGTCGGCGAAAAACGTCAAGCCCGTGATCACCCCGGGAAATCTCGTCAATCCTCAGTGGTTCACGATCAACTGAGAAAAAGTCCCAAGCGGGCTTAAGCGAGCTGAAAGGTCAGCTCGCCCAGATCCCCGACCGAGCAGGCGATCTTGTCGCCCGCCTTGAGCCAGACCTGCTTGTCCGGCGGCATGCCGACGATGACGCCAGGAGGCGTTCCGGTGAAGATAATGTCGCCAGGATCAAGCGGAAAGTTTTGCGAGATATACGACACCAGGTAGTCGACATTGAAGATCAGCTGCGAGGTGTTGGAATGCTGGCGTGTCTCGCCGTTGACGCGGCATTCGATGGCAAGCGCATTCGGGTCGGGCACCAGATCGGCGCTGACGAAGTAGGGTCCGATCGGCGCGAACTGGTCAAGGGTCTTGCCAATCATCCACTGGTGTCCGTCAAGTTCAAGCTGAAGGTCGCGTGCGCTAAAGTCGTTTGAGGTGCAGTAGCCCGCGATGTAGTTCCTCGCATCGGCCTCCTTGACCTGGCTCGCGTGCTTGCCGATGACAACCAGGAGTTCGACCTCGTAGTCGAACTTTTTCGATACGTTGGTGGGCAGATCGATCGTGACGCGATGGGGCGCAAGGGCATTGTTGTACTTGTTAAAGAGGATCGGCACGGAGGGCACCTTTTCTCCGGCTTCCTTGGCGTGCTCGCGGTAGTTAAGGCCGATGCAGACGATTTTGCCGGGACGGTGAAAGAGCTTGCCATAGGTCACGTCCGATTCGGCAAGCACGACGCCCTTGGGCGAGGCCGCGGCTTTGGCGGCGAGATTCGAAAGCGTGGCTGCGCCGCCTTTTTGCAGCAGGTCGTCCAAGGTTTGCGGCGCGTTCATGCGAAATTTGCGATTGGCTGCGGCGACGTCGATGACGCCGTCGGGCGTTTTCACGCCAAGCGTGTCGATGCCGTTGCGATTGATCGAGAGCAGGGTCAAGCCGCGCGGCAGATCGCCACGGCCATCGGCGGCTGCAGGTGCCAGAGGTGCTGCGCTCGCACTTGCGCCAGCGATGGCCAGTGCACCGGCTGAGCCGGCGCTTTTCAGAAAATTGCGGCGATTGGTTGGCATGTCGTCCTCCGAAAGTTGTGTGTAGCGGCCCGTGCGTTGCGGTCCATGGCGTGAGCATAATGGATCTGCATGCCTTTTGTTGCAGCACGCCGGAGATTGCAGGCGCGCTCCTGCCTCTCGCGCTAGCATAGGCGCATGACGCAAGACACCATGCGCGCGGCGTACTACGACCAGACGGGCATTGCCCGTGACGTGCTGCGCGTGGGAGAAATCGATCGGCCCCAGGTCAACGATGGCGACGTGTTAGTGCGCGTACATGCCTCGGGCGTCAATCCGTCAGACGTCAAGAGCCGTCGTGGCGCGGGCCGTGCGCCCGGGTTTGCGCGCGTCATTCCACATAGCGACGGCGCAGGCGTGATCGAGGCGGTCGGCCGCGGCGTTTCCGCCTCGCGCGTGGGCGAGCGCGTGTGGCTGTTTAACGCCCAGTGGCGCCGGGCATATGGCACCTGCGCCGAGTTCGTGGCCTTGCCTTCTGAACTTGCCGTGGCGTTGCCCTCGAATGTCGATTTCGCCACGGCCGCCTGCTTTGGCGTGCCGCTTTTGACCGCCTGGCAGGCGGTCCATATCGATGGACCGATTGCCGGCCAGAGTGTCCTGGTGCAAGGCGGTGCGGGTGCGGTTGGCCACTACGCGGTGCAGCTTGCGCGACTGGCCGGTGCGCACGTGGCCGCCACCGTGAGTTCACCTGCCAAGGCCGTCCATGCGCGCGCAGGCGGCGCTGAACTGGCGATCAATTATCGCGAGGAAGATCTGACCGGCCTTATCGATGGCTTCACCCAGGGCCGTGGGCTTGATCGCATCATCGAGGTCAATCTGGTTGAAAATGCCGCGCGATACGTCGATCTGCTCAAGCCCGATGGCCGTGTCGTCGTCTACGGCTCGGATCGCTGGGATGCCGATCTGCCGCTTGGAAGCTTTCTGGTGCATGGCATCGATCTGGCCTTTTTCATCGTCTACAACCTGGCACCGGCAAGGCGCGCCAAGGCCATCGCCGAGTTGACCGGCCTGCTTGAGAACAACGGCTTGTCCCATACGGTGGCGCGCCGCTATCGCCTTGAGGACATCGTGGCCGCGCACGAGGCCGTCGAATCCGGCGACGTGATTGGCAACGTCGTGATCGATATCGTGCAATAAGTAAGCACTAACTTTGATGAGCGCAGTCGCCATCTGCGCGTGCCGTCGCTGTTGCCGATCGGCAAAAGCCTTTGACAGCAAAGGCCTTTTTCAGCTACATTAGCGGGCTGTCCGAATTCCGATTGGGGTTTATTCGCTTCGGTCCCGGAAGACAGGCATCAGAGTTCGTAGTCAGAGTTTCGCAGTTAAAGTTTATCAACGGCCCGGTTGCAAACGAGCGCACCGGGCCCTATCAGCCCCGACCAATCGCAGTCGGGAACGGAGCAGAAAATGAGTCTAGGCCTTGTTGGTCGCAAGGTTGGGATGACGCGCATTTTTACGGACGACGGTGATTCGATTCCCGTTACCGTACTTGACGTGTCGAACAACCGCGTGACGCAAATCAAGACGCCTGAAACCGATGGATACAGCTCGGTTCAGGTCACGTTTGGCACCCGCCGCGCTTCGCGCGTGACCAAGGCGGTTGCCGGCCACCTCGCCAAGGCGGGAGTCGAGGCCGGTACCGTGCTGAAAGAATTTCGCATCGACGCAACCCAGGCCGGCGAATTCAAGACCGGCGCCGTGGTTGCAGTCGAATCGCTCTTTGCGGCGGGCCAAAAGGTCGATGTCCAGGGCGTGTCGATCGGCAAGGGCTACGCCGGCGTCATCAAGCGTCACCACTTCAAGTCGAACCGCGCCTCCCACGGCAATTCGCGCTCGCACAACGTGCCAGGCTCAATTGGCATGGCGCAGGATCCGGGTCGCGTGTTTCCGGGCAAGCGCATGACGGGCCATCTGGGCGACGTCACGCGCACCGCACAAAATCTGGTGGTCGCGCGCGTTGACGCTGAACGCGGCCTTCTGCTCGTCAAGGGTGCAGTGCCCGGCGCCAAGAATGGCAACGTCGTCGTCTTGCCCGCCATCAAGACTCCCGCAAAGAAGGGAGCCTAGCCATGGAAATCAAGCTTCTGAACGACAAGGGCAGCGCGCAGGCCCACGTCGACGCTCCTGATACGGTGTTTGGCCGCGATTACAACGAGGCTTTGATCCATCAGGTCGTGACCGCCTACCAGGCCAACGCGCGCAGCGGCAATCGCGCGCAAAAAGGCCGCAGCGATATCGCCAAGAGCACGAAAAAGCCGTGGCGCCAAAAAGGCACCGGCCGCGCTCGCGCCGGAATGGCGTCGTCACCGCTTTGGCGCGGTGGCGGCAAGATTTTCCCGAATTCGCCTGACGAGAATTTCACGCACAAGGTCAACAAGAAGATGTATCGCGCAGGTGTCTGCTCGATCCTGTCGCAGCTGGTCCGTGAAGGGCGTCTTTCGGTCGTCGAGAATTTCGCGGTCGATGCGCCCAAGACCAAGCTTCTGGCCGACAAGCTCAAGGGCTTTGGCCTTGGCAGCTCGGTGCTCGTGATTACCGATGCCCTTGACGAGAACATGCTGTTGGCCTCGCGCAACCTGCAAGGCGTGATGGTGGTCGAGCCGCGTCATGCCGACCCGGTGTCGCTCGTGCAGTACCAAAACGTGATCCTGACCAAGTCGGCGATCGCCAAGATCGAGGAGATGCTGGCATGAACGTCACCAAGCAACCCAGCACCGAGCGCCTCTACCAGGTCCTGCTCGCCCCGGTCATTTCCGAGAAGGCGACCTTCATTGCCGACAAGCATGAGCAGGTGGTCTTCAGGGTTGCGCCAAGCGCGACCAAGCCGGAAGTCAAGGCGGCGGTGGAATTGCTCTTCAAGGTCGACGTCGAGTCGGTACAAATGCTCGTGACCAAGGGCAAGATCAAGCGCCACGGCAAGAGCATGGGCCGCCGCAATAGCGTCAAGAAGGCCTTCGTCAGCTTGCGCCCCGGCCAGGAAATCAACTTCGAAGCGGAGGCCAAGTAATCATGGCACTCGTCAAAGTCAAACCGACATCCCCAGGACGGCGCGCCGTCGTCAAGGTGGTCAATCCGAATCTCTACAAGGGCCGACCCATCGACGCCCTGACCGAGAAAAAGTCGAAGACCGCCGGCCGCAACAACAACGGCCACATCACGACGCGCCACATCGGCGGTGGCCACAAGCAGCAATATCGCGTGATCGATTTCAAGCGCACCAAGGACGGCATACCGGCCAAGGTCGAACGCCTTGAATACGATCCCAACCGCACGGCCAACATCGCCTTATTGTGCTACACCGATGGCGAGCGTCGCTACATCATTGCGCCCAAGGGTGTAACCGTGGGCACGACGCTGCTGTCAGGCTCGGAAGCGCCGATCAAGCCAGGCAATGCCTTGCCGATTCGCAACATTCCGGTGGGCACAACCTTGCATTGCATCGAGATGCTGCCAGGCAAGGGTGCGCAGATGGCGCGCTCGGCAGGAACTTCTGCGATGCTGCTGGCGCGCGAAGGCACGTACGCCCAGGTGCGCCTGCGTTCGGGTGAAATTCGCAAGGTCCATATCGAGTGCCGCGCGACCATCGGTGAAGTCGGCAACGAGGAACACAGCTTGAGGCAGATCGGCAAGGCCGGCGCCATGCGCTGGCGCGGTATCCGTCCGACGGTTCGTGGCGTGGCCATGAATCCGGTTGACCATCCGCACGGCGGCGGTGAAGGCAAGACCGCGGCAGGCCGCGATCCGGTCAGTCCGTGGGGCACCAAGACCAAGGGCTACCGTACCCGTCGCAACAAGCGTACGACCGGCATGATCGTGCAGCGCCGGTACCAGAAATAGAGGGTTCACATGACACGTTCAATTAAAAAGGGCCCGTTCGTCGACGCCCATCTGGTGAAGAAGGTCGATACCATCAAGACGACTGGCGACAAGCGCCCGATCAAGACCTGGTCGCGTCGCTCGACGGTGATGCCCGACTTCGTCGGCCTGACCATCGCGGTGCATAACGGCAGGCAGCACGTGCCCGTGTACATCTCGGAAAACATGGTTGGCCACAAGCTCGGCGAATTCGCACTGACCCGCACGTTCAAGGGTCACGCGGCCGACAAGAAGGCCAAGAAATAAGGACATGGCAATGCAAACCTCAGCCAAACTGCGTGGTGTGCGCCTGTCGGCCCAAAAGGGCCGCCTGGTCGCCGACCTGATCCGCGGCAAGAAGGTCGACGCCGCGCTGAACATTCTCACTTTCTCGCCGAAAAAGGGCGCCGTCATCATCAAGAAGGTGCTCGAGTCGGCGATCGCCAACGCCGAGCATAACGATGGCGCCGATATCGACGAGTTGCGTGTCGCCACCATCACGGTGGACAAGGCCGCCTCGCTGAAGCGTTTCACCGCGCGAGCCAAGGGCCGCGGCAACCAGATTGAAAAGCAGACCTGTCACATCGCCGTGACGGTCAGCGACTAAGGAGTCACGATGGGCCAAAAAATTCATCCGACCGGGTTCCGTCTTGCGGTCACTCGCAACTGGTCGTCCAAGTGGTATGCCGGCAACAATAACTTTGCCACCATGCTCAACGAGGACCTCAAGGTGCGCGAGTTCCTGAAGAAGCGCCTGAAGAACGCCTCGGTCGGCAAGGTCGTCATCGAGCGACCCGCGAAGAATGCGCGCATCACGATTTTCAGCTCGCGTCCGGGTGTCGTCATTGGCAAGAAGGGCGAAGACATCGAGTCGCTCAAGGTCGAACTGCAAAAGCTGATGGGCGTGCCCGTGCACGTCAACATCGAGGAAATCAGAAAGCCTGAAATCGACGCGCAGCTGATCACCGATTCGATCGCCCAGCAGCTCGAAAAGCGCATCATGTTTCGCCGTGCGATGAAGCGCGCCATGCAAAACGCCATGCGCTTGGGCGCCCAGGGCGTGAAAATCATGTCGTCGGGTCGCCTAAACGGCATCGAAATTGCCCGCACCGAGTGGTACCGCGAAGGCCGCGTGCCGCTGCATACGCTGCGCGCCGACATCGATTACGGCTTCTCCGAGGCGGTCACGACCTACGGCATCATCGGTATCAAGTGCTGGGTCTACAAGGGTGACCGTCTGGCCGCCAACGAAGCCCCGGCCGTGCCCGTCCCCGAAGTCGAAAAGGAAGAACGTCGTCCCGCCCGCAAGGCCCCGGCCGGCACGCGCGGCGCGCGTCCTGCAAGGCGCGCCGAAGGCGATGCGGGCCAGGCCGTGGTCGCTGCCCCTCCAGTCGAGGCACCGAAGCCCCCCGTGGTCAAGCGCGTTCGCAAGGCGGCTGCGCCGGCCGGCGATAAGGCGGCTGTTGCCGCGGACAAGCCCCAGGCGGCAAAGACCGACAAGGCGCCCGCCAAGACCGACAAGGCGACTGAACCCAAGGCAGGAGAATAAAAATGCTGCAACCTGCACGCAGAAAATACCGCAAGGAACAAAAGGGCCGCAACAAGGGCATTGCCACGCGCGGTACCAACGTGTCGTTTGGCGAGTTCGGCTTGAAGGCCGTGGGTCGGGGTCGGCTCACCGCACGCCAGATCGAAGCCGCACGCCGTGCCATGACGCGCCACATCAAGCGTGGCGGCCGCATCTGGATCCGCATTTTTCCGGACAAGCCGATCTCGCAAAAGCCGGCCGAAGTCCGGATGGGTAACGGCAAGGGCAATCCGGAGTATTACGTCGCCGAGATTCAGCCCGGCAAGGTGCTCTACGAGATGGACGGTGTTGACGAGACACTGGCGCGCGAGGCGTTTCGCCTGGCTGCGGCCAAGCTGCCGATTTTGACCACCTTCGTCGTGCGTCAGGTTGGCGCCTGAAAGGAACCATGATCATGAAAGCATCAGAACTCAGAAGCCACGACAAGGACGGCTTGACCAAGGAGCTGGGCGAGCTGCTCAAGGCCCAGTTCGGGCTGCGCATGCAAATTGCGACGCAACAGCTCAATAACACCAGTCAGCTAAAGAAGGTGCGCCGCGACATCGCGCGCGTGCGCACCGTGATGACCGAGAAGGCGAAAAAAGCATGAGCGAAACCAGCCAGAGCCATAGCGAGAACCTGACCCGCACGTTGGTCGGCCGCGTCGTCAGCAACAAAATGAACAAGACCGTCACCGTGCTGGTCGAGCGCAAGGTCAAGCACCCGCTTTACGGCAAGATCATGGTGCGCTCGAAGAAGTACCACGCCCACGACGAGGCCAACCAGTACAACGAAGGCGATACGGTCGAGATCCAGGAAACCGCGCCGATCTCGAAAACCAAGGCTTGGCGCGTCACCAAGCTGGTCGAAGCCGTCCAGATCGTCTAGGCGCATGCGGCAGCTGCCGCATGCCTGCTGCCCGCTTGGGTGCGAGTCATCGCGCAAGGCCAGCGCGAGGCGCAAGCCAGCATCTAGCCGATCGTCTCAATCCCCAGCGCCAGCGCATACGCCACCGTCAGGCACAATAGCGGTTGATCCCAACCGGCGCGCTTGCGCCGCCACCGTGTACTGAGGCGATCTGCGCGTGACAGAACTCGAAGATTTCTCCGAGCCCAATAGCGGCGCATCGCGTCTTGCCGTTGACCCCGACGCGGGACGCGCCGGTCACAGCCAGCGCGGTGCCGCAGTCGGCGGTCTGGTCAACTTCGCGCTGGCCGTGGTGCAGATCTCTGTTGGCGTTCTGACCAATTCGCAGGCGCTGATTGCCGATGGCTTTCATTCGCTTGCCGACCTGGTCGGCGACGTCGTCGTCCTCTCGGCTGCGCGTGCAAGCCACCATCCGCCCGATCTTGACCATCCTTACGGCCACTACCGATTCGAGAATGCCGCAACCATGCTGCTCTCGGCGCTGCTGTTTGGCGCTGCAGCGGGCATCACCTGGCGCAGCCTGTCGCTTTTGCAAACCGGCTATGGCGTAAGCCAGGTCGGCGCGGGCGCGTTGATCGTGGCGATCTCGGCGCTCTTCGTCAAGGCGTCGCTGTTTCGCTATCTGCTTGGCATTGCAAGGCGGGTCAAGTCGAGCATGATGGAGGCCAACGCCTGGCATGCGCTCTCCGATGCCATTTCGTCGGTGGTGGTCGTGATCGGCATCCTTGGCAACCTTGCCGGCTTCACGATCCTGGATCCGATCGCAGCCATCATTGTTGCCGGGCTGCTTTGCCGCATGGGCTGGAAATTCGGCCACAGCGCATTTGATGCGCTGACCGATCGCGCCGATGTCGGCCAGCTTGCCGAGATCAGGACGACGCTTAGCGTCACGCCAGGCGTGATCTCGGTGCACCAGGTCCGCACGCGCCGCTCTGGCGATCGCATCGTTGGCGATGCCCACGTCCAGGTCGGGCCGCGCCTCAGCGTCTCCGATGCGCACCGCATCGCGGCTGCGCTCGAGCACAATGTGCTCGACAAGCATGGCCTTGCCGATTTCGTGGTGCACATCGATGCCGAGCGCGACGGCCAGGAAGATCACCTCGATCTGCCTGCCCGCGAGGACATCCTCGACACCTTTCGCCAGGTCTTGCCCGAAGGCTTGCACTTGCTTGAGCGCTCACCCCTGCACTTTCTTGACGGCAAGGTCGAAGCCGACTTGCTGGTGTGTGCGAGCGGCCCTGGCGCGGCTGCGCTCGCCGCGGCTTTCGAGCGCGACGCCAAGGCCCTGACTGGACGCCTGCCCTGGCTGCACGAGGTGCGTGTCTTTACCGGTTCCGAGGAATAGCATGGCGCGAAAGACCGTGCTCGTGACAGGCGGGGCCGGCTACATCGGCTCGCACACCTGCGTCGAATTGCTCAATGCCGGATTTCCGGTGGTGGTGCTCGACAATTTCAGAAACAGTCACCCGGAAGCCATCGAGCGGGTGCGAAAGCTCGCCGCCGGCTCCTTGAAACTCGTCACCGGCGACGTGTGCGACAGCGCATGCCTTGAGCGCCTCTTCGCCGAGGAGTCGATTGCTGCGGTGATCCACTTTGCCGGCCTCAAGGCGGTCGGCGAATCGGTGGCCAAGCCTGAGCTCTACTACCGCGTCAACGTCGGCGGTACCTTGACCCTGATCGAGGCCATGCTCAAGGCGCAATGCTCGCGCTTCGTGTTCAGCTCGTCAGCGACGGTCTATGGCGATCCGCAAGAGGTGCCGGTGCCAGAGAACGCGCGCTTTGCGCCAGAGAGCCCTTACGGCGCGAGCAAGGCCATGGTCGAGCGCGTGCTCACCGATGTCGCCAAGGCCAACCCGTCCTGGCGCGTTGCGCTCTTGCGCTATTTCAATCCGGTGGGCGCGCACGTCAGCGGCGAAATCGGCGAAGACCCGCTCGGGCCGCCCGACAATCTTTTCCCCTACGTTGCCCAGGTGGCGGTGGGCAAGCGCGAGTACCTGACGATTCATGGCAATGACTATCCGACGCGCGATGGTACCGGCGAGCGCGATTACATCCACGTCGTCGATCTCGCCCGCGGCCACGTCGCTGCACTTGATCACCTTGACGAGCTCCACGCTGCGACGGCGATCAATCTTGGCCGCGGCATCGGTGGCACGGTGATGGAGGTGCTGCGCGCGTTCGAGAAGGCCTGCGGTCATCCGATCAAGCACGTCGTCGGGCCGCGACGCCCAGGCGATGTCGCGCGCTATTTTGCCGATCCGGCCCAGGCCGAGAAACTCTTAGGCTGGCGCGCGGAATTCGACATCGAGCGCGCCTGCGCTGATACCTGGCGCTGGCAAAGCCGCTACCCCGACGGCTTTCGCACGCGTTAGCCCGGCCATCGCGTCATCGGCGTGCTGATGCCACGGGATGCGGCGGTAGGGATGCTCGTGCCCCGAGAGCTTGAGCGCCAGGGTGACGATGATGTGATGTGAGGGCGCGCGGTGACCCACCGAGATCGCGCCGCTTGCCAGCACGGCAAGAAGCACCAACCACGCCGGCAGTGCCGCCTGCGCGCCCAGGCGCGCATATCTGATCAGGCATAGCGCTGCCAGTGCGCCAAGCGCAAAGCCACCGACGACTTCCGAGAGCGAATGGGCCTCGAGCACCACCCGCGAGATCGCGATCAGCGCTGCAAACAGCAACGCGCTGGCAATCGCTGCGATGCGCAGCGATTGGCGTGCGCCACCGGTCATCGCATACGCGAGCGCAGGAAACAGCGCGGCGGCAAGCATGGTATGCCCTGAAAAACCGGTGAAATCGATCGAGCGGATGCCAATGCCCCAGCCGATGAATGCGACCTTGCTTGCGACCACGACGAGAATTGCCGAGCCGAATGCGATCGCCCAGATCATGGCCGCGCGATAGCAGCGCGCGACCATAAGCCAGAACCATAAGATGAGGCCGATCGGCAGCAGGAACCCGGATTCGCCAAGCCGCGTGATCTCAGCCCAAGAGTTAGTCAATATCGATCCGATCGAAATCCGGCAGTTTGGCCGATTGCCAAGACAGCATGATGGCTCTGGCACAATTCGCCGAATGGAAATGCGCGTAGCGGCAGCGTCGTCTTTGAGCGTTCGACTTCTTGCCCGGGCTCTCGCCGCGGGTGGCGCTATTTTGCCCGTGTTTTTCGCCGCTTCCCTGGCGCTGGCGCAAAGTCCGCTGTCCAATGAGCTGAGCGTGCCCCTCGCGGCTGACGATAGCGGCCCGGCATCGCTTCGCGAAGCCGGCGTGCAACTCGCCGACTACGAGGCCAACGCCAAAGACGCGGCTGATCTGCGCACGCGGGCAGTGCTTGCCTGGCGCACGCCGGTCGCGGATTATCCGGCGGGCTCAGCCGCACTGGTTGCCCTCGCTGGCGAAGCAGCGTCAAGCGATGATCCGGTCGTGCTGATGCTGCTTGCGACCGGTTGCGATGTCGATCGCTCGCCTTGCGATGCCCTGCAATTCGCGCGTCGCTGGACCGGGATCGATCCGCAAAACGCCGCGGCGTGGCTTACGGTTTGGGCCATCGCCTCGCGCATTGGCGATACGCCAAGCGCAGAAGCTTCGCTCGTGGAAGTGGCCAGCTCGCCCGAGTGGCATGACTACACGCGAGAACTGAATGCGGCGCTCACCGGCGTCGTCCCGGACACGGCGCCCCTGCTCGTGCGCCTGAGCGCACGCCTGCAGGCGATCCCGCGCGTGGTGGCCATCGACAATGCCGAATATCGCGAGGCCCTGCCGCTTTGCCGCCTCGAGGCCAAGCGTGACACCTGCCTTGCGCTTGCCGACCTTCTTGCCCGCTCGCCTACGAGCCTGCTCGAACTGACGGTGGCTGCGAGCCTGGCGCAACGCTTTGGCGCCGAACCTGCGGTCGTGAAGGAAAGGCGGCAACGCATTGAGGCTTACCAGTGGGCGCTCGCAAGGCGCCAGCCCAGGGGTCTTCGCAGCGACCAGCTCGAGACCGATGCGCCGGCTGCGATTGCCTATTTCGATCACCTGCAAAGCCGAGGTGAAATCGAGGAAGCCAAGACCATCCTCGCCGAAATGCATCTGAGCGAGAGCCAGGCCGCCCTGCGCTACGAAAAGGAGCGCGATGCATCACGAGCAGGGCATGCGCCTGAAAGCGGAGGCGGCTTGCGCCTTCCGGGCAGATAGGAATTCTCTGCCGAGGCCCGTCAATCAGAGTCGTAAGCCGCGTGGATGTTAAGTCGCCGACGTCAAGGCGGCGCAGATTCCAGGCCCTCGCATTTCTCGGCCACGGGCTAGAGGGCAAGTTGTCCGCGGCAATCGGCGACAGATACGGTGGCTTCCATGCCGGCGGTGAAGCGCAGAAAATCGGCTTCGATGCCATCGGAAAAAATAACGCCGTTATCTGGCATGCGCGAGCGAAGTCGGAGCGGTTTCGCCGCACTGACCTGGCCGAGAACGAGGTTTGTCGACGATGACTTGCTTGGAAATGGCTCGCGCACCGCGAACGTTAACGCAGGGCTGTCCCAGGGCGCTGGACGGTATCCCTCCCATTTTCCAAGCGCCTGCAAGGACCTTGCGATGCCAAGCGAGCCCGTCACGATGCTTTTGATCCACGCTGTCGATCCGAGTCCTGTTGCAATGATCACCCCCGAGGATGACTGCGACTCCCATTGCTCGCCAATGCCGATATCGTAGAGCGCGGAAGTATGCGATCGCGGTCCGACGAACAGGTCGTTGACGGCTCGAAGCGCCTGGCCGTCGGACAGACGCACTTCAGCCATCGTTACGGCCTGCATCGGACGGCGATTGCGCGCGACTTCTGCAAGGATGAGTTCAAGATCGGAAGCCACGAACGGCAGCAGTACACCGTCGTAACGACTGGGTTCGGGATTGACGCCCAAAAGCGGCTGGCCGTCAAGATACTTCATGGTGTTGGCGACAATGCCATCCTGGCCCAGGGCGACGACGATGTCGCTTGCGCCAAAGATCATGTTGGGAAGGTGGCTGCGATCGATGACCTGGTATCGGCCCCAGGCTTCGAGCACCCTGACGGTTGTTTGCAGGCTCGCTGCGTACGCCGCGTTTTCGACCAGGTAATCCGAGAAATCGGCACCGAGATGTTCGATATAGAACTTGGCGTGTGCATGGGTGTGATACTGGGCCAGCAGTTCTTCAAGGCGCGTGCGCCGGGTCACCAGCACGACCTTGCGCTCGCCTGGCGCGGTCATGTCAGGCTTTCCTGCCCGCGACCGGGCCTGCGCCAACAAGCAGCGATTGCAGCAGGTCTGGGGACATGTTGAACTGACCGATGTGTTCTGCGCGCTGCGCGATGCCGCCAAATGCCTGTGCAATCAGCTGGTCAGGCTTCATGCCAACGGCCGCAAGCGCTTCGACCACGCGCGGGTCGGCCTTCTCCAGCGCCGTCATGACCGCGCCGATGCGATGCGCTTCGGCCTCGGCGAGCGTATGGCTATTTTCAGCTTGCCCGGCGACGAGGCTCTTGCGCCTTTCCTCAAGGCTGATATCGGCGCCCATCTGCTCGTCGCGCAATTCGTTTTCGCGGCGCACCAGGGCGGCCTTCGCCTCCATGTCGGCCTCGCGCATCTGGCGCTTCTTGTCTTCGACCGCAATGTCGGTGTCCAGCTCATTTTGGCGAATTGCCCGCTCTTTTTCGACTGCCGCCATGCGGCGCAGGTAGACGGCGTCGTCGGCGGCCTTCAGGTTCGATTCGCGCGCCTCGGCTTCGAGCGCGCGGGCAATGTCAGGTGTCGGCTTGATCGCGATGATCGACACGCCAAGAATCTCGAGTCCGAGAGCGGCGATCTCGGCCTGCGAGGCGAGTTCCTTTTGCGCTGCCCGCGAAACCAGGGCCGACGCTCGCAGGGCATCCTTGAGCGCAAGCGCTTGCATGGCCTGCTGGATGATGACTTCGACTTGCATCGCGACGCGCTCGCCAAGCCGCTTTGGATCCTCCGAGATATAGGTATGGCCATCTGCGCCAAGCGAATAGTCCATCATCGTCGCGGTGCGGCGCGGCTCGCCAATGCGGTAGGTGATCTGGCCTTGAACGGTGACGCGCTGGAAATCGGCAGTGACCAGCTCCAAAATGAACGGGCGATCCTGGCTCGAAAGCGGAATGGCGACGAGCGTACTGGCCGGGGCGTAATAGAAAAATGCGTCGCCGGTTCTCTCCCGGACAAGCTTGCCTTGGCGAAACTGCATGAGGTGTACGGTCGGT
Source organism: Gammaproteobacteria bacterium (assembly GCA_903970185.1). Classification (GTDB taxonomy): domain Bacteria; phylum Pseudomonadota; class Gammaproteobacteria; order Burkholderiales; family Burkholderiaceae_D; genus CAJCIC01. Next base: position 95,260 of record CAJCIC010000018.1, read on the forward strand.
TGGGATTTGATGAAGCGAATGCCAAACATGGAGATCTCCATTAATAAGTTGCTCAGTACAACTTGTATTAGTTGTACAATACAACCTAGAATGGCGTTGGTCAAGGACGATTTTTCGGGCACTTAATTGGCTGCACAGGGCATGACATCTGGAGACGCACCGGGCTTTGCCCTGCCTCTTACGACCGTTGATCTGGTCATCTTCACCGTGCTTGAGGGCCATCTTCAGCTCTTGCTGGTTGAGCGGCCCGATACGAGCGGTGAACCTTGCCCCGGTCAGTGGGCGCTCCCAGGCGGGTTCGTCGACGTTCTGAAGGACGACTCGCTCATCAGCTGCGCAAGGCGCAAGCTTTTCGAGAAGACCGGGGTGAAAAGCCCCTATCTCGAGCAGCTCGGGAGCTGGGGAAGCAGAACGCGCGACCCGCGCGGCTGGTCGTCAACGCATGTCTACTTCGCGCTCATTCCGGCAAAAGGTGTCGAATTGAAAACCGGCGGCAATGCCCGCGCCGTCGCCTGGCGGCCGGTGGACGAGCTCGACAGTGGCAGCCCGCTTGCCTTTGATCACGATGAAATCGCGCAAGCCGCGCTAAGGCGCCTAAGAGACAAGGTCGAATACACGTCACTGCCGGCATTTCTGCTTGTTGAGCCCTTCACCCTGCCGCAGTTGCAATCCATGTATGAGGTGGTCCTGGGACGGCCTTTGGACAAGAGCGCCTTTCGCACGCGCATGCTGGCAGCCGGGTTTCTTCAGGAGGCGGGTTTTCTTGCAGGCCAATCGAACCGTCCGGCCATGGGCTATCGCCTGCTTGATCGGAACAAAACCGCCATCTTCCCGCGGACCTTCAGCCCAAGATCGGGCGCGCCGCCCGATAACGAGGGCTAAGTCGTAGCGCGAAGATCAACTGGGCGAGGCGAAAGGCGACAAAACGCCCCCGCCCCTTGCACATTGGCCCTCTCCTCGCTATACTCGCTGGCTCACCTGAATTCTGGGTGGGACGTACGATTTAGCAGCACTGCGCCGGCCGAGGTTTGCCTGGCCTGCGCCCGATTCAACCCTTTACGGGACCAAGACTGACCGCCAGACGCAAGCGTCGACGGATCAAGTTGGTACGAAAATCATGATTCAGACGGAATCCCGGCTCGAAGTAGCCGACAACACGGGTGCGCGCGAAGTTATGTGCATCAAGGTGCTAGGCGGCTCAAAGCGCCGCTACGCAACGATTGGTGACGTCATCAAGGTGACGGTCAAGGAAGCGACCCCCAGGGGTCGGGTCAAGAAGGGTGAGATCTTCAATGCCGTGGTGGTGCGTACCGCCAAGGGCGTGCGACGCGGCGACGGGTCGCTGATCAAGTTCGACGGCAATGCCGCCGTGCTGCTCAACAACAAGCTGGAGCCGATTGGCACCCGCATCTTCGGACCGGTGACGCGCGAACTGCGTACCGAGAAGTTCATGAAGATCGTGTCCTTGGCTCCCGAAGTGATCTGAGGCAATCATGACCAAGATTCGTAAGGGTGATGAAGTGATCGTCATTACCGGCAAGGACAAGGGCAAGCGCGGTACGGTGCTCGAGCGCATCGACGCGACCCACGTCCTCGTCGAAGGCATCAACGTCGCCAAGAAGCACGCCAAGCCGAACCCGATGAAGGGCATCACCGGTGGCATCGTCGACAAGACGCTGCCGATCCAGGTGTCCAACGTCGCGCTCTTTAACGTTGCGACCGGCAAAGCCGATCGCGTCGGCTACAAGCTGCAAAACGACGGTACTAAGGTTCGCGTATTCAAGTCCAACGGCGAGATGGTGTCGGCCAAGGCGTAAGCGCCTGCGACCCCGAAGAGGAAAATCATGGCCCGTTTGCAAGAGATTTATCAAAAGAAGATCGTCCCCGATCTGACTGCCAAGTTCGGCTACAAGTCGATCATGGAGGTGCCGCGCATCACCAAGATCACGCTCAACATGGGCCTGTCCGAAGCAGTCGCGGACAAGAAGGTGATCGAGCACGCGGTGGGTGATCTGACCAAGATCGCCGGGCAAAAGCCGGTCGTGACCAAAGCCAAGAAGGCGATTGCCGGATTCAAGATCCGCCAGGGCTACCCGATCGGTTGCATGGTGACCCTGCGCGGCACGCGCATGTGGGAATTCATGGACCGGTTTGTCACCGTGGCCTTGCCGCGCGTGCGCGACTTCCGTGGCATTTCCGGCCGCGCCTTCGATGGCCGTGGCAACTACAACGTCGGCGTCAAGGAACAGATCATTTTCCCTGAAATCGAGTACGACAAGATCGACGCGCTGCGTGGGCTGAATATCAGCATCACGACGACTGCAAAGAGCGACGAAGAAGCCAAGGCGCTTCTTGCCGCATTCAAATTTCCGTTCAAGAACTGAGGTTATCGTGGCCAAAATGTCGCTGATCAACCGTGAAAAAAAGCGCGCCATGCTCGTCAAGAAGTACGCGAGCAAGCGTATCGAGCTCAAGGCACAGATTGAAGACCAGTCGAAGTCCGACGAAGAGCGCTACGAAGCCCGTCTGAAGCTGCAGCAGCTGCCGCGCAACGCCAACCCGACGCGCCAGCGCAATCGCTGTGCGATGACCGGTCGGCCCCGTGGGACGTACCGGAAATTCGGTCTCGCCCGTACCAAGGTCCGTGAAGCCGCAATGCGCGGTGAAATTCCGGGTCTGACCAAGGCCAGCTGGTAAGCCGGTATCAGGAGATAAAAGCATGAGCATGAGTGATCCGATCGCCGATATGCTGACGCGTATTCGCAATGCGCAGGTCGTCGAAAAGACTTCGGTGGTAATGCCATCGTCAAAGGTCAAGGTATCGATTGCCAAGGTGTTGAAGGAAGAGGGCTATATCGATGGCTTTGCCGTCAGCGAAGAAGACGGCAAGCCGGTATTGACCGTGCACCTCAAGTATTACGCGGGCCGCCCGGTCATCGAGCGCCTCGAGCGCGTCTCAAAGCCCGGACTTCGCATCTACAAGGCCGCCACCGCCATTCCGCAGGTGTTAAACGGCCTGGGCGTTGCGATCGTTTCGACGTCGCACGGCGTCATGACCGACCGCAAGGCGCGCGCCTCCGGCGTTGGCGGCGAAGTCATCTGCTACGTCGCATAGGAGCCGAACATGTCGCGCGTTGGAAAAAATCCGATCGTGGTGCCCAAGGGCGCCGAGATCAAAATCACCGATACCTCGATTTCGGTCAAGGGTCCGCTTGGCAGCCTGACGCAAGCGCTGCATGGCGCTGTCAAGGTGCTGCAAGACGACGGTCAGCTGACGTTTGCCCCGACCAACGAGAGCCGTGAAGCCAATGCCATGTCGGGCACCATGCGTGCGCTCGTCAACAACATGGTGGTTGGCGTGACCAAGGGCTTCGAGAAGCGTCTTGCGCTCGTTGGCGTGGGTTATCGCGCCCAGGCGCAAGGCGACCGCCTGAACCTGACGCTGGGCTTTTCGCATCCGGTGGTGCACCAGATGCCCCAGGGCGTGAAGTGCGAGACGCCAACGCAAACCGAAATCCTGATCAAGGGTGTCGATCGCCAGAAAGTCGGCCAGACCGCAGCTGAAGTTCGCGCCTACCGCAAGCCCGAGCCCTACAAGGGCAAGGGCGTGCGCTACGCCGACGAAAAAGTGCTGATCAAAGAGACCAAGAAGAAGTAAGCCGAGATCCGAAGAAGAGACCAGACCATGGACAAAAAACAATCCCGCCTGCGCCGCGCACGCACGACGCGCTTTAAGATCGCCGAACTCGGCGTCTCGCGCCTTGCTGTCCATCGCACCAACCTGCACATCTACGCGACCATCGTCTCGGGCGACGGCACGCGCGTTCTGGCTTCGGCCTCGACGCTCGAGCCTGAAGTGCGAAAAGAGTTGGCCGGGCAAACCGGCAAGGGCGGCAACGCCAGTGCAGCCGCACTGGTGGGCAAGCGCGTTGCCGAAAAGGCCAAGAGCGCAGGCATCGAGTCGGTTGCCTTCGATCGTTCCGGATTCCGTTACCACGGTCGCGTCAAAGCGCTGGCCGAAGCCGCGCGTGAAGCCGGCCTGAAGTTCTAAAGGATCAAAGTCATGGCAAAAGTCCAGGCAAAAACGCCGATGAACGAAGAACGCGACGATGGCATGCGCGAGAAGATGATCGCCGTCAATCGGGTCACCAAGGTGGTCAAGGGCGGCCGCATTCTCGGCTTCGCCGCGCTCACCGTGGTCGGCGACGGCGATGGCCGCATCGGCATGGGCAAGGGCAAGGCGCGTGAAGTGCCGGTTGCCGTGCAAAAGGCGATGGAAGAAGCGCGTCGCAAGATGATCAAGGTGTCGCTCAAGCGCGGCACGCTGCAGCATTCGGTGGTGGGCAAGTGGGGCGCTTCGACCGTGCTCATGTCGCCTGCCAAGGATGGTACCGGCGTGATCGCGGGCGGCCCGATGCGCGCCGTGTTCGACGTGCTGGGTGTGACCAACGTCGTGGCCAAGAGCCTTGGCTCGACCAATCCCTACAATCTGGTGCGCGCGACCTTAAACGGTCTGCAAAAGATGAACACCCCGTCCGAAATCGCCGCCAAGCGCGGCAAGTCGGTCGAGGAAATCCTCGGTTAAGGACATCGTATGACCAAGAAATCGCAAAACCAGCCCGCTGGGAAGAAGACGCTGACCGTGAAGCTCGTGAAAAGCGTCAACAGCACGCGCTCGACCCATCGCGCGACCGTGATCGGCCTTGGCCTGCGTCGCATGAACAGCGAACGCACGCTGGAAGACACGCCCGCGGTGCGCGGCATGATCAACAAGGTGTCGTACCTGGTCAAGGTGTCCTAGGCGGTCGTGCGCCTGACTTATTCGGAGCAGAAGATGAAACTCAATACGATCGTGCCCGCAAGTGGCGCCAAGCATGCCAAGCGTCGCGTTGGACGGGGCATCGGCTCGGGTCTGGGCAAGACCGCAGGACGGGGCCACAAGGGCCAGAAATCGCGCTCGGGCGGATTTCACAAGGTCGGCTTCGAAGGCGGCCAGATGCCGCTGCAGCGTCGGCTGCCAAAGCGCGGATTCAAGTCGCTAACGGCCCGCCTGCAAGCGGAGGTGCGCCTGTCGGACCTGGAAGCCCTGCCTGTGACGGAAATCGATCTTCTGGCCTTGCGTCAGGCCGGTCTGGTGTCGGATTTGCACCGCTCGGCCAAGATCATCGGCACGGGAAGCCTGACCAAGAAAGTATCGTTGACGGGGCTTTTGGCAACGGCTGGCGCCAAGTCTGCGATCGAGGCAGCCGGCGGAAGCCTGGCTTAATTTAGAAAGGCACGAGAGTGGTTACTGCGGCGAACCGGCCCAACAGCCTGCCTGGCAAAACAGGAAAGTACGGTGACTTGAAGCGTCGCCTCTTGTTCCTGTTGGGCGCGCTCGTGGTCTATCGACTGGGGACCCATATCCCGGTGCCTGGCATCGATCCGGCGCAGCTGTTGCGCCTTTGGAGTTCGCAGTCGAGCGGCATCCTTGGCATGTTCAACATGTTCTCGGGCGGCGCCTTGTCGCGCTGCTCGATTTTCACGCTCGGCATCATGCCCTACATCTCCGCCTCGATCATCATGCAGATCGTATCGGTGGTCTGGCCGCCGCTTGAGGCGTTAAAGAAGGAAGGCGAGTCGGGTCGCCGCAAGATTACCCAGTACACGCGCTATGCGACGCTGGTTTTGGGCACGATGCAGGCATCGGCGATCAGCGCCGCGCTGCAATCGCAGCCGGGCCTTGTCTTCAGTCCCGGGCCGATGTTCGTCTTCACCACCGTCGTGTGCCTCATGACCGGCACCATGTTCCTCATGTGGCTTGGCGAACAAATCACCGAGCGCGGACTTGGAAACGGCATTTCCATCATCATCTTTGCAGGCATCGCCTCGGGCTTGCCGCGCGCCATCGGCAATCTGTTCGAACTGGTCTCAACCGGTGCCATGGCGCCGATTTCGGCACTGACGATCTGCGTTTTGGCGATTGTCGTGACCACTTTCGTGGTCTTTGTCGAACGCGGGCAGCGCAAGATTCTCGTCAATTACGCCAAGCGCCAGGTGGGCAACAAGGTCTACGGTGCGCAAAGTTCGCATCTGCCGCTCAAGCTCAACATGTCAGGCGTGATTCCGCCGATCTTCGCCTCGTCGATCATCCTGTTCCCGGCGACGCTGGTCGGCTGGTTTGGCTCGACGGCCAATCCGAACTGGTTCGAAGAGCGCCTGCGTGATGTCGCCGCGGCACTTTCGCCAGGGCAGCCGATCTACGTGATTCTTTATGCCGCAGCGATCATTTTCTTCTGCTTTTTCTACACCGCGCTGGTCTTTAACAGCAAGGAAACTGCGGACAACCTGAAAAAGAGCGGCGCGTTCGTTCCCGGTATTCGGCCAGGCGACCAGACGGCGCGCTACATCGACAAGATTCTGACGCGGTTAACCCTGGCTGGAGCGCTCTACATCACGCTCGTGTGCCTGGTGCCGATGATGTTGCAGGTGTGGTGGCAGGTGCCGTTCAATTTTGGCGGCACGTCGCTTCTGATCATCGTCGTCGTCACTATGGACTTCATGAACCAGGTGCAGGCTTACATGATGTCGCACCAGTATGAATCGCTGTTAAAGAAGGCCAATTTCAAGGGCGGGTTGCCAGCGCGTTAAGCGCGGCATCGACAAAGGATCGCATGGCGAAAGACGACGTCATCCAGATGCAGGGGGAGATTCTCGAAAACCTTCCCAACGCGACATTTCGCGTCAAGCTGGAAAACGGACACGTGGTGCTGGGACATATTTCCGGGAAGATGCGCATGAACTACATTCGCATCCTGCCTGGCGACAAGGTCACCGTCGAATTGACGCCTTATGACCTGTCGCGCGCGAGGATCGTGTTCCGTGCCAAATGAATTGATTAGCATAGCGTTTGAAGCGGTAAAGAGAAAGCAAAGAGGTCATCATGAAGGTACTCGCATCGGTCAAGCGGCTTTGCCGCAACTGCAAGATCATCAAGCGCAAGGGCGTGGTGCGCGTGATCTGTGTCGATCCCCGTCACAAGCAGCGTCAGGGTTGATTGCCGCTTTGTCGGCATTTACAGAGTAAGGAAAGAGCATGGCACGTATCGCTGGGATCAACATCCCGAACCATCAGCACACCGAAATCGGCCTGACTGCCATTTTTGGCATTGGCCGCCCGCGCGCGCGCAAGATCTGCTCTGCGGCCGGCGTTCCGGTGTCAAAGAAGGTCAAGGATCTCGATGACTCCGAAATGGAGCGGCTGCGCGATGAAGTAGGCAAGTTCATCGTCGAAGGCGATCTGCGCCGCGAGACATCGATGAACATCAAGCGCCTGATGGACCTTGGCTGCTACCGCGGCCTGCGCCATCGGCGTGGCCTGCCGGTTCGGGGCCAGCGTACGCGCACCAATGCACGCACGCGCAAGGGTCCGCGCAAGGCAGCAGCATCGCTTAAGAAGTAGACGGCGAGCTCTGTAGAGTCGATTAACAAGGAACCAGAATGGCAAAAGCACCGAGTAACAACGCCGCCGCACAGCGCGTCCGCAAGAAGGTCAAGAAGAACGTCTCGGACGGGATCGCGCATATTCACGCGTCGTTTAACAACACCATCATCACCATCACCGACCGCCAGGGCAATGCCCTGTCTTGGGCGAGTTCGGGTGGGGCAGGCTTTAAGGGCTCGCGCAAATCGACCCCCTTTGCAGCTCAGGTCGCAGCCGAAACGGCCGGCCGTGGTGCAATCGAATGCGGCATCAAGAACGTTGAAGTGCAAATCAAGGGACCAGGACCCGGGCGGGAGTCCTCGGTACGGGCCTTGAATGCCCTTGGCATCAAGATCATCAGTATCACCGACGTGACGCCGGTGCCGCATAACGGTTGCCGTCCGCCCAAGCGCCGTCGCATGTAATGCTGTTCAGGAGCGGCGCGACAAGCGCCGTGTAAGCCCACCGCCAGTCGCCGTTGCAACTGACCGCACGGTAAGAAAGAACTGGCTAACCGGCGAATGTTTCGCCGTATCGAATAAAAGGAAGTCACTGTGGCACGTTATATCGGACCCAAATGCAAGCTGTCCCGTCGGGAAGGGACAGACCTGTTCCTGAAGAGCGCGCGTCGCTCGCTCGACTCGAAGTGCAAGCTCGACTCCAAGCCCGGCCAGCACGGCCGCACCTCGGGAGCTCGTACCTCGGACTTCGGCAACCAGTTGCGCGAGAAGCAGAAGGTCAAGCGCATGTACGGCATTCTCGAGCGCCAGTTCCGGCGCTATTTCGAGGAAGCCGATCGCAAGAAGGGCAACACCGGCGAAAACCTGTTGCAGCTGCTCGAATCGCGTCTTGATAACGTCGTCTACCGCATGGGCTTTGGCTCAACGCGCGCTGAAGCGCGCCAGCTGGTCAGCCACAAGGCCATCTCGGTGAACGGCGTGACCAGCAACATTCCCTCGCTGCAGGTGAAAAAGGGTGACGTCGTCGCCATCCGTGAAAAGGCCAAAAAGCAGGTGCGCATTCTCGAGGCACTGTCGCTTGCCGAACAGAGTGGCCTGCCAAGCTGGGTGTCGATTGACAAGACCAAGTTCGAAGGCGTCTTCAAGAACCTGCCCGATCGCGGCGAAATCGCCAACGACGTCAACGAAAGCCTGATCGTCGAGTTGTATTCGCGCTAGTACTAGATCATCGCGGTCAACGACCGCGTATCGAGCTCCCGTGGCATGGCTGTCGCCGCAGGGGCATCGTTTTTTGTTCGACAGCCTAGCAGCCTTATCGGCGTAACGAGCCGAGGGTATTGTGAGAGGAAAGAAAAATGGCAAGCAATCCGTTTCTGAAGCCGCGCCAGATCGACGTCGAGTCGGTCGGTTCGCATTCCGCACGTGTGACGATGGAGCCGTTCGAGCGTGGCTATGGCCACACGCTTGGCAACGCCTTGCGTCGTATTCTCTTGTCGTCGATGAATGGCTTTGCACCGACCGAAGTTTCGATTTCGGGCGTCGTGCACGAGTATTCGACCATCGATGGCGTGCAGGAGGACGTCGTTGACATCCTGTTGAACTTGAAGGGCGTGACCTTCAAGCTGCACAACCGTGACGAAGTCATGGTGACGCTAAGAAAAGAGGGCGAAGGCCCGGTCACCGCTGCCGATATCGAACTCTCGCACGAGATCGAAGTCATCAACCCTGAACACGTCATCGCCAACCTGTCTGCAGGGGGCAAGCTCGACATGCAGATCAAGGTCGAAAAGGGCCGCGGCTACGTCGCCGGCAACCTGCGCGGCTTTGGCGATGACCACAGCAAGACGATTGGGCGCATCGTGCTCGATGCATCGTATAGCCCGGTGCGTCGTGTCAGCTACACGGTTGAATCGGCTCGCGTCGAACAGCGCACCGACCTTGACAAGCTGGTCATGAACATCGAGACCAACGGCGTCATTTCGCCCGAGGAAGCCATCCGCCAGTCGGCACGCATTCTGGTCGACCAGCTGTCGGTGTTTGCATCGCTTGAAGGTACCGAAGCCACGACCGAAGCCCCGTCGCGCTCGCCGCAGGTCGATCCGATCCTGCTGCGTCCCGTCGATGATCTGGAACTCACCGTTCGCTCAGCCAATTGCCTCAAGGCCGAGAACATCTATTACATTGGTGACCTGATCCAGCGTACCGAAAACGAGTTGCTCAAGACGCCGAACCTCGGTCGCAAGTCGCTAAACGAAATCAAGGAAGTGCTGGCTTCACGCGGCCTGACCCTGGGCATGAAGCTTGAAAACTGGCCGCCGCTTGGCCTGGACAAGGCGTAGTATTTTTTTGAATTGGAACCGAACCGCGCCTGGCCGAGCATCGCCAGGCGATCGAAGAAGTCGGTCTTTAGATCCTGAAAGGAAAGCATCATGCGTCACCGTCACGGCTTGCGAAAGCTTAACCGCACTAGTTCACACCGTCTTGCCATGTTGCGCAACATGACGAACTCGCTGCTCAAGCATGAAATCATCAAGACAACGCTGCCCAAGGCGAAAGAATTGCGCCGTGTTGCAGAGCCGATCATCACCCTGGGCAAGGAGCCGTCTCTCGCCAACAAGCGCCTCGCGTTCAATCGTCTGCGCGACCGCGACATGGTGGTCAAGCTGTTCGATGAAATCGGCCCGCGCTACAAGGCGCGTAATGGGGGCTACCTGCGCATCCTGAAGTTCGGATTCCGCATTGGCGATAACGCGCCGATGGCGCTCGTCGAACTCGTTGACCGGCCAGAAACCAGCGAAGTGCCGGCAGCCGAGGCCTAGGCCTTGCGCGTTGTCGGCATCAGCCGGGTCTAGCCTTGGCGTCTGACGGCGCTTTCAAACCAGCGCAGGAGGCGGCTCGATGCAGCGCCTGCGGGTTGTCGTTTTCGTGCGGCGCACACCAAGGCACTTCAGACTGCTGGTGCGTTGGCATGCCGCGGCTCAAACTGTCCAGGATTGACCCGGCAAAAGGCTGCCTCTGCCCGGCGTGCCTTGCCGCGAGGCTTGAGCGCCAGGATCATTTCAGCGATCTCGACCGCTTTGAGCGGCTGTCGTCAAGCTGAGGCAGGCGCTCAAACGCCCGGAGCATATATATAGCCCAGGCGATTGGGTATAGCACAGCACCCTTAAGGGTGGTTCGATGCCTTGATGCCTCAACATGAAGCACAGTACACCGCCTGGAAATTGGTAACGCTCTGCGTTGCGCCACGCCTGTACGAAGAAGCCGTCATCGCCATCGTGCTGTGACGTTTGCGCGCCTGCCTCACGAGTGGCTTCTTATCAAAAATCAGCGCGGGCGTGATGGGACCCTCGCCGAAAATGTCGGCGCTTACAGTGTCCACCTCCTTGACGCCCACTGCCCGCGTGCATCTCGGCTGGCAACCGCACCGCGAGGCAATTTCCCCATTTTGCGACCAGAAGTTTCACTGCGCGACCCAACGGATGTACGTGTAGATCCATTGATACAACTCGGGCCGTCGAGTCAATCGCTTGCGCAGTTATTCGTCGAACTGTGTAAATGGTCTGCCGCAGGGTGATCCAGCGCATTCGGATGGATCTTAAAGTACAACCCGTCCCCACAACCAATTTCAACGGCTCGCTTGGCCACGCAATCGGGCAGTTTTGGTTCTTGATCCTCTGGGACTTCCAAGGTCTCAAAACGACCCAATGCGGCCTCAGGCGATCAACGAAAGCAGACTCTCGTATCTCTACCTGCTTGACAGAGGCTCAACTATGTTATTACAATTGTAACAACGTATTGGGGGCGGGCATGATTAAACTGAAGGTTCGGAAATTCGGCAACTCACTGGGCGTCGTTCTACCTCGCGAAGTCATCAACCGTCTGCGCACGAACGATGGGGAACCTCTCTATCTTTTGGAAAGCCCGGATGGCTCTTACCAATTGACGCAATACGATCCTGAGTTCGAGAAAAAAATGTCAAAGACCGATGACATCATGCAACGTTACAAGAACACGCTTCAAGAACTTGCGAAGTGACCGAACCGATCTGGATCGACGAACGCGACGCGCTCGCGCTGCACGGCAAGTCATTGCTGGTGCATGGAGGGGCGATAGGAATTCGGGACCTCGGTTTGTTGCAGTCGGCCTTGTTTCGCCCCAGACAACTGTTGGTGTATTCGGATCATCCGAATCTGATCTCGATGGCAGCTGCCTATACCGCGGGCATCATACAAAACCATCCATTCATCGACGGAAATAAACGCGTCGGTTTCCTCGTAGGTATTTTATTCTTGGAGCTCAATGGGTACCGCTTCAATGCGACCGAGGAAGAGGCCGCGCAGGCTGTCCTCCACCTCGCTGCCGGCACTTTAGATGAAGGTGCCTACGTTAAATTCCTGGAGCGAAGCTCGAAGAGAATTCAGAAGAAGCGCGAGACCAAAGCTTGACGGCAGCTTTTAGACCTTGCGTTGCGAGCAGCCACTCCTCGCAGGCCAATTTCATTTTCCGATTCTCAAATATTGCCAACCCGATGGAGCCTCGTGATAACGCCAACGGCTGCCAGTCAAAGAGATCATCACTTAGCCTTGGACGCGCATCGCAAATGCCTGCTGTCAGTCGCGATTGTAGGTGGCTCCTGATGCCGCCAGCGCCAGGTCAATGTTGATTCTGGCGCACACCGTCTCGGATTTCGTAATAGTCGCCTTTTTCG
>CAJCIC010000019.1 GCA_903970185.1 Gammaproteobacteria bacterium
ATGGCAGATGGCAGATGGCAGATGGCAGATGGCAGATGGCAGATGGCAGATGGCAGATGGCAGATGGCAGATGGCAGATGGCAGATGGCAGATGGCAGATGGCAGATGGCAGATGGCAGATGGCAGATGGCAGATGGCCGAGGGGAGGGGCACTGCATCGCGAAGGACAAAGAGCAGTCGAGTGCAAATGGTTGTGACCTCGCGACTCTTTGGAGCCGTGCGGTGACGACACCCAAGGCTCGCAGATGGCACCACACATCACCCTCCCAATCCGTAGCAGAATGCGGCGATGCAAGAGACAAAACGCGTGCTGCTTCTTGGGGCGAGTGGAATGATCGGTCAAGAGATCGTCAAGGCCGCAGCCGCTGAGAGCCATTTGGTGCTTGTGCCAGCATCGCATCGGCAGATATCGGGATTCGTTCAGATCGCGTTTTCGTCGTTAACTTCCGCTGACGCGTGGAGGTCGGTCCTCGAAAATCTTGAAATCAATGCGGTAATTAACTGCGTCGGAATCTGGTCGGGATCGATTGAAGAATTCGAGCTCGTGCAATTCACAGTTCCCGTCGCCCTGTTCAATGCCTGTCGGCAAGCAGACATAACGATCATTCACGTTTCGGCACTGGGCTTCACCCCGGATTCGGAACTTCCCTACGCATCGACCAAGGCGCGTGCTGACCGTTACCTTATCGAGCACATCCCCGGTGCTATTGTTGTTTACCCGTCATTGGTATTTGGCAGCGACGGAAAAAGCTCGCAATTCTTCTTGAAACTCGCTGCGCTGCCGATCTGCATTGATTTTGGTTTCCCGGCCAACATTCAGCCGGTTCACGTGCGCGAGGTCGCTCAATCCGTAGTTGACGCCCTTGTTGGTCGAAACGCAGGCCCCGTTCTTGAATGCGCGGGACGCCATGCGATTTCGATCCCCGATTATCTCGAGAAGCTTCGCACAGGCATGGGCATACGAAGCAGGCCCTTGCGCCTGTACCTGCCCTCTTGGCTGGGGAAAATATGCTTTCACACCGGGGAAATCCTTGGCGCTCGCTTCGTCAATCATCAGACCTGGGTCCTGCTCGCACAAGGTACGAGAAGCCATCGTCAATATCCGGGCGCATTGGCGTATGAGAAGTTTGCGACCGGGCGCGATCTCGACCTTGTTTGGGACGCCTGGCTCTACTGGTTTGCGCGGCTCGGCGTGGCATTTCTGTGGGTGTGGACAGCCTTCGTCACACAGTTCGTGTGGCCAAGACCAGACACCTTGAAATGGCTCGGCAGCGTGTGGTCAGGACTCGCAACGCCGTACTGGCTCACAGCTTCCTGCTTGCTGGACGCATCGATGGGAATGGCAGCGCTCCTTTGGCCTAGCAAGAGACTTTGGCAATTCCAATTCGCTCTTACGACCCTGTACACGGTGGGGTTAGCGATCGCACTGCCGTGGTCGTGGTGGCATCCGTTTGGCGTCTTGACGAAGAATTTGCCTTTGCTGGCCACGATCGGGTATCTCGGCCTGCAGGAAGAAAGGCGGCGCAGATGATGTACCTAGCGATAAAGACGATTCACGTCATCTCGTCGGCCATCCTCTTTGGCACCGGCATCGGCACCGCATTTTTCATGTGGATGGCGAACCGAAGCCGGAATCGCCAAGCCATGACGATCGTCACCGGTCACGTGATGAAAGCTGATTTGTATTTCACGACACCCTCGATCATCATTCAGCCGTTGAGCGGTTTCGCGCTGGTCCGGATAGCCCACTTCCGCGTTGATTTTTCGTCGCCCAACTGGCTTGTCGTATCGTTCGGTCTCTATTTGCTTGCCGGAGCCTGCTGGTTGCCCGTGTTATGGCTACAGGCACAGATGCATGAGATCGTTTCCGCCGTCTCGCCGGATCTGCCAATTCCGGCCAAATACTGGGTCTACGAGAAAATCTGGAAGGGGCTCGGCGTGCCCGCATTTCTCAGTTTGGTCGTGATCTTCTGGATGATGATCGCCAAGCCCTTTTGATTGGCGAAGCCAATGGACATCATGTGCTGAATCGTCCAGACAGAGCCAAAGACCGCCCGTCACGCCTACGCCCGAGTGCCGCCCACGCGGTTATGACGACTTTCTGCGACAGGAAAAAGGCTGGGTTCGATGTCTGACGCGGCCAGCGGTTCGGCGAAAAGAAACCCCTGCCCGAGCTTGCAGCCTTCCCGCTTGAGAAAATCAAGCTGCGCATCCGTCTCAATGCCTTCGGCAACGCAGTCGAAAGAAAGACTGTGGGCGAGAAATATCAGCGCGACGACGATACTTTCGTCGGCCGAGCTACTGATGAGACCGTCGATAAAGCCCTTGTCGATTTTCATGGCGTTTACCGACAAACGCTTCAAGTACTCCAACGATGAATGACCCGTGCCGAAATCATCGACCGAGATTCTCACTCCCTCAAGACGCAATGCCTTGAGTTTGACTTCCGTCTCGTCAATCGATTGCATCAATGCGCCTTCTGTGATCTCCAGCTCCAACGCATCGGGCGGCAGACCGCTAAGCGCCAGCGCGTGTCGAATGCGATCGACCAAATCATGTTGACGGAACTGTACCGGCGATAAATTGACGGCGACCGAGACACCGTCCAAGCCCCGGTCTCTCCATTCCTTCATCTGCCTGCATGCCGTCAAGAGGACCCATTCCCCCAGCGGCAGAATTAACCCGGTTTCTTCAGCAAGCGGAATGAACATGTTCGGCATGAGCAGGCCGTTGTCCGGGTCATGCCAACGGACCAGAGCTTCTACCGAGGTCACTCTCTGGTCGGATAGCGACACGATCGGCTGATAGAAAACCTCCAGTTCGCAACGCTCGATGGCTCTTCGCAATCGCATTTCCATGTCCAGACGCGCCGTCGCGAACTGCGTCAGGCTATCGTTAAAGAACCTGTAGGTATTGCGGCCCTGGTCTTTCGCGTGGTAGAGCGCGGCATCGGCGTTCTTGATCAATTCTTCGGCTGTCGTGCCATCTTTCGGGAAAAAGCTGATGCCGATGCTGCTGCCGATGAAAAGCTCATGACGATCGCCTACGGTGACCGGCTTTAGGATCTCCTCGATCAGCGTTGCCGCGATATTTCCGACTTTCTCTACGGAATCGACGTGCTCAAGGATGACGATGAATTCGTCCCCGCCGACACGCGCCAAAACGTCAGTCGAACGCAAACGTCCCGCCAAGCGCGAGCTCACCGTGCGCAGCAGTTCGTCTCCGACCGAATGGCCCATGCTGTCATTGATCGTCTTGAAGCGGTCAAGATCCAAGAACATGACTGCGCCGCTCATCTGCGTCAATCGAGCTCGCTCGAGAATTTGACCCAGTCGGTTTTGCATCGCCATCCGGTTTGGAAGCCCGGTAAGCGAATCGTGGTTTGCAAGGTGCTCGAGTCGCGACTCGGTTGCCTTCAGCTGTGAGATGTCGGTGAGCGTGGCGACGAAGCCGACGGCTTTGCCAAGTTCATCCTGGACCGCGCTCAAGGTGACCCATTTGGGCTGTCGCTCGCCTTGGCGCGTGCGGGTCCAAAACTCGCCTTGCCAGGTGCCCTTTTTCGCTGCCGTCTCGAGCATCGACGGGAGTTCTTTGGACTCGTACACGTCGGGGTCTATGGCAGCGATGCTTTGCCCCAGTACCTCGTCGAGGATGAAACCTGTCTTGGCCACGAACGCCGGATTCACGAGCGTGATGTTGCCTTTAAGGTCGGTGACAATGACTTCTTCACCCGTGTTCGTAAGAACAGCGGCGGCGTTGCGCAAGGTCGCCTCGCCTCGCTTTCTTTCCGTGATATCCGCTGCGAATCCATACCAGACGATGCGCCCGCCGTCGCTCGAACGAGGGCTCGAATGAAATCCGATCCACCGCTCCCCAACCGCTGGGTGACACACCCGGGCCTCTCCGTTAAAAGGCGCGACCCTTGCAGCTGCTCTTGCAAAATGCCGCAACAGCACCTTTTTATCAGCGGGAAAAATCCGCGACAGGATGTCCTTCGTCGAACTCAGGAGATCGCTCGGCCGCGCACCCGTCAGGGCTTCGATGGCAGGGGACACGAAGGCGAAGCGGACTGATCCGTCCAATTCGCGCACGAGGGAAAAGATCGCACCGGGAACGCTCGCAGTGATGTCGTCGATCTCCTTGGCAGCTGCCCTGAATTTCTGTGCAGCGCGCCTTCCCCGCTGATACAGCCACACCAGCAGCGACAGTGCGAGCAGAAGGGGTAGCGACGCGAACAGGATGAGTTCGCGTCCCGGCCGCGTGGCCTCCCATGTCAGGGCACCGATTTGCGCCCCCTGCACGTCGAGAAGGGCAAACGTTCCATCGTCTGCTCGTTCGGAAGTGCCAAAGCGCACGTTCTGGATTTGCAAGCCATCGCTGATCGATTTCAGGAAGTCGTTGCCAAGCCTTTTGCCGGTGAGCACGATCGGGGCGCGGTCAGATCGCGGCAGGTACTCGCCCGAACTCGGTTGCACCAGCGTTGCGGTGACCGCGAAGATTTCATCGGCCTCGCGAACCAGGCCGACTGCCTGGATCGGTCGGGAGATGTCGCCCTTGCTGAGATCAAACGGTGGCCTGAACGATCCGCGCCGCGCTTCCTGCGCACGGACCGCGGCAATCAATTGTGCGTATGACGATTTGGCTTTGTTAAATGCCTCAAGGCCGATGCGGTCAGCCCCCCGCATGCCGTAAGGCACTTGTCCGTCCGGTCCGATGACAAAGACGTAATCGAAATGGAGTGTTTGGCAGAAGTAATGGCCAACATTCTCGTCCGACCATGCAAGGTCAAACTTGTTGTCAAGATTTCGCACCGCTTCATCCCAATCGAGCTGCACGGGGATTTGCGATGACAGGGCGTCCAGCCGCTCTGCAACTGCGCGCTGCACCTGGACCTGCTCGCGTTGAAGCTCCTTGCCATCGACGAACGACGCGAGGGCCATCAACGTCGCCACGAAGACGATGGCGGCGGCGATGGTTGCGACGACGTTCTCGCGATCGACCCTGTTGAGCACACGAAAGCGCGCCGTGCCCGCGCCGGTACTCCCGTCGTCTATTGTCCGGGCAGCTTCGGCGCTCCAGTCAGGACTCCTGGCTCCATTGGCCCTCGACAAGTCCGCCTCGCTCGGCGCTAACCGAAGATCAGATATCCTCACCATGAACCATGACCCGTTTGAAGGACCGCTACAGACTCTCGCTCGCGGTCCTTGAAGAATACCCGGCGGCGGCTTTTTTGCACACATGGCGATGCTCCATCAAGCTGGGGAAATACTCTGCCGACCGAAAGAGCTAGTGGTTCCTGCGCTCGGGGCTGCTCTTGTTTTTGAGGCAGTCAGCTGCTGAAATTTGATACGGCAGGGTTCTTATGGCTGCCAACTAAGTCACACGCCGCAAAATGAAAACTGGCTCTCGCGCGGACAAAATGAAATTGCCTCTGACCCGGTTGTTGCTGTACGTCCAGGACCCGGCCTTGTTGAAAGCGTTCTACCAGAGCTATTTCGGCCTTCGTCTGATCGAGGAAATCGAGGCAGAGTGGGTGGTCCTTGACGCGGGCGGCGTCGAGCTCGCCTTGCATCGGGTCGGCGTGCCGTTTCGCGCATCGCCTGCCCCAAAGAACACGTCGAATGCCAAGCTCGTGTTCACCGTGCCCAGCGGGCTCGGGAAGCTTCGCGAGCAGATGGCCAACGCTGGCGTGTCGATGCGCGAACCCAAGCGCTATGATGGCTTTCCTTATTTGATGTGCGACGGCGAAGATCCCGAGGGCAACGTATTTCAGCTTCTGCAACCGGACTGATGCAATTTTCGATCCGAAGCGCCTCCGCTCGCGATCGGTGACAAAGCCAAGTCGAAGACGGCTCAGAAGCGGTTCCTTCTGAGGCCACCGTCGCGTGCTTGGCTAGGCTGCGCATGGCAAACTTGTAAAGAGTCCATTAAATTACTTGCTGGCAGATAAGGCGTAAGACGTTTGACCCTGAGCGGGCCGGAAATTGATCGTAGCTTTCACGCGAGCCGAACATTGCAATGACGATAAATCGCAGAAATCTCCTTCTTGGCGCATCCACGTTCGCAATTCTTGGCGCAGCCGATGCCGCCGAGCCTCTTACGCAAGGTGAACATGTGGGAGATTCCAGGGAACGCGTATCGGGCATCGGCGGATTGTTCTTCCGAAGCCACAATCCCAAGGAATTGGCCGACTGGTACCAGCAGAACCTGGGCGTTGACCCTGTGCCTACCGATTACAAACAGCACGGATGGGAGCAAGCCGCAGGCCCCACTGCATTCGCTCCGTTCCCGAATAACAGCGGCTATTTCGGAAACCCCCAGCAAGCCTGGATGATCAACTTTCGCGTGCGCAATCTGGACGCGATGGTCGCGCAACTGCGAGCGTCTGACATTGCCGTCAAGGTCGATACCGAAAGTTATCCCAACGGACGTTTTGCAAGACTGCACGATCCGGAAGGCAATCCCATCGAGCTCTGGGAGCCTGCCGGCCCAAAATCATGATCGATAGTGCAAGAAGCCCTTGACCGATAGAAGCGGCATCAACGGCTTCGGTGTTCCTGATGCAAGAGCCGATCGTGGATGTCGGCCTACTCGGACAGCGACCCGTGCCGTGCGTCCCCGTGCTTCGCGTGATGAGGCGCCGTGTATTTTTTAGGACCTTTGTGGCTGTCGGCCGCATTGAGCGTAAAGCGCTCAGGCCCGAAGTTTAGACACCTTAGCAACCGGGAGCCGTGACCGTGACTTTGGCAGAGCAGCAAAATCCATCGACGCCAACCGGGCGTGCCGCTTCACGCTGGCTGCAGCTCGGACTTGGCGTGCTGTGCATGATCATGGTGGCCAACCTGCAATACGGCTGGACGTTGTTCGTTGGGCCGATGCAATCACGCTTCGGTTGGGATCGCGCCGCGATCCAGGTCGCGTTCACGATCTTCGTGCTGACTGAAACCTGGCTGGTTCCCATTGAAGGGTTGCTGGTTGACCGCGTGGGACCCAAGCCGGTGGTCATGATCGGCGGCTTGCTGGTTGGCGCATCCTGGGTCTTGAATGCCTTCGCCGCCAACCTGCCCATGCTCTATGTCGCGCAGGCGATCGGTGGCATTGGCGCGGGCGCTGTCTATGGCACGTGCGTGGGTAACGCATTGAAATGGTTTCCCGACCGGCGCGGCCTCGCTGCAGGCATGACGGCAGCGGGGTTTGGCATTGGCTCGGCGCTGACCGTGGTGCCGATCTCGTCGCTGATCCAGACCAAGGGATACAGCGCGGCGTTTCTCGATTTTGGTGTCTTGCAAGGCGGGGTCATCTTCCTTGCAGCACTGGCGCTGAGTCGCCCGGAGAAGGAAGACATCTTGCGCTATCAAGGCCTTGGACGATCGGATGCGCAAGTCCTGAGCACGACACCCCGGCAAGTGCTTTCCTCCCCGGTGTTTTGGGTCATGTATGTGATGTTTGTCCTTTTAGCAGCCGGCGGCCTGATGGCGACCGCCCAGCTTGCACCGATCGCCAAAGACTTCAAGATTGCGAATGTGCCGGTCAGCCTTTTAGGCCTTACGCTTCCTGCGCTTACTTTTGCGCTCTCGCTCGATCGCGTTTTGAACGGCATCACGCGGCCGTTTTTTGGCTGGATCTCGGATTTGATCGGCCGCGAGAACACCATGTTCGTCGCCTTTTCCCTCGAGGCTGTCGGCATTTTTGCGCTGAACCGTTTCGGCCAGGATCCGCTGCTGTTCGTGCTCCTCACCGGACTCGTGTTCTTTGCCTGGGGTGAGATCTATAGCCTTTTTCCTGCGACTTGTGGCGATACCTTCGGCCCGACTTATGCCACGACCAACGCGGGCATGCTCTACACGGCCAAGGGCACGGCGGCATTGCTTGTGCCCCTGTCCAATCTCCTGACCGTGGCGACCGGAAACTGGCATGCCGTTTTCATCATCGCTGCCATCATGAACGCTGTGGCAGCTGTGATGGCCCTTCTGGTCTTAAAGCCGATGCGCCGCGCGCGCGTGCAGGCGATCGCCGGCGTCCAGGGGCAAGCGCACGAGCCAGGCACCCCCTGATGGCACGCGCCAGGGTTTGTCTTTGCTGATCGACATTGGCGCGGTGGCCATCGAGTCGAATGACGGCGGCACCTTCTGCGCTCAAGCGGGCGTGCATTCCTTTACCATTGATGCAAACCAAAAGGGTTGGCGCCAACCATCGTGCAATGGTCCGTGGCGTTCGACCCAGGAACGCGAGTAACGCCATGGCCAGAACTCTTAGAAGCGCACGCTGGTTCGATTTAGACGACCTGCGCTCGTTTGGCCATCGCTCGCGTCTCATGCAGATCGGTTATGGTCCAGAAGACTGGGACAAAAAGCCGGTCATCGCGATCATCAACACCTGGTCCGATATCAATCCCTGCCATACGCATTTCAAGGAGCGCGTGGAAGATGTCAAACGGGGCGTCCTCCAGGCCGGGGGATTTCCGCTCGAGCTGCCGGCAATCTCGCTGGCGGAGACTTTTGTCAAGCCGACGACCATGCTCTATCGCAATTTTCTGGCGATGGAGACTGAAGAGCTGTTGCGCTCGCATCCGGTTGACGGTGCGGTCCTCATGGGGGGCTGTGACAAAACCACGCCCGGACTGCTGATGGGCGCGACCACCATGGGGCTTCCCGCGCTTTTCGTGCCTGCGGGGCCGATGTTGCGGGGCAACTGGCAAGGCCAGGTACTGGGTTCCGGCTCAGATGCCTGGAAGTATTGGGACGAACGCCGCGCCGGACGGCTGAGCAAGGACCAATGGTTCGCCGTTGAAGCCGGCATTGCGCGCAGCCACGGCACCTGCATGACGATGGGCACGGCAAGCACCATGGCGGCGATGACCGAGACGCTTGGCATGACATTGCCCGGGGCTTCGTCGATCCCGGCGCCCGATGCGGCACATTCGCGCATGTGCGCAAGCGCCGGGCGCCGCATCGTCGAGATGGTTGCCGAGGACTTGCGACCCGCGAAGATCCAGTCGCGTGCAGCCTTTCGCAATGCCGTTGTCGTGGCCATGGCGCTGGGTTGCTCGACCAACGTCGTGATTCACCTGATCGCCATGGCCAGGCGCGCAGGCCACGCGCTCGAACTTGCGGATTTCGATCGCGCAAGCCGGATCACGCCTGTCATCGCCAATATCCGTCCCAGTGGCGATACCTATCTCATGGAGGACTTTTTCTACGCCGGCGGCCTGCCCGCGCTCCTTTCGCGCCTATCCGAGCACCTGCACCTCGATACCCTCACGGTGTCCGGGAAAACGCTCGGCGAAAACATCGCGGGCGCCAGGGTGTACAACGACGACGTGATCCGGCCCCTGAGCAATCCGATCTATCATGAGGGGGCACTTGCCGTACTCACCGGAAACATTGCGCCGCATGGCTGTGTCATCAAGCCCAGCGCATGCGAGGCGCGACTGTTGCGGCATACCGGGCCGGCACTGGTGTTTGACGATTATGCTTCGATGAAGGCGGCCATCGAGCGTGAAGATCTCGAGGTCACGCGCGATCACATTCTGGTGTTAAGAAACGCAGGCCCCAAGGGCGGTCCGGGAATGCCCGAATGGGGCATGCTGCCGATCCCGACCAGGCTTCTCAAGGAAGGTGTGCGCGACATGTTGCGATTATCGGATGCACGCATGAGCGGAACCAGTTATGGCGCCTGCATTTTGCATGTCGCACCCGAGGCCTTCATCGGCGGCCCGCTTGCGCTGATCAAGACTGGAGATATGATCAGCGTCGATGTCGCTGCGCGCAGCATCCAGCTTCTTGTTGGCGATGACGAACTGGATGCAAGGCGCGCCCAGTGGCAGCCGCCACCGCCTCGCTACGAGCGCGGTTATGGTTTCATGTTCACCCAGCACATCCTGCAGGCCAACGAGGGCTGCGACTTCGACTTCCTCGAGTCGGATTTTGGCCAGCCCGTGGCCGAGCCGCAGATCTTCTAGGCCTTTCATTTGGTTTTGAATCCACCGCGATCCATGCGCGATGTCACGAGCCGGTTGCTAGGGCCATCGTAGCGGTCAAGCCCTTCCCAAGCCGCCTCACACAGCATCAACGGAGCTTCATGCAAAACGCAAAAAACCCGGTGCCGATCCCGTTTTCCGGCTACCAGAAATTCGTCGTCTTTATCCTCGCCTTCCTGCAGTTTTCGATCGTGCTCGATTTCATGCTGCTCTCGCCTTTGGGTGCGGTCTTGATGCCAGCACTTTCGATTTCGCCTGCGCAATTCGGTGTGCTGATTTCAAGCTATGCCTTCAGCGCCGGGGCGGCAGGAATCTGTGCAGCAGGATTTGCCGACCGCTTCGATCGCAAGAAGCTGCTTCTCGTTTTCTATACCGGGTTTCTCGCAGGAACCCTGCTGTGTGGCCTGGCCTCGTCCTATCACCTGCTGCTCGCAGCGCGCATTGTGACGGGACTTTTCGCCGGTGTCGTGGGCTCAGCGTCGTTTGCCATCATCACTGATCTTTTCGCCATGGAGCAGCGTGGCCGGGTGATGGGGTTCATTCAGACTTCGTTTGCCGCAAGCTCGGTGCTCGGACTGCCGATCTCGCTCGCACTTTCGAACCGCTGGGGCTGGAATGCCCCATTTTTCATGATCGTCGCCGTCTGTCTTGGGGTTGGCGTTAGCATCGTGGCTTACATGAGGCCGGTCGATGCGCATCTGAAGCAGACCCCCGATCGCAGTCCATTGCATCACCTGGCCATGACCGTATCGAACCCGCGGTATCTGCAGGGGTTTGCTGCCACGGGCTTGATCAGCATCGGAGGGTTCATGCTGATGCCTTTTGTCAGTGCGTTTAACGTCCATAATGTTGGCGTGCCGTTCTCGAGCCTGCCCGCGGTGTATCTCGTGTCGGGCCTGTGTGCTGCCGTGGTCGGGCCGCTCATCGGCCGGGCGAGCGATGCCTTCGGCAAATTTCGCGTCTTCACGTTTGGCTGTGCCATGACGATTCTGATGGTGCTGATCTACACCCGTATGGGTGAGCATCCGCTTTGGTACCTGATCGTCGTCACCGTGCTTTTTCAGCTCGGAATTTTTTGCCGCATCATTCCCTCGACCGCGCTGACTTCGGGCTTGCCGGCCGCCGCCGATCGCGGCGCCTACATGGCGATCACGTCCTCGCTGCAGCAGGTGGCAGGCGGTGTGGCAGCGGTGATTGCAGGCCAGATCGTGATCGAAACCGCAAGCGGGGCGCTCGTGCATTTCGACTGGCTAGGCGATGCTCTGGTCGGCACGACACTGATATCGCTCGCGCTCCTGTATCGCATCGACCGGCTGCTCGCAGGCAAAATCGGCGACTCGGCGCCGATTCAAACGACGGCCTGATCGCGCTGAAATCCCGAAAAGCTCCATGCGTGGAGCGCCTGCAGACGAGCGCAGACCGATGGGCACGCCATCGCGGCGCGCGCCCATCTGGCTTGGCGCTTGACATGAGCGGTCGTACTAGCCGATGCCGCCGGCGCAAATTCCCCGCATGAGACGGGTAGGGACCTTTTCGGATCTTGGCACATCGCTTGCCACCGCTTTTTCCGACGCGAGGCGATGCCCGGAAGGGTCAGGCGAATCAGGATATTTCCTGGGAAGGGCTCGCCGACGCCGGCGGCGCGAGAGGCCGGGTTTAGCCGCTCTCGGATTCACGTTCACATCGATCTTGACGAAATGCGAAAGCACTTTGAAAAGCTGGCAATTAGCCTCGGCCTGTTTTCTCTGTTGGCGGCCCTATCGGTCCAGACGGCAAAGGCCGAGGATTCACCCGATCAGGGCACTTTCGGCTACATCCAGTACGGCCAGTGGGACTCGGCCCGGGAGGCGGCTCTCGGCCTCTACGTCCCAGGCCCGATCCAGTTTCATGGTGATGACTGGACGACATTTTGGAGCCTCGAAGTAGGGGAGTGGCTGACTCGCAAGGACAATGCGTCCTCGAGAGCGTCGAGCGAACTCGCGATCGGGCCCATCGGGCGCTACTATTTCGACACGGCTCGCGACTTCTACTTTCAGGGCATGGCGGGATTTGCCGCCGTCGCTCCACGCTTTTGGCGCGGATCCGAGCAGCAGGGCTCGGTATTGAATTTTGTGGGCAGATTCGCTTTCGGCTACCGCTTTGGCCACGCCAAATCGAGCGAAATCTCGCTGGGCGCAGGACATGTATCCAACGGCGGCTTGAGCGAACCCAACCCGGGACGCAACTTCTTTCAGCTGCGCTACGCCACTTCGTTCTAGACTAGCGGGGCCCAATGCCGCCAGCCAAGGGACCGTGAGTGAAGGTCGCGATCTTTTCTGATATTCATCTTGAATTCAAAGCCCCGTTTGCGCCCCGGCTCGGCTCCGGCGTCGACGTTGTCGTGCTGGCGGGCGATATCGCCGCAGGATGCGATGGCATCGAGTGGGCGAAGCGCGCGCTGGCGCACTATGCCGTGGTCTACGTCGCAGGCAATCACGAGTTCTATAACGGCCACTGGGACAGGACGATCGAAAGGATGCGCGCCAGTGCCAAAGGCTCGAACGTCCATTTCCTCGAAGACGATGCGGTCACGATCGCCGATACGCGTTTCGTGGGCTGCACGCTTTGGACCGATTTCCAGCTTTTTGGCGATGCCAATGCGCCCCTCTCAATGCTCGCTGCAAGAAAAGTCATGCCTGACTTTCGCATCATCGCCACCGGTGACGAAGGACAACCCTTATCGCCGGAACAGACCGTCGCGCGCTTTGAGCGTTCGCGCGACTTCCTAAAGAGGGAGTTGCTGCCGTCTGCCGCAAGGCGCACGGTCGTGGTCACGCATCATCTGCCTCACAGGCGCTCGGTGGCCAAGCGTTTCGAGGACGACCCGGTGTCGGCAGCCTTCGCGTCGGATCTGGGCGGAGTTGTCGACGAGGCACAACCGGACCTCTGGATCCATGGCCACACGCATGACAGCTTCGCCTACGCCATCGGCAAGACCCAGGTCGTGTGCAACCCGCGCGGATACCCGCAAAAGAATGGTACGTTTGAGAATCTGGCGTTCGATCCGGGCCTCGTTATCGAGGTCGGCTAAGAGATTCAATCCAGGGAGGCGAGAATGGCAAGGCGAGTGATCGTGTCAAACCTGATGTCGATCGACGGGTTCTTTGAAGACACCAAGAAGTCTCTCGACTGGGTGGTGATCGAAGACGAATTCTTCCATTACGCAAGGCGCACATTGCGCGAGGTTGACACCCTCCTTTTCGGCAGGAAAACCTACGAGCACATGGCCTTGCACTGGCCGCAGGCGCCAAAAGACGAGATCGCCGACAAGATGAATGGCTTGCCGAAAATCGTTTTTACCAATTCGCTGAAGAAGGCGGAGTGGGCCAATTCGACGATCGTCGCAGGCGATGCCGCAAAGGCCGTCGAAGAGCTCAAGGCACATGACGGCAAGGACATGGTCATCTTTGGCAGTGCAGAGCTGACCTCGGCACTGCTGCAAAAGCAACTGATCGATGAATACCGCGTCGTCCTCAACCCTGTTCTGCTCGGTTCCGGCACCCCTCTTTTTGCGGGCGGCACCAGCCGCCTGCCGTTTCGACTGGCCAATTTCAGGCGCTTTGCCTCGGGCGTGGCTGTCCTTTACTATCGGCCGATGTATCAGGGCCCGACGCCAAAGACCGCCTAGCCGGGGGAGCGCGAGCACGCCGTGTAATTGCGACCGCCGAGGAAAAGCACGTTGAGCACTTGCAGTCGATTCGCGCTCTATCTAATTTTGCTTGCGGCCACGCTTGCCTCGGGCTGCGCCACGCTGCCAGCGCCGCCGCCCGCGCGGCAAATGGGCGGGGCTATCGCACGCAGCGACGCGACAGTGCTTGGCCGCATTGCGCTCTCGAGCGTGCCCGCGAGCGGCGATTCGGGATTTCGCCCGATACCGATGAGCGCGTATTCGATGGACGCCCGCCTCACGCTTGCGCGCCTTGCCACGCAGTCGCTCGACCTGCAGTATTACCTGCTCCAAGACGACGTCACCGGACACACCCTTTTGCGCGCCGTGCGTGACGCTGCGGTGCGCGGCGTGCGTGTACGCATTCTGGTCGATGATCTCTATACGGCCGCAAGCGATGCCATGCTGCTTGAGCTTAGCGCCTATCCCAACATCGAAATCCGCCTTTTCAACCCGTTTGCGGCAGGGCGCGGCAATTCGGCTACGCGCTGGCTGTTTGCCCTGAATGATTTTTCGCGGGTCAATCACCGCATGCACAACAAGATGTTCGTGGCCGACGGCGCGTTTGCGATCGCCGGCGGCAGAAATATTGCCGACGAGTATTTCTTCAGTAGCAAAGAAGGCAATTTCATCGATTTCGATCTGTTGATTGCAGGTGCCGCCGTGCCTCGCATGGAATCGATCTTCGACAACTACTGGAACAGCCCGCGCGTCTGGCCCTTTCTGGCCTTTGAATCCAGTCGTGAAGATCCCGCGATCCTGCGCGAGCGTTTTGAAAAACGCACGGCCGATGCGCTTGGCGCTTATCCCACTCCCGCGTCCGATGCGCCTGATCTTCTCGGATGGCTACCGGTCAGTGCCGACATCGGCAAGACGCCGATCAAGCTCTTGTCCGGGCATATCGACGTCTTTGCCGATGATCCTGAAAAAGTTTCGGGCAGAAGCGAGGGCGGTACCGACAAAACGACCGTGACCTATCGCGTACTGGCTGCCATTGGCGCTGCGCAGTCGGAAGTGACCATCGGTTCCCCCTATTTCATTCCCGGGCGCGCCGGTATCGACGCCATGCGCCAGGTTCGGGCCCGCGGCGTCGAAATCAACGTCCTGACCAATTCACTGGCTTCCAATGACGAGCCGTTTGCGAGCGCCGCGTACGGCGAATATCGTCCGGCCATGCTGAAGATGGGCGTGAACCTCTATGAGCTGAATCCGACCGAGCTCAAGAACGACGCGCTGATCGGTCAGGCCCTGCACTCGACGACGGGGCGTTCGCATTCGAAGCTGGTGATCATCGATCATCACCTGACTTTTGTCGGCTCGATGAACATGGACTTGCGCTCGTCGCGCGAGAACACCGAATTCGGCATGCTCGTCGAGTCCCCCGAACTCGCAGGCGAGGTGCTGGGCCTCGCACGCAAGGTGCTGTCGGCCGGGACGTTCAAGCTGCGCCTTGCAGAACCCGGCGACCGGGTGCAATGGGTGGCAAGCCAGGGCGGCGAGGAGAAGGTCTACGACGATGAGCCCGACGTTGATCTCGCAACGCAAATGCAGATCCTGTTTTTGTTCCCGTTCGTGCCCGAGAGCCTGCTCTAGGACATCGCGATCGTGAGAATCACGTGCGCTCGTGTAACGCATTTGGTAGGTCGCTGGCATAAGCTGCTCCGACCGATTCGAGCCCGAGCCTTGCACCCGCGCCTGTTGCCAGCGCAAGAAGCCCAGCACAAGTCGCTTGCCGTTGGACCGGCTTCCAGCGCATTGCCGGGCGGATCATTTTCGCGCTAGTGTCGTGGACCCCCAAGCGCATCTGCGAGCACCATGTCGCCAAAGCCAGAAGCCGCACTAGCATCGGATGCGCCAGCGATTTGCGCGATCTATGCACCGATTGTGCTCGAGACCGTGATCTCCTTTGAGCTTGAAGCGCCGACGGTCGAGATCATGCGCGAGCGCATTCTCGCCACGACAAAATGCCTGCCCTGGCTCGTGCGTCGCGATGAGGACGGCGCAGTGGTGGCCTACGCCTACGCCAGCCGTCATCGCGAGCGCGCAGCCTACCAGTGGGCGGTCGATGTTTCCGCCTACGTACACCCCGAGCATCGCCACAAGGGTCTTGCGCGCAGTCTTTATGCCGCGCTGTTTCTTGAACTCAAAAAGCTCGGCTACTGTCAGGCGTTTGCCGGCATCGCCCTGCCCAACGCGGCGAGCGTGGGCTTGCACGAATCCATGGGGTTTACACCGATCGGGGTGTATCGGCACGTTGGATTCAAGCTGGGCTCGTGGCACGATGTCGGATGGTGGCAAAAAGAACTGCAGCGTCTGGCCGATCCAGCACCGCCAGCCGCGTTTTGGGATCGCACCCTCAAGCACGAAGGCGACCCTTGAGGACACGGGTGAGGGGATGGTCACTTACGGGAGAGGGGCGTGGGTCGTGAAGCACACTGCAGCCTGCGCGCGGCCAAGCGGCGCGATGCGGTTTTCGGCGAGCGCGCCGTACGCGATGCAATGAGAAATCTGGGCCATGTCGACACCAGGGTCTGCGCCGTGTCGGCCATGCACAGCGCGACGCGCTATTCGTTTTTGACAGCGTCGCAGAAGCGATGAGCGAGGCGCAGGCCGCGCCCGACTTGCGTAACAAGGTCGCGCTCGTGACTGGCGCTGCAAGCGGCATCGGCAAAGCCATCGCCCGGCGGCTTGCGCTTTCCGGGGGCGCTTGCGTTTGCATCGCCGACAGCAACGCCCAAGCGGCGCAAGATGTCGTCGCGGCCATCGAGGCAGAGGGCGGGCGTGCCCTTTTCGAAGGTGTGGATCTCGCCGATGCGGCGGCAACGGCGGCCATGCTTGCGAGGCTTCACGAGCGGATTGGCGCTCTCGATATCGTGATCAACAATGCCGGCATTGCCGCGACGCTGCCGGTCCTTGAGTATCCGCTCTCACATTGGCAGGACACGCTTGCGATCAATGTCACCGCCCC
Organism: Gammaproteobacteria bacterium; assembly: GCA_903970185.1. Classification (GTDB taxonomy): domain Bacteria; phylum Pseudomonadota; class Gammaproteobacteria; order Burkholderiales; family Burkholderiaceae_D; genus CAJCIC01. The sequence goes on from CAJCIC010000019.1 coordinate 16,654, forward strand.
CTTCATCATCAGCCAGCATGCCCTGCGCGGCATGCGAGAACGGGGCTGGGGGCGAATCGTCAACATCGCGTCGATCAGCGGCATTCGCGCGGGTACGGGACGGGTCGCCTATGGCACATCGAAGGCGGCCCTGATTGCACTGACGCGGCAGTTTGCAATCGAGTCGGCGACCTGGGGCGTGACCGTCAACGCGGTAGCGCCAGGGCCTGTCGATACGCCGCTTTTGCGCGCTCTTTCGGGGAGCAAAAAGGCCTATGCGATGCGCCTGCCGATGCGGCGTTTTGCCACCGTCGAGGAGATTGCCGACGCGGTGTCGTTTCTCGTCTCCGATCAGGCGCGCTACATTACGGGCGAGACGCTCGCAGTCGATGGCGGATTTCTCGCCAGTGGGCTGATCGATGCCGAGGCGAATTGAACCCGTCTTGCCGCCTTTCGGGTGCCTCGCCTGGCTGCCTTTGACCAAAACAAGAAATTTCAGGAGACCGGTTTCATGACCATCAATCGTCGTTCCTTCCTGCTCACAGCAGGTGCACTCGCGCTGCCCCTGTCGGCTTTTGCCGATCCGGCCGAATTCAGCTACAAGTACGCCAACAACCTGCCTGCGACGCACCCGATGAATGTGCGCGCCAATGAAATGGCCGATGCGATTCGTGCGGACAGCAAGGGTCGCGTCGATATCCAGGTCTTTCCGAACAATCAGCTGGGCTCGGACACGGACATGCTAAGCCAGGTGCGCTCGGGCGGTGTCGAGTTCTTCACCCTGTCAGGCCTGATCCTCTCGACGCTTGTACCGGCCGCGTCGATTTCGGGCATCGGCTTTGCGTTTGCTGACTACGATGCGGTATGGAAGGCCATGGATGGCGAGCTTGGCGGCTATATCCGCTCTGAAATCACCAAGGCCAATCTGGTCGTGATGGATCGCATCTGGGATAACGGCTTTCGCCAGATCACGACGTCAAGCCATCCGATCGTGGTGCCCGCAGACCTCAAGGGCATGAAGCTGCGCGTTCCGGTATCGCCGCTTTGGACGTCGATGTTCAAGGCGCTCGATGCATCGCCGACCTCGATCAATTTCTCCGAGGTCTATTCTGCGCTACAGACCAAGGTCGTCGAGGGTCAGGAAAATCCGCTGGCAGTAATCTCAACCGCCAAGCTCTACGAAGTCCAGAAATACTGCTCGCTGACCAATCACATGTGGGATGGATTCTGGTTTCTTGGCAACAAGGCGGCATGGGAGCGCCTGCCCCCCGATCTGCGCACCATCGTTGCGCGCCATATCAACGATGCCGGCCTTAAGGAACGCGCCGACGTGGCGGCACTCAATGCGTCGCTCAAGACCGATCTTCTTTCCAAGGGACTGGCCTTTAACCAGCCGCAGACCGCACCCTTCAGGGATCATCTGCGCGCAGCGAATTTCTATGCCGACTGGAAATCCAAGTATGGCGAGAAGGCGTGGGGACTACTGGAGGCGGTGTCGGGCAAGCTCGCATGAGCAGCGCGCGCTTAGGCGCGAAAAGCGCCTGAGGCCACTGCGTCGCAATGACAGGCGGCCTCCTTTGCGCTGAACGCGTGCTGACCTTTGCGGTCGAGAAGATCGCAGCAGTGCTCGTCGCAGCCGAAATCATCATCCTGTTCTCGGGCGTGATCGCGCGCTATCTGCTTCACGATTCCCTGGTGTGGTCTGACGAGCTTGCCTCGATTCTTTTCCTGTGGCTTGCCATGCTGGGTGCAAGCATCGCGCTTTCCCGCAACGAACACATGCGCATGACTGCGCTCATCAGCCGCGCCAGCGCCAGCGCCAGGCCGGCGCTGGAAGCCTTCACGATTGCCGCCTGTCTCGCGTTTCTCGTGATGATTGTCTGGCCCGCGTGCCAGTACGCCGTCAACGAGCGTGACATCACGACCCCTGCGCTTGAATTGTCCAGCCTCTGGCGTGCAGCGGCGCTGCCCGTTGGCGTCGCGCTGATGGCGATCTTTTGCCTGCTGCGCCTTGTTCGCAGTGCCGCCCTGGCCGTGGTGGCAGAGGTGCTCCTTGCCTTGCTCCTTGTCGTTGGCGCCTTCTGGCTCTTGCGGGGCGAATTGCACGAGCTTGGCCGCCTGAACCTTCTGATCTTCTTTGTTGGCGTCGCAGGAGCCTGTGTTTTTGCGGGCGTTCCGATCGGCTTCGGCTTTGGTCTTGCCACCTTTGGCTATCTCGCGCTCTCGACCTCGACGCCGCTTGCAGTTCTGGTGGGCCGCATGAACGAGGGCATGTCACACCTCATCCTTCTGGCCGTGCCGCTTTTCGTCTTTCTTGGCCTTTTGATCGAGATGACCGGCATGGCGCGCGCCATGGTCAGTTTTCTGGCGAGCCTGCTTGGCCATGTGCGCGGCGGCCTCGCCTACGTGCTGATTGGCGCCATGTATCTGGTGTCCGGTATCTCCGGGTCAAAGGCAGCCGACATGGCGGCCGTGGCGCCTGCGCTGTTTCCGGAAATGACAAGGCGCGGTGCCAAAGGCGGTGAGCTCGTGGCGCTGCTGGCAGCAACCGGTGCTCAGACTGAAACCATCCCGCCAAGCCTGGTTTTGATCACCATCGGCTCGGCCACGGGTGTTTCGATCTCGGCGCTGTTCACAGGCGGCCTTCTGCCAGCCGCGGTGGTTGGCGCCGGCCTGTGCCTTGTCGTCTGGCTGCGCAACCGCCGCATTGCGCCGATGGCCATCGCGCGCGCGCCTTTGGCCGACATCGGCCGGCAATTTGCCATCGCGCTGCCCGCGCTCTTCTTGCCGCTCGTGATTCGCGCGGCGGTGGTTGAGGGCGTGGCGACAGCCACCGAAGTCTCGACGATTGGTATCGTCTACGCCTTCATTGCCGGCCTTCTGATTTACCGGCAGCTGAACTGGCGCCGGCTCGTGCCGATGCTGATTGACACCGCGTGTCTGTCTGGGGCGATCCTTTTCATCATCGGCACCGCGACGGGCATGGCCTGGGGTTTGACGCAGTCGGGCTTCTCGACGGCACTTGCGCGCACCATGGCCGTGCTGCCCGGAGGCGCGCCGCTGTTTCTTTTCGTCTCGATCGTGGCTTTCGTCGTGCTCGGGTCGGTGCTCGAAGGCATTCCCTCAATCGTTCTGTTTGGCCCGCTGCTCTTTCCGATCGCGCAAAATCTGGGCATTCACCCGGTGCATTACGCCATGGTGGTGATCCTTTCGATGGGCGTGGGCCTTTTCGCGCCGCCCTTTGGCGTTGGTTACTATGCGGCCTGCGCCATCGGCCGCATCGACCCGGGCGCCGGCATCCGCCCGATCGCGGCATATATGCTGGCGCTGATGGTAGGCATTGTCATCGTTGCAGCAATACCGTGGATTTCGACCGGATTTCTATGAGGGCGAAAAAGCGCCTGCAGTGAAACGCCCCGGGGCAATTGCCCCGGGCAATACAAAAGGGAACACAACATGATGTATGTCGATTTGGTGGCCATCTTGGCGTTGCTGGAATTCGTCGTCTTTGCGACGCTTTGCGGGCGTGCGCGCGGACGCTACCAGGTGCTAGCGCCTGCAACCAGCGGCCATCCGATGTTTGAGCGCTATTACCGGGTGCAGATGAATACGCTCGAGTTGCTGATCATTGTGCTGCCTGGGCTTTACATCGCCGCCAGATACTGGAATCCGCTTTGGTGCGCCTTCTTTGGCGCGGTCTATCTGATCGGGCGCATCGTGTATTTTCGCGCCTACATCAAGGAGCCAAAATCGAGAAGCTTAGGCTATGCGCTTAGCGCCGGGCCGGCATTGATTCTTCTTCTGGCACCGCTCGTGGGTATGGTGCGCACGCTTTCTGGCCTGTGAGTGGAGCACCATGCGCGCGCGTTACTTGAAGGCGATGGCGGCAAGCACCATGCGCGTGATGAATTCTTCCCAGCCGAGAAGGGCGGCAGGGGCCATCAGGTCGGTCTCGAGAAATGCGCTCAAGGTGTAGTGGTTCGAATTGTAGAAGTAGCCAAGTGAAGCGATCATGATGTAGACATCGCGCGCGCTGACATCCTTGCGCAACACGCCCATCGCCTGGCCGCGAACGAGGATGTCTTCGAGGATCGAGAGCGCGACCGCCGAGATGCTGCCAAGCTTTTGCGACTTGCGAACATGTGCGCCGCGCGTCAGGTTCTCGCTCATCAGGATGGTGACGAATTCCGGATGGGCGACGTAATAGCGCCAGGTGAAGCGCACCAGCTCGGCGAGCGCGTCAACCGGTTGCTCGACGCTAAACACGATGGTTTTTTCGGCCTCGCTGAGTTCGGCGTAGAGGGTCTCCAGGACCTCGACAAAGAGCTTCTCCTTGCTGCCGAAGTAGTAATAGATCATGCGGTCGTGCGAGCGCGCAAGGCGCGAGATCTTCTCGATGCGGCCGCCAGCGAAGCCGTCACGGGCAAAAACCGAGATCGCCGCACGCAGGAGCGTCTCGCGCGTGGCCTCGGCCTGGCGCTTGCGCCTGCCGGGTGCGGGCGCAAGGCCCGGGGCCGGCGCTGTCGATGGGGATTTCACAAGGCGCCAGGTGTTCTTGCAAAAAGCTTTGCAATTGCGGATTCCATGGGGTAGATTGTTCCACATTGATGTAGTGAACGCTACATGAAAATGTAGGAAGCGCTACATTCACGACGACGACCAACCCCGTTTGTGAAAGCCTCGCCGTGGGCCAAGCAGTGCATCCCGAGTATGTGCGGGCGGTCTCGATCAAAGACGCTTTGGACGCGCTCGCAGGTGGCAATTTCAAGTTGCTTGCGGGCGGCACCGATGTCTACCCCGCCCTAGGCGCAAAGCCGCTTCGCGCCAATCTTCTCGATATCAGCGCGGTGCCCGAGTTGCGACAGATCAGGCCGATTGCCGATGGCTGGCGCATTGGCGCGGGCGCGACCTGGAGCGATGTTTTAAGCGCCGATCTGCCGCCATGGTTTTCCGCGCTCAAGGCTGCGGCCCGCGAGATTGGCGGGCCGCAGGTGCAAAACCTGGGCACGGTCGCAGGCAATGTATGCAATGCATCGCCAGCAGCCGATGGCAGCGTCGCGCTGCTCGCGCTTGATGCGCGCGTGATCGTTGCCTCGGCAGGAGCGATGCGCGAAGTGAGCCTGACCGATTTCGTGCTTGGCGCGCGCAAATGCGCGCTTGCCGCAAACGAGATGGTGCTTGCCTTTGACATCCCGCAACGCTCGCTTAACGCGCGCGCCGCGTTCGCAAAGCTTGGCCACAGGCGTTATCTGGTCATTTCGGTGGCGATGGTTTCGGTGCTCATCGACTGCAATGCCGATGGCATCATCAGCCATGCGCTGATTGCCGTTGGCGCACTCTCGGCGCGAGCAATAAGGCTTACGGAACTCGAAGCCGAGCTGATCGGCAAGAGGCGCGACGCCCGCCTGGCCCTGCTCGCCGAGCCCCGCCATCTCGCTCGCACAACGCCGATCGACGATATCCGCGGCACGCGCGTCTACCGCCTTGACGCCGCGCTCACCCTTTTGCGTCGTGCACTTGCGGAAGTTCTCGCATGAGCGCCGTAAAGCCAGGCCACAGGCCGCGCCAGCGGGCCACCCGCATCGCGCTTAACGGTGTTTCCCGCATCTGCGTGTCACCGCCCCATTTTCGCCTCGCCGACGTCTTGCGCGACGAGTTCGGACTGACAGGAACCAAGCTTGGCTGCAGCGCCGGCGACTGCGGCGCATGTACGGTGCTCATCGATGGCAAGCAGGCCTGTGCATGCATCGTCTCACTTGGACACTGCCAGGACGCACACGTCCTGACCGTCGAGGGCCTTGCCGCAGAGTCGCACCGAAATGCGCTGCAAGAGGCGTTTTGCCAGTTGGGCGCAGCCCAGTGCGGCATCTGCACCCCGGGCATGCTGATGGCAGCCACCGACCTGCTTGCGCGCAATCCTGCCCCCAGCGAGGAGGATGTCAAGGACGCTCTTTCTGGTGTGCTCTGTCGCTGTACCGGTTATCGCAAGATCATCGACGCCGTCCTTGCCGCTGCGCACGGCCCGATCCGGCACGCCGAGGTGCTGCCCAAAGCCGGCCAGGCAGTCGGCTCGCGCATGGCAAGGCTCGATGCGCACGCAAAGGTTGTGGGCAGCGAGCGCTTTGGCGCTGACGACGCACCCAAGGCGTGCCTCTGGCTTGCCGTTATCCGGTCCCCGTACGCCCATGCCCGCTTCGTTGTAGGCGACATCGAGGCCTATAGGCGCAAGCATCGACTCGCGGCCGTGATCAGCGCCAAGGACGTGCCCAACAACGTCTTTGCCATTTTCGATTTTCCGAAGGACCAGCCGGTGCTCGCCGATGGCCTCGTGCGCATGAAGGGCGAAGCCGTGCTCGCACTCGTTGGCACGCGCGAGGCGCTCGACCTTGCGCTAGACCATGCCGCCCCGATCGCCTGGCAGCCATTGACACCCGTGCTCGAGCCGGAAGAAGCGCTTGCCAGGGATGCGCCGATTGTCCATGCGTTCGCCCCGGACAACGTCCTTTGCCGCGGCCGCCTCGTGCGCGGCGACGTCGACAAGGCGTTAGATGAGGCCGTGCACGTTGCGCGCGCGACCTTTCGCACCGGCTATGTCGAGCACGCCTACATCGAGCCCGAAGCCGGCTACGCCCAGTGGCTCTCCAAGGAAGAAGGCGGCGGCCGCGAGCGCCTGCGCATTTTCGCGTGCACGCAGACGCCTTACATGGACCGCGATGAAATCGCTCGCGTCATGGCCATGGCGCCCGAAGATGTGCATATCGTGCCGTCGGCCGTGGGCGGCGGCTTTGGTGGCAAGCTCGACATGTCGATCCAGCCGCTGCTTGCCGTGGCCGCCAGGCTCACCCGCGGGGCAGTGCGCTGCATCTACAGCCGCGGTGAATCGATGCTCGCGACGACCAAGCGCCATCCATCGCGCATCACCGCCGCCTTCGCCTGTGACCAGGACGGCATGTTAAGCGCGCTCGATTTCGAGGCCGATTTCAATACCGGTGCTTATGCCAGCTGGGGCACGACCGTCGCCAATCGCGTGCCGGTGCATGCCAGCGGTCCCTATTTCGTCCCCAACGTGCGCGCCACCACCCGCGCTGTGTACACGCACAATTCGATTGGCGGCGCCTTTCGCGGCTTTGGCGTGCCCCAGGCGCACATTGCAACCGAGGCGCTTCTTGACCAACTGGCCGATCAGCTTGGCCTCGATCAGTTGCAGTTCCGCCTGCAAAACGCGCTGCGCCAGGGACAGGCGACGGCAACCGGACAGGTGCTTGACGCCAGCGTCGGCATGGCGGCCTGCCTGTCTGCGCTCAAAGACGCCTGGCAGAAAGAAAAACAGGCCGTCGCCGAATTCAACCAGCGCTCGCTGGCCACGCAAAGTCCAATGAGGCGCGGCGTTGGCATCGCGTCGATGTGGTACGGCATTGGCAACACGGTGATCGCCAATCCCTCGTCGATGCGCGGCGCCCTCAGGCGCAACGGCCGTCTGTTCCTCTACAACGGTGCGCAGGAGATCGGCCAGGGCAGCGGCACGGTGATGGCGCAGATCTTCGCCGATGGGGTCGGCCTGCCCGTGGCGCTGATCGACCAGGCGATGGGCGATACCGACATCACGCTCGATGCCGGCAAGAGTTCGGCCTCGCGCCAGACCTTCGTTTCGGGCAATGCCGCGCTTTTTGCCGGACGCGATCTGCGCGCCAAGCTGCTTGACCTGCTTGGCGTGACCGAGCCGGTAACGCTTGACATTGAAGACGCGCATGACAGCGCCATCCTCTGTGCACGCTGCGAGGGCAAGGTCGCAAGGCTGCGGCTTGCCGGTTTCGACACGCTCGATGTCGCGCAAGGCGAGGGTTACTTCAACCCGCCCACGGTGCCGCTCGATGGCAACGGGCAAGGCGTGCCCTACGCCACCTACGGGTTTGCCGCACAGTTTGCAGCCGTCGAAGTCGACGTCGAGCTCGGTACGGTGCGCGTGCTTTGCGTGCATGCGGCGCACGATGTCGGTCGTGCCATCAATCCCACCCAGGTCGAAGGCCAGATTCATGGCGGCATCGCCCAGGGACTGGGCATGGCATTAATGGAGAGTTACGAAAGCGGCAAGACCGACAATCTGCATGACTACCTGATTCCCACGATTGGCGATGTGCCGCCCATTTTCACCTATCTCATCGAGGACGCCGAGCCGCTTGGGCCCTTCGGCGCAAAAGGCGTTGGCGAGCCCGCGCTGATCGCCACCGCGCCTGCCATCCTTAACGCCATCGCGCATGCCGCGGGCGTTCGCATCTACGACGTGCCGGCAACGCCTGACCGGATTCGCCACGCGCTTGCCGCACGTCGCCATGACTGAACATACGCGCGTCGACTATGGTGCCGACGACGTCGACGCGAAAATGCGGGCGACGCCCGGGCCCACGCGCATCCATGACGGCCAGTCGGTTGCTGCAAGCAAGATCGTCTGCAGTGCATGTCCCGTGCTTTGCAACATCTCCGAAGGACGCACGGGCGCGTGCGATCGCTACGCCAATGTCGCAGGCGCCCTGATCCGCGTCGATCCGGTCGTGATGCTCAGAAAGCATGACGGCAGCGAGACGGCCAAGGCGGCCACGCTCGTGCCCTTCGTGCGCGAAGGCGAAGCATGGCAGGGCGACATCCTTGCTGACGAGCGGCTGTTTGTGACCGGCATCGGCGCCTCGTCGACCTACCCGGATTACAAGCCCGCCCCGTTCATCGTTGCCTCGCAAGTCGACGGCATCGACATGGTGACGGTCGTGACCGAGGCGATCTTTAGCTATTGCAGCTATCGCGTCAAGATCGACACCGACCGCTTTCTGGGCCCCGAGCAGGCCAGCGTGCGCTATCGCGGCGAGGTCGTGGGCCACGTGACGACGGCAGAGTATGGCTCGCAGATGCTCAGTCTGGGCGGTGTTCATCACCTCACCGGCGGCAGCAAGAAGGAGGGTCGCGCCACCTGCGATGTGATGCTCGCGCTTGGCAATCGCGATGCCGTTGAAGTCACCATCGACGGTGGCGCAACGCTGGCACTCACCGCGGGTCGCGCGCCGATCGTCGATGGCGTTTTAGAACAGCGCATGCGCGTTGGCTGCGGCTCGGCCACGATCGGCATTTTCGCCCCGCAGTGGCTAGGCCACGTCGACGAAGTGATCGTCGTCGATGACCACATCACCGGTGTCCTAAGCGAGCACCAGGCGGGCCGCTACATTGGCATTGGCAGGAGCGGCATACGCGTGCGCGGTCGCAAATCGACGCCCGGACGCTATTTCCAGGTCGCCAATCCCGGCACCGGCTGGGGCGGCACCGATGTTTCCGACCCGCTTGAGATCATCGAGAGCATCGATGCCCGCATCGCCTGGCCGGGCTTAAGGCTCCTGATGGTCTCGACCACCGGCGAGCACCATGCCTATTTCGAACTCGACTCGGGCTTAAGGCCGGTGCCAAAGGAGATGCCCGAGGCCGTAGCCAGGGTCGTTGCGCGCATCGGCGAGAACTGCGAGCCCTCGCTCACCAGCGTGCTTTTCGTGGGCGGCGCAGGGGGCAGCCTGCGCGCGGGCGCGACCGACAATCCCATCCTTTTGACGCGTGCCATCAAGCGCGCGCTGGTCAATGTCACGGCAGGTGGTGCGCCCACCTATGTCTGGCCAGGCGGCGGCATCACCTTCATGGTCGATGTCACGCGCATGCCGCTGCATGCGTTTGGCTCGGTGCCAACGCCTGCGCTCGTCGCGCCGCTTGAGTTCACCCTGCGCATGGCCGATTTCGCTGCGCTTGGCGGCCACATGCAATACGTCAAATCGCTTGACGAGGTCCTGCGCCACGGCTCCTACCATGTCGATGGTGCACCACAGGGCCTCGTGCTCGCGAACGCCAGCGCCGCCAATCCCTGGCCGCTCTCGGCTTTGGCGATGCTGGGCTGAGGCACCCATGAGCGCCCTGCGCAAGCCACTGCCCGACGGTCGCTGGCATCTGCAGCACGGACCGATCGACCTGATCGTCTCGGCCAGTGGCGACGCCCGTGCGACTGCGCAGGCGCACGAGCGCTGCTGGCAGCGCTTCGTGCCGATCCTGGATGAGCTCGTGGCCGAGCTTTCGGTCTTGCGCCGTCGCATCGACTTGTCGCGGCCGGAGGTGCCCGCAGGCGCCGTCGCGCGCCGCATGGTCAGTGCCTGCACGCCGTTTGCAGAGCGCTTCATTACGCCCATGGCCGCTGTCGCGGGTGCGGTGGCTGACGAACTGATCGGCTCTTTCGCAGTCAAGGGCGTGAGCCGCGCTGCGATCAATAACGGCGGCGACATCGCCTTGATGCTGGCAGGAAACGAGAGCTTCAGGATTGGCATCGCCAGGGAGGATGGAACGCTCGCGGGCCGGTTTGACATCGGCCCTGCCGATCCGGTGCGCGGCATCGCCACCAGTGGCTGGCGTGGCCGGAGCCAAAGCCTTGGCATTGCCGACAGGGTGACCGTGCTTGCCGCCTCTGCCGCGCTCGCCGACGCTGCGGCGACGATGATTGCCAATGCCGTCAACCTCGATTGTGATGCAGTCGTGCGCAAGCCCGCATCCATGGTGAAGGACGACAGCGACCTTCTCGATCTTGCCGTGACGGTTGCCGTTGGCCCCCTGTCGCAAGGCCAGGTGCGCGCGGCCCTCCTTCAGGGCGAGGCGCTGGCCAGAAGCCTCGTCGATCGCGGCCTGATCACGGCTGCGGCGCTATTTTTGCAAGACCAGTGCCGGCTCGTACAATGCGCGTGCGCTGGCCCCATGGCGCCAACGCAAAGGGCCATGGCCGCGCTTGCAACGACCCTTTACCCCATAGCCGCATGATCGAGCTTCGTCGCGTATTCACCCAGGTCGAAACGATTTTTCACGAATTCGGCCCCAAACCCGAAAAGCCACTCATCAAGGGCGTGATCGGTGCCGTACTTTGCAATCCGTACGCCGGGGCCTACGTCGAGGACATCGCGCCCTTCATGGAGGAGTTAAAGCCGCTTGGCGTCGATCTCGTATCGCGCCTGCTTTGCGCCATGGAGGTGCCCGCCACGCACATCGAGGGCTACGGCAAGGGCGCCATCGTCGGTGCCCGTGGCGAGATCGAGCACGGAGCGCTCTGGCACGTGCCAGGCGGCTACGCCATGCGCGAGGTGCTTGAGGCTCAAGGCAATGCCACCAACGCCATCGTGCCCTCGTGCAAGAAGGTCGGCGCGCCATCGGCCTTGATCGATATCCCTGTGACGCACGTCAATGCCAGCTACGTCAGGAGCCATTTCGATACCGTCGAAGTCGCGGTGCCAGGTGCGCCGCGCGCCGACGAGATCGTGCTCTTTCTGGTCATGACCAGCGGCGCACGCATCCACGCCCGCGTCGGTGGCCTGAGAAAAGAAGATATCGTTGGCCGTGATGGCCTGAGATAAGGAGCAAGACCGATCTTGAAATGCGATATCCGCAAAGTGGTGGTGCAAGTCGACGAAATCCATCGTGAGATGGGCCAATCCATTTCGCCGCCCACGCGCCGCGCGCTTGCCATGGCGGTCATCGCCAATCCCTTTGCCGGCCGCTTCGAAGAGGACCTGTCGCTCTTGACAGACATCGGCGAAGAGTTGGGCAGATACCTGGGCGAGCGCTGTGTGCGTGCGCTTGGCATTGAGCCCGGCGCGGCCAACAGCTACGGCAAGGCGGCGATCGTTGGCGAGGATGGCGAAATCGAGCACGCCGCCGCGCTGTTGCATCCGAAACTCGGTGCGCCGTTGCGCCTTGCCGTCGAAAAAGGCGCAGCGCTGGTGCCGTCGGCCAAAAAGATGGGTACGCTTGGCACTGCCATCGATGTGCCGCTGGGCCACAAGGATGCGGCCTTCGTACGCAGCCATTTCGATGCCATCGAGGCGCGCGTTACCGACGCGCCGCGCGCGGCTGAGATTGTCGTTGCGGTGGCGGTCACCGACAGCGGCAGGCCGCTTGCGCGCGTGGGCGGCTTGCAGGCAGGTGAAATCAAGGGCGAGGACGGCCTGCGCTAGGCGCGTTAATCGCGTATCACGACCGGGCAACCGGTCTTTTTAACGAGGGAACAACATGTCAGCACCGATCAATGTCTTGCGCGCACTTTTTGTTTTGGCGGGCCTCTGCCTTGGCACCCAGGCCAGCGCCGAGGACCCCATCAAGATTGGCGAAATCAACAGCTACAAGGCGCAACCGGCATTTCTTGAGCCCTACAAGAAGGGCTACGAGATGGCCCTTGAGGAAATCAATGCCAAGGGCGGCGTGCTTGGCAGGCCGCTTGTCGTCATCTCGCGTGACGATAACGGCACGCCTGGCGATTCGGTGCGCGTTGCAGAAGAGCTGGTGACAGGTGAGAAGGTCAGCCTCCTGTTTGGCGGCTTTCTCTCCAATACCGGCCTCGCGCTGACCGATTACGCCAAGCAGCACCACGTGCTGTATCTCGCCGCCGAGCCGCTGACTGACAAGATCGTCTGGCAGGAAGGCAACCGCTACACTTTCCGCCTGCGGCCGTCGACCTACATGCAGGTGGCGATGCTCATGCCCGATGTCATCAGGTTGAAGAAAAAGCGCTGGGCGCTGGTGTATCCCAATTACGAGTATGGCCAGTCGGCGGTGGCGACGTTCAAGAAACTCCTGCTGCAGGCGCAGCCCGATGCCGAATTCGTCGCCGATCAGGCCACGCCTTTGGGCAAGGTCGACGCCGGCGCCGTGGTACAGGCGATTGCCGATGCCAAGCCGGATGCGATTTTCAACGTCCTGTTCGGTGCCGACCTGGGCAAGTTCGTGCGCGAGGGCAACACCCGCGGCCTGTTCGAGGGACGCGAAGTGGTTTCGCTTCTGACCGGCGAGCCCGAGTATCTCGATCCCCTGGGTGCCGAAGCGCCAAGCGGCTGGATTGTCACGGGTTATCCGTGGTATGCGATCACTGCTGCCGACAACACGCGCTTCGTCGAGGCTTACAGGAAGAAGTACAACGACTATCCGCGCCTTGGCTCGGTGGTCGGCTACACCGCCCTGATGACGGTCGCCGACGCCATCAGGAAGGCCGGCTCGCTCGACACGGAAAAGCTGATCATGGCCATGCGCGGCTTGCAGGTGCAAACACCGCTTGGCCCGATCGCCTACCGATCGCAGGACGACCAGTCGACCATGGGCACCTTCGTGGGTCGCACGGCGCTTAAGGACGGCAAGGGCGTAATGGTCGATTTCCGCTATGTCGATGGCGCTGCCGTGCAGCCGAGCGACAGCGATGTGAAGAGCATGCGACCCGCAGAATAGGGCGCATCGCGGTCAAGGGCCGCGCCGATGGCGGGCGCGGCGAGGCAAATTGAGCGGCTTCGGAGCAGCGGTGTGACTTGGTCTGGCTTACTCGGGCAGTTGCTCAACGGCCTGGTCGATGCGTCTGCGATGTTTCTGGTCGCAGCGGGCCTGTCGCTGATCTTTGGCGTCACGCGCATCGTCAACTTCGCGCATGGCTCGCTTTACATGCTCGGCGTCTTTATCGCCTATTCGCTGGTGCACGCCCTTGGCGAGGGCGATCTGGGCTTTTGCGGCGCCGTGCTTTTTTCTTCGCTCGCGGTCGGCGCCATCGGCGCTGCCATTGAATTCGTCCTCTTGCGCCGGCTCTACCGGGCGCCGGAGCTGCTGCAGCTGCTTGCGACCTTTGCGCTCGTTCTCATCATCAAGGACGTGGCACTTGCCATCTGGGGTCCCGACGATCTCTTCGCCCCGCGCGTGCCCGCCTTGAGGGGTGCGTTCGATTTCCTTGGCCGCCGCGTGCCCGAATATGACCTGGTTGTGATCGCGGCCGGCCCGCTCGTGCTCCTCGCGCTGTGGCTGCTTCTGAGGCGCTCGCGATTTGGCCGGCTGATTCGCGCAGCCACCCAGGATCGCGACATGATCGCGACACTTGGCATCAATCAGGCGTGGCTGTTCACGGCGGTATTCGCTTTGGGCTCGGCGCTTGCCGGTCTTGGCGGTGCGCTGCAATCGCCGCGCATGCCAGCAAGCCTGTCACTCGATCTTGAGACCATCAGCACCAGCTTTGTCGTCGTCGTGGTGGGCGGCATGGGATCGATACCCGGTGCATTCGTGGCCTCGATCGTGATCGGGCTGATCAAGGCGCTTTGCATCTGGATCGGGACCGTGCACCTGTTTGGCTATGCCATCGCCATGCCGCAATTCACGCTCGTGGCTGAATTTGTCGTGATGGCGATCGTTTTGGTCGCAAGACCGTGGGGACTTCTTGGCACCGCGCTTGCACCTGGCCGCTTCGTGCCGGAGGCGAGTCCGCCCGTGGCGGCCCTATCGCGCAAAGGCCAAAGCGTGCTGCTTTGCGTTGTGCTCGCGCTTTGCGTGCTGCCCTTTGTCTTCGGCGGCTATCCCTATGTCAGCGTGCTCGTCATCGAAATCATGATTGCGGCGCTGTATGCGGCGAGCCTGCAGTTTCTTGTCGGGCCAGGCGGCATGCATTCGTTTGGCCAGGCCGCGTACTTCGGGCTTGGCGCCTACGGCGCGGCGCTTGCGATCAAGGCCGCGTTGCCGATGGAAGTCAGCCTTCTTCTGGCGCCTTGCGCAGCACTTCTTGGTGCCGTCGTCTTTGGCTGGTTCTGCGTCAGGCTCTCGGGGATTTACCTCGCCATGCTGACGCTTGCCTTCGCCCAGATCGCCTGGTCGGTGGTCTATCAGTGGAGTAGCGTCACAGGGGGCAGCAACGGCCTTGTCGGCATCTGGCCTGCGCCCTGGCTATCGGCGGGCAATCATTACTATTTCTTCACGCTGGTGATCGTTGCCGCCTTGCTGGTGGGCCTGCGCAAGGTGGTGTTCGCGCCTTTCGGACTTGCGCTTCGGGCCACGCGCGATTCTGCGCTTCGTGCCGAAGCCATCGGCATCGATGTGCGACGGGTGCAGTGGGTGGCGTTTTCGATCGCCGGGCTCGCAAGTGGCGTCGCAGGTGGCCTGTATGCCTTTTCCAAGGGCAGCATCGCGCCTGACGTGATGGCGGTTAGCCGCTCGATTGACGGCCTGGTCATGGTCTTGCTGGGTGGCGTGCAATCGCAATTTGGCACGCTTGCAGGTGCTGCACTCTATACCTGGCTATCTGACGTCGTTGCACGTCATACCGACTACTGGCGTGCTGCGATCGGCGTGGTGATGCTCATTCTCGTGCTGATTCTGCCGCAAGGCATTGCAGGACTGCCAAGGCTGATCGGACGTAAAGCGCGCGAGCGCCATGGGGCAGCATGATGACGCTGCTCGATGTGCGCGGCGTGTCGAAGGCCTTTGGCGGTGTCAGGGCTGTCGATCAGGTTTCGTTTGCCGTCAACGACGGCCAGCTGGTTGCGCTGCTCGGTCCCAACGGCGCAGGCAAGTCGACCTGTTTCAATGTCATCAATGGCCAGCTGCGTCCCGACGCCGGAGAGGTGCGGCTTGCCGGCCACGCGCTGATCGGCATGAAGCCGCGCGACATCTGGCGTGCGGGCATCGGGCGCACCTTCCAGGTCGCGGCGACCTTTGGCAGCCTGAGTGTTGTCGAAAACGTCCAGATGGCGCTCGTCTCGCGCGAGCACAAGCTCTTTCGCTTCGTTCGCCCGGCGAGCGAAATGTACCGTGAGGAGGCGCTCGACTTGCTCGATCAGGTCGGCATGCGCGACGAGGCCAGGCGCACCTCGTCCGTGCTGTCTTATGGCGACGTCAAGCGCCTTGAGCTCGCCATTGCGCTCGCCAACCGGCCGCGCCTTTTGCTCATGGACGAACCGACCGCGGGCATGGCGCCAGGCGAGCGCCATGCGCTCATGGCGCTGACCAAGTCGCTGGCGGTGAAGCGCAATATGGGCGTGCTCTTTACCGAACACAGTATGGATGTCGTTTTCGCCTACGCCGATCTGATGGTCGTGCTCGCGCGCGGTCGCGTCATCGCAACTGGACCGGCCGATGCGATCAGAAACGATGCGCGTGTGCGCGAAGTCTATTTCGGCGCTGTGGCGCTTCCCCAAAAGACGCTCCCGGGGCGGCACGATGCCTGAAAAACTGCTCGAGATCGTCGATCTTAAAGCGCGCTACGGCCAGGCGCAGATTCTCTTTGGCCTGTCGCTTTTTGTTGGCCGCGGTGAAGTGGTCGCGCTCATGGGACGCAATGGCGCAGGCAAGTCGACGACCCTGAAGGCCTTGATGGGGCTTCTCGCCGGCACCCAGGGCGAGATTCGCTTCATGGGTGAGTCGATCGCAAACACTCCGTCGTATCGCATCGCCAAGCGCGGCATGGGCTATGTTCCTGAAGACCGGCGCATTTTCACTGACCTCACCGTCGCAGAAAATCTCGATTGCGGGCGCCAGCCGCCTCGCCTCTGGCCGGATGGCACGCCCGCGCCTTTTTGGACCGAAGAGAAGCTCTATCGCCTCTTTCCGAACCTTGGCGAGATGCCCTCGCGCATGGGTGGTCACATGAGTGGCGGCGAGCAGCAGATGCTCACGGTTGCGCGCACGCTGATGGGCAATCCGTTCCTGGTTCTCCTTGACGAGCCCTCAGAAGGCGTGGCACCGATCATCGTCGAGCAGATGGCCGCAATGATTGGCGAGCTCAAGGCGTCTGGCGTGAGCATTCTTCTGTCCGAACAAAACGTCCACTTTGCACGCGCGGTGTCGGATCGGGTCTATGTCCTTGAGAAAGGACAGATCCAGTTTAGCGGGACCATGGCAGAACTTGACGAAGCCGAGGACGTCAAGCGGTCCTATCTCACAGTGTGAGGAACAACCTCACCGATCGATTTACTCAAGGGATTGAAATCATGGAACTGGCAAATCGAAGAACGCTGATCAAGGCAATGGGCGTTGCTTGGGGCATGGCCTTGAGCGGGACTCTTGCGCGCGCGCTGGCGAAGGCTCCGGCAACGCTCAAACCCGATGCGCAAAGCGCTTTGATCGTGGTTGACGTGCAGAACTGTTTCATCACCGGCGGCACGCTTGCGGTCAAGGGCGGCGAGGAGGTCGTGCCGGTGATCAACCATATCGCTGGCGCCTTTCAAAACGTGGTCATGACCCAGGACTGGCATACACCGGGACACGTTTCCTTCGCTTCAAGCCATGCGGGCAAGAAGCCCTTCGACATGATCCAGCTGCCCTACGGTCAGCAGGTCCTCTGGCCGGACCACTGCGTGCAGGGCACAGCCGACGCCGAACTCGCTCACGACCTGAAAATTCCCCAGGCCGAGCTTGTGATTCGCAAGGGCTACCACAAGGATGTCGACAGCTACTCGGCATTTACCGAGGCCGACGGCAAGACCTCGACCGGCCTTTCCGGATATCTGCGCGAGCGCGGCATCAAGACCATCTACATCGCGGGGCTTGCGACCGACTTTTGCGTTGCCTGGACGGCGCTTGATGGGCGCAAGGCAGGATTTAGGGTGTTTGTCGTTGAAGATGCGTGCCGGGGCATCGACCTGAACGGCTCGGTTGCCAAGGCCTGGGCCGGCATGGAAAAGGCCGGCGTCAAGCGCATCCAGTCTTCCGATATCGAGCTCGCCGCATGACCCCTCTTGCGCGAGACAGGCCTTGAGGTGAGCCGCAGGGGTATCGGAAAGTGCATTGGGCGCTGCTGGCGACAGCAGTCATGTGTTTCACCCAGGAGGCGGCATGGCCACTGAAATTGCAGGCGCTCGTTCGGGCAAGGTGCTGATTGAAAACATCGGTCTTCTTTTCTCGGGGGATCTGGCGCGACCGCTTCTTGATGCGGACACGATCGTGGTCAACGACGGCCACATCACGGCAATCGGTGCTCGCGCTGATTGCGATGGCGAGGGCGCTAAAACCGTCATCGACTGCAAGGGCGTGGCCCTTGCACCGGGGCTGATCGATTCCCACGTGCATCCGGTGTTTGGCGACTGGACGCCAAGACAGAACCAGCTGGGATGGATCGAGTCGAGCTTAAATGGCGGTGTGACGACCATGATCTCGGCAGGCGAAGTGCATCTGCCTGGCCGACCCCGTGACATCGTCGGTGTCAAGGCACTTGCGATTACTGCCCAGCGCGCCTTTGATGGCATGCGTGCGGCAGGCGTTGGCGGTGGCGTCAAGGTGCTCGCCGGTGCGCCCGTGATCGAGCGCGGCATGGTCGAATCCGATTTCAAGGAGCTCGCCGCTGCGGGCGTGACGCTGTTAGGCGAGATCGGGCTTGGCAGCGTCAAGGCGGGCAACGAAGCGCGCGAAATGGTCAGCTGGGCGCGACGCTACGGCATGCGTTCGACGATCCACACCGGCGGACCCTCGATTCCGGGATCGGGCTTGATCGACAAGGACGTCGTGCTCGAGGCCGACGCCGATATCATCGGCCATATGAACGGCGGTCACACCGCGCTTCCCTACCGGCAGGTGTGCGAGCTGTGCGAGAAGAGTACGCGCGGCATCGAGCTTGTGCATAACGGCAACGAGCGCATCGCGATTCTCGCTGCGCGCCACGCGAGCGAGCTTAACTGCCTGCACCGCGTCATGCTGGGCACCGACGGGCCAGCCGGTTCCGGCGTGCAGCCTTTGGGAATTTTGCGCATGATCGCGCTTCTGACGAGCTTGGCCGACGTACCGGCCGAAATCGCCATGTGTTTTGCGACCGGCAATACGGCGCGCCTCAGGGGATTGAAGCAGGGTCTGATTGAAGTCGGGCGACCGGCCGATTTCGTCTTCATGGATCGTGCCCAGCACACCGCCGGCAAGGATCTGATCGAGAGCCTGCAACTTGGCGATCTGCCAGGCATCGGCATGGTCATGATCGATGGGCTCGTGAAATGCCAGCGCAGCCGAAATACGCCGCCCGCGATCGCCGTCCCCGAAATTCGCTAGGCGGACGATGCGAATTCGAAGTCCCGCGAATTGAAAGAGGCATACGAAGTTTCGTATGCCACCTACAAGGACAATCGATTTCAGTTATTCGCCACAGCGACCATACTCGACTTGAGCGTGATGCACTGCATCATGCGGCGCCTCTGAGCAGGCGCTCATCCACAAACGAAAGGCTGATCATGAACACCAAACTTCTCTCCCTCGCCGTGCTTTCGGCATCGCTAGTTGCATCGCCTGCTTTTGCCGCAGGTGCAGATGCACCCTCTGCTCCGACCTTCGTTGCGAGCGCCGCGCCGGTGGTGCTAAGCCGTGCCGAAGTCAAGAATGAAGCCCGTCTGGCCGTGCTTTCGAATCAGATTCCCCGCGGCCAGCAAGCCTGGCCTGACGAAGCGGCGC
>CAJCIC010000020.1 GCA_903970185.1 Gammaproteobacteria bacterium
GTCCTGAGGTGACGCAGCCCCGCCTGCAAGCGCCACTTCCCGCAGCCCAGGCGCCAAGGCCCGAGGTTGTCCAGCCGCGTGCACCCGCCCCACCCGCCCAGGCCGCGCGACCCGAAGTCGCGCCGCGGGCGCCAGCAGAACACAAGGGCAACGAGCCGAATGAGAAAAAAGAGCGGGAGTAATCCGGCATGAAAAACAGGCATTGCGTCGCGCACACTGCCTGTTTTTCAAGCGTTCATTTTTGCCGGTGGAGTTGCCTGCCCTGTTGCGGCACGTGAATCGCCAAACCAAGGTCGAAATCACCGCCTCGCGTTCGGCCTTCAGCCGTGTCTTGCACCGGACTCGCTGCTAGAGATCCGGGGCAAAAAAGCCTGCCGGTGCCCGCGGCCCTGACGCTTGCCGTGGGGCACCTCGGCTCTACCTAGGCATAGCTGCGCAGGCGCCTGCTGAAATCCTGCAGCGTGCGAATGCCGCTTTCTTCCGCGCGCTTGCACCAGTCCTGCAGTTGCACGAGGAGTTGCTCCCGTGATGCACTTGAGCGTTCCCAGATGGCACTGAGCTCAACGCGCATATCGTGCAGCGTACGCAGCACGGCATTTTCGTTCAAGGCCGCAGAAACGCGCTCCTTGTGCATTTCCGAGAGCTTGTCGACATCCTTGTGCAGGAATCGTCGCGCACGTACCAGCGTTTGCACAGACCGGTCACCCGAGGCATCCTTGCCCCGTGCGATTTCCTCGCGCGTGGCACGCTTGAGCGACTTGGCATACTTGGCCATGACGTCGTAACGATTCGAGATCACCGCGTGCAGGTTGTCGAGATCGATCTGGGCGCGCGGCATCGCGAATTTTGGCGTTGGCGCGACCTTCTTGATCGTGGCGAGGCCGACGGCTGACAACATGCGAATGTACATCCAGCCAATATCGAATTCGTACCACTTGTTCGACAGCTTGGCCGAACTTGCGAAGGTGTGGTGATTGTTATGCAATTCCTCGCCGCCAATCAGGATGCCCCAGGGCACGATATTGCGGCTCGCGTCAGCGCAGTCGAAATTCCGGTAACCGCTGAAGTGACCGATGCCGTTGATGACACCGGCAGCAAAGAACGGGATCCACATCATCTGTACCGTCCAGACCACGGTGCCGACACCGAGCCCGAACAGAATCCAGTCGGTCACCAGCATCACGCCACAGCCATGCCAGGTGAACTTGGAGTACAGGTTGTGCTCAAGCCAGTCATCGGGCGTGCCGTGGCCGTAACGGTCGAGGGTCTCGGCGTTGGCCGACTCTTCCATGTAGAGCTCGGCACCCTGGAACAGAACGCGCTTGATGCCACGAATCTGCGGGCTGTGCGGATCTTCCTTGGTTTCACACTTGGCGTGGTGCTTGCGATGGATTGCCGCCCACTCCTTGGTTTGCATGCCCGTCGTCATCCACAGCCAGAACCGGAAGAAGTGCGTCGGCACGGGATGCAAATCGAGCGCACGATGCGCCTGGCAACGATGCAGGTAGATCGTAACGCCAGCGATGGTGATGTGGGTCAGGACCAATGCGGCAACGACAATCTCCCAAAGCGGCAGGTTGAGCACGCCGTGATTGAGGAAGTCGAGCAGGTGCATGGGGATCATTCAAACTCCAGTAAAAAGTGGCGCATCAGACCCGGGCGCTCGTCTTCCTCCTCGGGGATGCTCTATGGACA
Source organism: Gammaproteobacteria bacterium (assembly GCA_903970185.1). Lineage (GTDB taxonomy): Bacteria > Pseudomonadota > Gammaproteobacteria > Burkholderiales > Burkholderiaceae_D > CAJCIC01. Next base: position 1,696 of record CAJCIC010000020.1, read on the forward strand.
CCGATTATACCCGCGAGTTGCCGGCAAAGCCTCTCGCCATCAGGTTACAGCTACCTAAATCGGGCTCTCGCCCGTGCGCATTTCGACCCGGATATCGCGCCTGGGGGTGGGTAGCGCCACACCGTCGGCCTTGAAGGCCGCAAGGATCGCAAGATTGATGTCTGAACGGATCCCGCCCGTGCCAAGTTCCGCGTCGTCGATCCAAAAGCCGAGTTCCAGATCGAACCCGTCCGAGGCGAATCCGAGGGCCAGCGCAACAGGCGCCGGATCGTCAAGGACACGCGGCCGGCCCCGGGCGGCAGCAACCATCAATTCCATTGCGTGACTTACGTCACTTTCGTAGGCCACCTGCAGCTTGATGCCAACCCGTGTATGACGGCTGGTGTAGCTGTGATTGAGCACCGGCGTATTGACCAGCAACTCGTTGGGCAGGATCGCTTCGGTTCCATCCAGCGCCTTCACCACGGTGTAGCGCGTCCTGATCTGGGTCACCGAGCCGGTGTACTTGTCAACGGCAATGAAATCGCCAATGCGCAGGCTGCGATCGAGCAGGATGATGAAGCCGCTGACGTAGTTGCTCGCCACGCGCTGCAAGCCGAGCCCAAGGCCCACGCCAAGTGCGCCGCCAAAAACGCCGAGCACGCCAAGCGGAATGCCGACCACCTGCATGCTGACTAGCACCGCAAGCACGATCAGCACGGCGCGCACGAATCGACCCATTGCAACCTGCAGGCTGCCATCAAGGCTTGACATGCGCATCAGCCGGCCCTCGAGCGCAGCGCCTCCCCAAAGCGCGATGACAAGCGTCAACGCCACCCAGAACGCGCCCTGCAGGATCTGTAGCAGATTGATTTCCTCTGCCGTGCCGTGCATCTGGTACACCGGCACCGAGGCGAGTGCATCGGTCACGTCGGGCAAGAGCCCGGTGATGTGCAACACCACCACCATCCAGGCAACGAAGGTAAAAAGACGCTGCATCAGCGCGAGCAGCCCGCTTGGACGGAAGACGCGCCGCACCGCGTAGAGCACGAAGCGGATTGCGCCACTTGCGAAGAGCACCAGGACGCCAAGCCTTAGCACCGCGCTTGGCTCGTGACGCGCTTCGCCGATGCGCTCGGCCAAAAAGGCGAGGAGCGAGCCTAACAGCGGCCAGATCACGTTACCCAGGCTGCGCGCGCGAATGGCTGGCGCCGTGAGCCCGTCGTTGGACCGGGCAGCGATCGATTTGGCAATGCGCTCGCGACCGGCCCAGACGAGCACGAACGCGAGTGCCATGGAGGCGGCGATGATGCCGAGCTGGATATAGACCCTCGGCTGCGTGGCCCGAGAAATCAGGTCAGAGACGGTCGCAATCAGGTCGTCCATGTCGTCGATTAAGGCTGCCTTTGCATGACAGTTCCGAAAAATCCGTCCGTACCGTGCCGGTGCGGCCAGAGTTCAAGGTTTTCTGCGCCCACCGCCGATATTCCCTGGGCCGTGAGCACCTCTGCAGCATTTTGCCGCGCGAACTCGGGGTGTGTCGAAAGGAACCTGGCCACCACCGACTGATTCTCCTCATCGAGCATGCTGCAGGTGCCATACACGAGGCGGCCGCCCGGGGCCACGAGGCGTGCGGCGCTGGCGAGAATCGACTCCTGTGCAACGACAAGCAGGGCCACCGTCTCGGGAGTCTGGCGCCACTTCAGGTCGGGATTGCGCCTTAACGTGCCAAGACCGCTGCAGGGTGCGTCAACCAGCACCCGCTCTGCTTTGCCGGTAAATCGCTTCAGGCGCGCATCGCGCTCGCTGTCGATGTGCATCGGATGGACGTTGGACAGTCCGCTGCGCGCAAGGCGGGGCTTGAAATTGGCAAGCCGCTTGGCCGAGATGTCGAGCGCGTAGAGGCGCCCGGTCGATCGCATCAGCGCGCCGAGCGCAAGGGTCTTGCCGCCGGCACCGGCGCAAAAATCGATGACCAGTTCACCGCGCTTGGGTGCAAGCAGCCTGGCCAGCAGCTGGCTGCCCTCGTCTTGCACCTCGATTGAGCCGTCGTTAAAGATCGCAAGGCGATTCAGCGCCGGCTTTTCCTCCAAGCGGATGCCGTCAGGCGAATAGGGCGTCGCTTCGCAGGCGAAGCCTTCAACACGCAAAATGCGCAGGGCCTCGTCGCGCGACATCCTGGCTACGTTAACGCGCAAATCGAGCGGAGCACTGCGGTTCAAGGCGTTGGCCAGTGCCTCGATCTCATCGTTGGCAAAGCGCTTTTGCAGGCGCTCACGGATCCATTCGGGCAAATTGCAGCGCATCTCCCAGGGCAGCGACTTGCGATCGACGGTCTTGATGTGTTCAAGCCATTGCGCCTCGGCGGGACCGACGCGGGCGACTACCGACTCGATGCCCGCGACATAGGCAAGGCCCAAAAGCGCAAGCCGGCGCTCGATCGGACCGTTCGCGCTTTGCGCGAAATGGGAAAACTCGAGCTTTTGTCTGAGCACCGAATAGACCGCTTCGGCAACGATGCCGCGATCGCGATGGCCAAGCGCGTGATGGGTGCGAAAGTAGCGCGACACGACAGAATCGGCGGGATGCTCGAATTTGAGGACTTCCCGAAGAAGCTGTTCGGCGTGCGCGATGAGCGGGGCATGGATCATGTCGCCGGCCCAAGGCCAAGCTGCATTGGCTCCTGCTCGCCCAGCAATTCGACCTTGCCGTCTTGCACACGCAAGCGATCCTCAATGAACCAGCGCACCACCCGCGGATAGAGTTGGTGTTCAGCTGCGCGAACCCGCTCTTCGAGCCGTTGCTCGTCATCGTCGGCAAACACCGGTACTGCCGCCTGCGCCACGATCGCGCCGCCATCAACCACGGTTGAGACGAAATGCACCGTGGCGCCGTGAATGCGCACCCCCGCAGCCAGCGCACGGCGATGCGCATTGAGGCCGGCAAAGGCGGGCAAGAGCGACGGATGGATATTCAAGAGGCGATGGGCAAAGCGCTCAACGAAGCGATGCGACAGGATACGCATGAAACCGGCGAGCAAAACCAGTTCGGGTCGATAGGACTCGATTGTCCCGGCCAGAGCCTCGTCATACAGCTCGCGCGAGGCGAACCCGGCAAAAGGCAGCACTTGCGTCTCGATTCCCTGCGCGCGCGCAAGCAGAAGCCCGGGTGCATCGCGATCGCTGATGACGGCGACGATTTTCGCCGGCCAGGCCTCGCTACGACACGCGGCAATCAGTGCGGCGAGATTCGAACCCCTGCCCGAAATGAGGACCACGATCGATTTCACGGCCGGCAGTGTAGCACCGCAACTCTTGCAGACTCGGCCCGAAAGAGGGCCCGGCTATAATGGCAAGACCATGCACCGAGCCGAAAAACACATGCGCGTGTACCGCGGCCTGCCGACTGCGGCAAGCCGGACACCGTGCGCCATGACCATTGGCAATTTCGACGGCGTGCACCGCGGCCACCAGGCTTTGCTCAAGCATGTGCGGCAAACGGCATTGGATCTGAAGGTCGACTCGTCGGTGATGACCTTCGAGCCGCATCCGCGCGAGTTTTTTGCGCAGGCCGCGGGCGACCCGGGCCGGGCGCCGACGCGAATCGCCGGACTGCGCGACAAGCTTGACGCCCTTTGTACAACCGGCATCGATCGGGTGGTCGTGGAACGCTTTAATGCGCGTTTTGCTCGCCTCGATGCGACGGCATTCATCGAGGATGTGCTTATCGATGGCTGTCGCGCACGCTGGCTGATGGTCGGCGAGGATTTTCGCTTTGGCGCAAAACGCATGGGCGACGTCGACTTGCTAAGGCGCGTTGGCGCCCGCCACGGCGTTACGGTTGAGACCCTTGCCGCCGTCGAAACCGGGGGTGAGCGCATCTCCAGTTCTGCCGTGCGCGAGGCCCTGGCCCAGGGCGATCTGGCGCGCGCCGAGACGCTTCTTGGGCGACCCTATCGCATGTCCGGCCACGTCATCGCCGGTGCGCGGCTTGGCCGCACGCTCGGCTTTCCCACGGCCAACCTTCTCGTCAATCACGGTCGACCCGCGCTTTCGGGAATTTTTGTCGTGCGCGTGCACGGGGTGCGCAGCCACCCGGTCGGTGGCGTGGCAAGCCTAGGCGTTCGCCCTACCGTTGACGACTCCGGGCGCGTGCTGCTCGAGACGCACCTCTTCGATTTTGCCGAAAACCTCTATGGGCAACTGATCAGCGTCGAATTCGTGAAAAAACTGCGCGACGAAATTCACTATGACGATCTGTCAACGCTGACCGCAGCGATCGCTGACGACGCCCAAAAGGCGCGCTCCGAGCTGGGGTTGTTGCCCGTCGGCAAGAACTTCGCGACTTCGGCCACTGATCGAATTAGTTCGCTCTGACCTGCCCTTCTGGCAGCACCACTGACCCCTCGATCCAGCTGCCGCGCAGCGCGCGCGGCTTACAACGGAAAGCATCATGCCTGACTCACCGAAACATCCAGATCCCCCCAAAGACGGCGATCTTGACGACTACAAGAGTACGCTGAACCTGCCTGACACGCCGTTTCCGATGCGTGGCGATCTCGCCAAGCGCGAACCCGGCTGGGTCAAGGAGTGGCAAGACAAGAAGATCTATCAGCGCATTCGCGAAGCGCGGCGCGGCCGCCCGAAGTTCCTCTTGCATGACGGGCCGCCTTACGCCAACGCCGACATCCACATCGGCCACGCCTTCAACAAGATCCTGAAGGACCTGATCGTCAAGGCGCGCGGCATGAATGGCTTCGATGCGCCTTACGTGCCCGGATGGGATTGCCACGGCATGCCCATCGAGATCGAAATCGAAAAGCGTGACGGCCGCGGGCTGTCGACGCTTGAAGTCCAGGCGCGCTCGCGAGCCTACGCCACTTTGCAGATCGAGCTGCAAAAGAAGGGCTTCATGCGCCTTGGCATCCTAGGCGACTGGGACCATCCCTACACGACGATGAATCCGGGCAACGAGGCCGAAGAAGTGCGCACGCTCGCACGCATCATGCGCGAGGGTTATGTCTATCGCGGCCTGCGTCCTGTCAATTGGTGTTTCGATTGCGGATCGGCGCTTGCCGAAGCCGAAGTCGAGTATCGCGACCGCATCGACACGGCGATCGATGTCGGCTTTCCCTTTGTCGATGAATACAGAGCCGCGATAGCCAAGGCGTTCGGGCTTGCGGCGCTACCGGATGTGCCGGGCTTCATCCTGATCTGGACGACGGCACCCTGGACGCTGCCTGGCAATCAGGCGCTTAACGTCCATCCGGACTTTCAATATGCCCTGGTTAAGACCGAGCGCGGGCTTGTCATCCTCGCTGCCGAGTGCGTCGAGCGCTGCCTGGCAAGCTACGGCCTTTCGGGCACAGTGCTTGGCACCTGCCTTGGAGAGGCGCTCTACCACCTTGAATTCCGGCATCCTCTTTATGCCCGCAACTCGCCCGTGCTCGTTGCCGACTTCGTCACCTTGGAGCAGGGCACCGGGGTGGTGCATTCGAGCCCGGCATTTGGCCCGGAAGACTTCGCCTCGTGGAAAGCGGACGGTCGAAGCGATGCCGATATCGTCAATCTGGTCATGGGCAACGGCACCTACGCGAGCACCGAGCCGCTGTTTGGCGGCCAGAACATCTGGAAAGCCCAGCCCGGTATCGTCGCTGCAGTGGAGGCCCAGGGCGCCCTGTTTCGTGCTGCACAATACACCCACAGCTATATGCATTGCTGGCGCCACAAGACGGCAATCATCTATCGGGCGACCTCGCAGTGGTTCGTAGGCATGGACCTCGAACCGACCTCAGGCGGTGCGCCGCTGCGCAAGACCGCGCTTGCTGCAGTTGCGAACACGCGCTTTTTCCCGGCATGGGGCCAGGCGCGGCTTGGCGCGATGATCGCAAACCGGCCCGACTGGACACTCTCACGCCAGCGCCAATGGGGCGTGCCGATGGCATTTTTCGTCCATCGCGAGACCGGTGCACTGCACCCAAACAGCCCGGCGCTTTTGGATGAGGTTGCAAAGCGCATCGAAGTCGGCGGCATCGAGGCCTGGCAAACGCTCGACCCGAAAGACATCCTCGGTGCCGAAGGCGATGACTACATCAAGAATCCAGACACCCTTGACGTCTGGTTCGACTCGGGCTCGACCTTTCAGACCGTGCTCTCGGGCTCGCATCTGGCGGCGAGCAAGTTTCCGGCAGATCTCTACCTCGAGGGCTCCGACCAGCACCGCGGCTGGTTCCATTCGTCGCTTCTGATCTCCTGCATGCTGCACGGCCGGGCGCCGTATGACATGTTGCTCACGCACGGATTCGTGCTCGATGGCGAATCGCGCAAGATGTCGAAGTCGCTTGGCAATGTCATCAGCCCGCAGAAGGTATCTGACACGCTCGGCGCTGAAATCCTGCGTCTGTGGGTCGCGAGCACGGACTATTCGGGCGATGTCAACTTGTCCGACACGATCTTAAAGCGCGTGGTCGAGAGTTATCGGCGCGTGCGCAATACGCTGCGCTTCCTGCTTGCAAACACTTCGGACTTCGATTCCGGCTCGATGCAAATGCCCGTTGACGAGTGGCTCGAGATCGATCGCTATGCGATCGCCCGCATGGCGTCGCTGCAAGACGAGGTCCTGCGTCACTACGAGGCCTTCGAATTCCACCTGGTCGTGAATCGGCTTCTTGCCTACTGCTCGGAGGATCTGGGCGGGTTCTATCTTGACGTCCTGAAGGACCGCCTCTACACGAGTGCCAAGGACGCACCCCAGCGCCGCGCTGCGCAAAACGCCCTGTGGCACATCACGTCCGGCCTTCTGAAGCTGTTCGCGCCGATCCTTTCATTTACGACCGAGGAAGCCTTCGCGATCTTCGCCAGGGAGAACGAGAATCGCTTCGGCACGATCTTCGCGGAGACCTACCACGTCTATCCGGCGATCGCCAACGCCGCTGCGCTGCGCGAGAAGTGGGAGCGTGTGCGCGCCGTGCGAGGACTCGTCGCCAAGCACCTCGAAGAGGTACGAAGCGAGGGGCGAATCGGCGCATCCCTGCAAGCCGAAATCGAGGTGGTGGCAAGCGGCGCTGATCTCGATGCGCTCTTGGCGCTGGGCGAAGACCTGCGCTTTGTCTTCATCACGTCGGCGGCACGCGTTACGGCCGGCGCAGAAGGTGATGTCCGGGTCACGGTGACGCCATCGGCGCATGCCAAGTGCGCACGCTGCTGGCACTACCGCGCCGACGTCGGCAGCGATGCTGATCACAAACACCTGTGCGCGCGCTGCTGCCTCAATCTCTATGGCGGCGGCGAGCATCGCTTGATCGCGTAAGCTGTGACGCGCCCTGCCCGAGTGAAGCGGAAATTCGATGGCCTATAAATCGTCGTTTGGAAGTCGCAGGGTCGCCTCGCTGCCGCGCCGCCTTATGCCCTGGTTGAGTCTTTCAGCCGTGGTCATCCTTGCCGACCAGCTCTCCAAGATTGCCGTGCGCGATTCAATCGCGCTTGCGGCGCGCGTGCACATCCTGCCGTTTTTCGATCTGACCTTGATCTACAACCGCGGCGCTGCATTCAGCTTTCTCAATTCCGAGAGCGGCTGGCAACGCTGGTTCTTCACGGCCCTCGGACTGATCGCGGCACTCTTTATCATTTTCCTGCTGGCAAAACACGGTACACAGCGCCTTTTCGCCTTCGGCCTGGCACTGATTCTGGGCGGCGCCCTGGGCAACGTCATCGATCGCATTGCCTACGGGCATGTGGTCGATTTTCTCTTGTTCTATTATCGCGACTGGTTCTTTCCGGCATTCAACCTCGCCGATAGCGCGATTACCGTGGGCGCCGTCCTTTTGGCCTTCGACGAACTGCGCCGTGTCAGAAGAAGCTAAGTACCCCAAGGGCTCGAAGTGGACGATCCATTAGACGGCAAGCACATCGCTCTTTGTGTCACTGGCGGTATCGCCGCATACAAGAGCGCCGAGCTGGTGCGGCGCCTGCAGGATCACGGCGCCACCGTGCAGGTGGTGATGACCCAGGCCGCTTGTGCCTTCGTCACCCCGGCGACGTTTCAGGCCCTGTCGCAGCGCGCGGTCTATTTCGATCAATGGGACGCGCGCATCCCCAACAATATGGCCCACATCGAGTTGTCGCGCGCGGCCGACGCCATTTTGGTTGCGCCTGCGAGCGCTGACATGCTGGCGAAGATCGCCAACGGTCTGGCAGACGATCTCGTTTCGGTCCTGTGCCTTGCTCGCGACTGCCCGCTGCTCGTCGCGCCGGCGATGAATCTGCAGATGTGGGCGAAGCCTGCGACCCAGCGCAACGTCGCGACGCTCAAAAGCGATGGCGTCACCGTGCTCGGCCCCGATTCGGGATCGCAGGCGTGCGGCGAGTTCGGCGACGGACGCATGCTCGAGGCGGCGCAATTGATCGATTCGCTGCAGGCGTTCTTTACCGCCAAGGTCATGGCAGGACGGCGCGTTGTCATGACCGCAGGGCCGACCTTCGAGGCGATCGACCCGGTCAGGGGATTGACCAACCGCTCTTCGGGCAAAATGGGCTACGCCATCGCGCGCGCGGCGCAGCACGCCGGCGCTGAAGTCGTGCTCGTGTCGGGACCGACCCGCCTTGCAGCGCCCGCTGGCGTGCATCTGATCGCCGTCGAAAGCGCAACGGAAATGCTAAGCCAGGTGAAGCGCCATGTTCAAAGCGCCGATTGCTTTATTGCCGTGGCTGCAGTGGCTGACTGGGGCGTCAAGGAAGTAGCCAAGCAAAAGATCAAGAAGCGCGACAAGGGCCCTCCTCCGCAAATTGCCCTGACCCTGAATCCGGACATCCTGGCCGAAGTCGCCGCAATGCAGAACGCGCCCTATTGCGTCGGCTTCGCAGCCGAAACCGAGGCGCTCATCGAAAATGCATCGGCCAAGCGGCAGCGCAAGAACATCCCGCTCATCGTTGCCAACCTTGCGCAGGACGCGATCGACAGCGACGCTGCGGAGCTGGTACTGATCGACAAGAACGGATCGAGCCGCCTGCCACGCGCGGATAAATCCGCCCTGGCCCGCCTTCTCGTCAGTGAAATCGCCGCACGCCTCGCGTAAAACCAGGGCACGGCGCGGCCTCCCACCCTACTTCACCTTTGCCTGCCATGAGCATCCCCATCGATCTGCGCATTCTCGACGCCAGGCTTCGCGATCAACATCCAGCCTATGCGACTAGCGGCAGTGCCGGACTTGACCTGCGCGCTGCCATCGATGCGCCACTGCTTCTAGCGCCTGGCGCAACCAGCCTCGTGGCAACCGGCATTGCCATCCATCTGGCCGATCCCGACTACGCCGCCTTGATCCTGCCAAGGAGCGGCCTTGGCCACAAGCACGGCATCGTCCTTGGCAATCTGGTCGGCCTCATCGATTCGGACTATCAGGGGCAACTGATGGTGAGTGCGTGGAACCGGAGCCAGGCGGCGTTCACGATCGAGCCCATGGAGCGCATCGCCCAGCTTGTCATCGTGCCGGTCATGCGCGCGCAATTCAGGGTCGTCGACGAATTCTCGGCCAGCGAGCGCGGCGCGGGCGGCTTTGGCAGTTCGGGGCGCAGCTAGCGCCCCGAATGCGCATAGGCTAGGCCGAGCGGCGCGGGGCCGTGCGATTGCGCGTACTGTAAGACGTGCTGCGCGGTGAGCCCGGACGACGTCCGGCCGGTTTTTTGGCGGGAGCACGACCCGCAAAGCGCGGCTCGAGCCCGGCAATGGTATGCACCGGAATCGGATGCGCGGTGTAGCGCTCGATCTGGCGAATCGCGCCGATGTCCTTGCCACTGGCAAGACTGATGGCGACCCCTTGCCGACCCGCGCGGCCGGTGCGGCCGATGCGGTGAACATAGTCTTCTGCCTGCCTTGGCAGGTCAAAATTGATCACATGGCTAATGCCAAGCACGTCGATTCCGCGCGCCGCGACATCCGTTGCAACCAGCACCTTGACGCCACCACTGCGCACCGCGTTTAGCGTGCGATTGCGCTCGCCCTGGCGCATGTCGCCATGCAGCGCAGCCGCGGCAAAGCCGCTGGCCACGAGCGAATGGGCAAGCGTGTCGGCATCGCGCTTGGTCGCCGTGAAAACGACGGCCTGATTGATCGACGCATCGCGCAGCAGGAATTGCAGGAGCTTGTTCTTGTGCGACAGGTCGTCGGCGAAATGCAGCCGCTGCTCGATGTTTTCGTGGCGCGCGTGCGCGCTCGAGATTTCGATGCGCTTGGGTGAACGCGTCATCTTGGCGGCCAGTTTGCCCACCGTGCCATCAAGCGTTGCCGAGAAAAGAAGCGTCTGGCGCGTCGCCGGCGTTGCCGCGACGATGGTCTCGATGTCGTCGATGAACCCCATGTCAAGCATGCGGTCGGCTTCATCGAGCACAAGCATTTCAAGTCGCGAAAAGTCGATGCGACCGCGCTGCAGATGGTCGAGCAGCCGACCGGGGGTGGCAACCAGCACGTCGATGCCCTGGCGCAAGAGACGGTTCTGAACCGGATAGGGCATGCCGCCCAGGATCGCGACCGTCTTGATGCGCCTTAGAAACTTGCCGTAGACCTCGGCGGCCTTGGTGACCTGCAAGGCCAGCTCGCGGGTCGGCGTCAAAATGAGAAGGCGAGGGCCAGTGCCGGCAGCAGCCTGGCCAGCCGATAAGCGATGCAGTGCCGGCAGCATGAAGGCCGCAGTCTTGCCGCTGCCGGTTTGCGAGGAGACCAGAACGTCAGAGCCGGCAAGCGCAACGGGAATCGCCTGTTCCTGCACCGGCGTCGGTTCGGTATAGCCCGTGGCCTCGATGGCCCTCAGAAGGTTGGCATTTAGGCCGAGCGCTGCAAAGCGGTTCGGCAAAGCCGGTAACGCGTTTGGGCCGGATGACGGCGAATTGGCAAAATCTTCGGTGGTATCAGCACCAGGAGTCGAAAACAGCATGGCGTTTCTCTTTCACGAAAGCATAAGTAAGCCAACTGCGCGAAGCGCAACCGACCTAAGGGTGGTTAATCACCGGCTCTGACCGGGAAACACACCCTTTTCACGCAAGCGGAAAGAATGGAAGTGGCGAGAGACGATGGACTGTGCGAACAACAGAACTGCGCAGTCTCAGGGTGCTGCAGGAGCGACAGCGTGCTGAAAATTGAAGCGGGTGTTGCAATGCACAACCAGCATTATACGCACACTTTCGCCAAGCTGTCAGAAACTTGCGGCGCCACGAACAAGTGGCGCCGCAATTCAGGCGGAAGCGGCCAGGCGGCATGCCCCAGGCGGGCCATGCGCAACAGACCTAGGCGTCGATCTCTTCCACTTCAGCTGTGGAAGCAGGCGCTGCGCCACCCTCGGGGAAGCTCAGCTTGATTTCGTCGTTGTCGGTCAGATCGACGGTGACCTTGCCCCCTGCGACCAGACGGCCAAACAGCAACTCGTCTGCGAGGCTCCTTCTGATCATGTCCTGGATCAGGCGCGCCATCGGGCGTGCGCCCATCATCGGATCAAAGCCCTTCTTGGCGAGATAGGTTCGCAGATTGTCGGTAAAGACGATATCGACCTTCTTCTCGTGCAACTGTTCTTCAAGCTGCATCAGGAACTTGTCAACGACGCGCAGGATGACTTCGCGATCGAGCGACTTGAAGGAAATGATGGCGTCCAGACGGTTGCGGAATTCAGGCGTGAACATGCGCTTGATATCGGCCATCTCGTCGCCGGCCTGCTTGCTTTCGGTAAAGCCGATGCTCGAGCGATGCAGTGCCTCGGCGCCGGCATTGGTGGTCATGATGATGATGACATTGCGGAAATCCGCCTTGCGGCCGTTGTTGTCGGTGAGCGTGCCGTGATCCATCACCTGCAGCAGGATGTTGAATACGTCGGGGTGCGCCTTTTCGATCTCGTCCATCAACAGCACCGCGTGCGGCTTCTTGGCAATCGCCTCGGTCAGAAGCCCGCCCTGATCGAAGCCGACATAGCCCGGCGGCGCACCAATCAGGCGCGACACGGCGTGGCGCTCCATGTACTCGGACATGTCAAAACGGATCAGCTCGATGCCAAGGATGAACGCCAGCTGACGCGCGACCTCGGTCTTGCCCACACCGGTCGGACCTGAAAACAGGAAGGAGCCGATCGGCTTTTCGGGCTTGCCAAGGCCCGAGCGGGCCATCTTGATGGCAGCGGCAAGCGCCTCGATTGCCGGATCCTGGCCAAATACGACGTTTTTCAGGTCGCGCTCGATCGTCGCCAGCTTGCTGCGATCATCGGAGGACACGTTTTGCGGCGGGATCCTCGCGATTTTCGCGATGATTTCCTCGATATCACCCTTGCCGATGGTTTTCTTGCGCTTGGACGGCGGCAGGATGCGCTGTGCCGCCCCGGCCTCGTCGATCACGTCGATGGCCTTGTCAGGCAGGTGACGGTCATTGATAAAGCGCGCCGCGAGTTCGGCTGCGCTGGTTAGCGCCGTCGACGAATACTTGACGCCGTGATGCTCTTCGAAACGCGTCTTGAGTCCGCGCAGGATCTGCACCGTCTGCTCGATGGTGGGCTCGTTGACGTCGATCTTCTGAAAGCGCCGCGACAGGGCGTGATCCTTCTCGAAGATGCCGCGGTACTCGTTGTAGGTCGTAGCCCCGATGCATTTCAGTTGACCCGAGGAGAGCGCGGGCTTGAGCAGGTTGGACGCGTCAAGCGTACCCCCCGAGGCGGATCCGGCACCAATCAAGGTATGGATCTCGTCGATGAAAAGAATCGTGTTGGGATTGTCCTTGAGCTGCTTTAGCACCGCTTTTAGGCGCTGCTCGAAGTCACCTCGATACTTGGTCCCGGCGAGCAAGGCGCCCATGTCGAGCGCGAAGACCTGCGATTGGGCAAGAATCTCCGGCACGTCATTTTGCGTGATGCGCCACGCCAGGCCTTCGGCAATGGCGGTCTTGCCGACCCCGGCCTCGCCAACCAGCAGCGGGTTGTTCTTGCGCCTGCGGCACAGCACCTGGATGACGCGCTCGACCTCTGCCTCGCGGCCGATGAGCGGATCGATCTTGCCCTGCAGGGCCAGGGTATTCAGATTCTGCGTGAACTGGTCAAGCGCAGTCTGGCGCTGATCCTTGTCAGAGTCGGCTTCCTGCTCTTGCGATTCGCTACTCGTGCCCTGCTGCGAGGGTGCCTTGCTGATGCCGTGCGAGATGAAATTGACGACGTCAAGGCGGGTAATTCCCTGCTGATGCAGGTAGTAGACCGCGTGCGAATCCTTCTCGCCGAAAATCGCCACCAGCACGTTCGCCCCGGTGACTTCCTTCTTGCCATTGGAGGTCGACTGGACGTGCATCATGGCGCGCTGGATGACGCGCTGAAAGCCAAGTGTCGGCTGGGTGTCGATTTCCTCCGAACCCGAAACCACGGGGGTGTTGTCGCTGATGAAATTCGACAGGTTCTTGCGCAAATCGTCGATGTTGGCGGCGCAGGCCCTAAGCACCGCTGCAGCTGTCGGATTGTCCAGTAGCGCGAGCAGCAGATGCTCGACGGTAATGAACTCGTGGCGCGCCTGCCGCGCCTCGACAAACGCCATGTGCAAACTGACTTCCAATTCCTGCGCGATCATGTTTTCTCCAAAACGCACTGCAGCGGATGCTGATGCTGCCGTGCAAACTCCGTAACCTGGTCCACCTTGGTCGCCGCGATGTCCTGGGGATAGACGCCACACACACCCTTGCCTTCGCGGTGCACCTTCAACATGATCTGCGTTGCCTGCTCTCGCCCTTTTCCGAAGAACTGTTGCAACACTAACACTACGAACTCCATCGGAGTGTAATCATCGTTAAGCAACAACACCTGAAACATCGGTGGCGGCTCGACCCGCTGGTCCTGTCTTTCAAGTACGGTGGACTCGCCGTGCTGCGGATCATGATGCTTGGCCATCGAATTCATTCTAATGCCATCCGTCACGCTGCGCTCGCATGCAAAAGCCACGCCACGAGGCGATGTTCACAGGATATTGCAGCACAACCAATGAATTCAAGTCTGGCGTCACTGCCAGTCGGGCCCATGGGTAAATCCCGGGGGGCCCGGATTCGGCGCTTTCCGGCTTTTTGCGCAACAAGGTGACGCCCCTTGACAGCCGGTACTTTTACCCAGAACAATGAGTCGTGCCACTGTCAAGGGAGACGCTCGCGCGTTTTTTGCACCATTGAAGACGGGAGGCGCAAGGGGCAGGAAGGGGAGGCCAAGATGACCGCACCAACGGTTGCACGCGCTGCTTCACGCCCGATTTTCTTCATTCATTGGGAACATGGCATCTATGGCAACTGGCACCGTCAAGTGGTTCAACGACGCGAAAGGCTACGGTTTCATCACACCGGATGACGGTGGCGAAGACCTTTTCGCGCATTTCTCGGCAATTCAAATGAATGGCTTTAAAACCTTGAAGGAAGGTCAAAAAGTCCAGTTTGAAGTGACACAAGGCCCGAAAGGCAAGCAGGCGTCGAATATTCAGGCTGCCGCAGCCTAGAAGCGGCGGTGCCTGCCCTTTCGCGCGCGCGCAACACCCAAAGGCGGGGCTGCGCGCGAGAATCAGCTCGCGGGTAAGCGGGCGGGCGGCTTTGCCATGCGCCGGTGCCTACCGCCAGGGCGCGCATTGCGGCATGATTTGGCAACTCGGGGCGAGGTGTCGCGCTGGCGCCCCTGCGTCTTACAGATGATCGATCATCACCTGGCCAAAGCCCGAGCAGGACACCTGGGTCGCGCCGTCCAGCAAACGGGCGAAGTCGTACGTCACCTTTTTTGACAAAATCGACTTCTCCATCGACGAGATGATGAGGTCAGCCGCCTCGGTCCAGCCCATGTGGCGCAGCATCATCTCCGCCGACAGAATTTCCGAGCCCGGATTGACGTAGTCCTGGCCAGCGTACTTGGGCGCCGTGCCATGCGTCGCCTCGAACATCGCGACCGAATCCGAGAGGTTGGCGCCAGGGGCGATGCCGATGCCGCCGACCTGGGCGGCAAGGGCGTCCGAAATGTAGTCGCCATTGAGATTGAGCGTGGCGATGACATCGTACTCAGCCGGGCGAAGAATGATCTGCTGCAAGAATGCATCGGCGATGACGTCCTTGATCACGATCGGCTTGCCGCTTTTCGGGCTCTTGAACTGCATCCACGGGCCGCCGTCGATGAGTTCTGCGTGGAATTCGTTCCTGGCAAGCGCGTAGCCCCAGTCCCGAAAGCCACCCTCGGTGAATTTCATGATGTTGCCCTTGTGCACGAGCGTCACCGAGGAGCGGCCGTTGTCGATAGCGTACTGGATGGCCTTGCGCACCAGGCGTTCGGTGCCTTCCCGCGACACCGGCTTGATGCCGATGCCGGAAGTGTCCGGAAAGCGGATCTTCTTCACGCCCATGTCCTTGATCAGAAAGGCGATCAGCTTTTTCGCCTGCTCGGACTCCGCCTGGTACTCGATGCCGGCATAAATATCCTCGGAATTCTCACGGAAAATCACCATCTCGACGTTCTCTGGCGCCTTCACCGGGCTTGGCACGCCCTTGAAATAGCGCACCGGACGCAGGCATACATAAAGATCGAGCTCCTGTCGCAAGGCGACATTAAGCGAACGGATGCCGCCTCCGACCGGGGTGGTCAAGGGGCCCTTGATCGACACCACGTAGTCCTTCAGGACTTTCAGGGTTTCCTCGGGCAGCCAGACATCGGGTCCATAGACCTTGGTTGATTTCTCTCCCGCGTAAATCTCCATCCAGGCAATCTTCTTCTTGCCGCCGTAGGCCTTGGCGACCGCCGCGTCGACCACCTTGATCATCACCGGGGTGATATCAAGGCCGGTGCCGTCGCCCTCGATATACGGGATGATCGGCTCATCAGGTACATTCAGCGAGTAATCGGCGTTGACGGTAATCTTTTGTCCCACCGAGGGGATCTTGATGTGCTGGAACATGAATGCGATCTCCGGAATTATCGGCGCTGGGTGTTCGCGGCCGGCCCGCCATGGACAAAACCTGGCAATTCAAGCCGCGACACCGTTGCCGCGCCTTCGCCTGGCACGCGGCGCCTCTTCTATAAGAGTTGAAATTATGCCCCATAACCACGGCCAACTGCGCCCGCGGGGCACGGGCCCATGCTGATCGCCTTAAATAAGCCGTTTCGGGTCCTCACCCAGTTTACGGGCGAAGAGGGCAAGCGCACGCTTGCTGATTACATCCGGTTGCCCCGCGTCTATCCAGCTGGACGGCTCGATTACGACAGCGAAGGCCTCGTGCTCCTCACCGATGACGGCAGCCTGCAGCATGCGATTGCACAACCGAGGCAGGCCATCTGGAAGCGGTATTGGGTCCAGGTCGAAGGTCAGTGCACACCCAAGGACCTCGCGCACCTGGCAAAAGGCGTCATGCTTGACGGCCACAAGACCGCCCCTGCACGCGCCCGAGCCCTGCTCGAACCAAGCGGCCTCTGGCCGCGCGAGCCTGGCATTCGCGTTCGCCGCGAGATTCCGACAAGCTGGATCGAATTGTCGATCACCGAGGGCAAGAATCGTCAGGTCCGGCGCATGACTGCAGCAGCCGGGCTGCCAACGTTGCGGCTGATTCGGGTCGGCATCGGCGAGCTCGATCTCTTCGAACTGGGCCTGGCCCCGGGCGAGTCACGCGAAATAGGCATCGATCAATTAGGCCCAAAGGTGTTGCAAATGCGCACGCCCGGCAAAATTGCCACGCCGTGCCGATAGCGCAGAGCGTGCGCCGCGATTACCATGGTGGCTGCGAAATGCGTCTCGCGTTTTTCGCCTGTGATCCTTACCTTTCGGAGAATTTTGATGTCGTCGCTGACCAGAATCATGTGCGGGCTGTTACTCGCCGCAATCGGTGTGATGTACGTAAGTGAAGCCGCGCAAGCGCAGCCGCGCCGCCATTATCGCCACCACCACCACCATCACTACCATCGCCATTAACCAAAGGCGGGCCAGCGCCCGCGCTTTTGCGAAGGATCCCTCGCGTCGCGACTGAATGTGTGTCAACCGGTTACCGCAGCTTGCGTTATTAGCTTGACCGATGCGCGCAGCACCCGTGCTGCTCTCACCGGGTCACCCAATTAAAAGCTGCACTTACCGGACTAGAACACACCATGAACAAGCTCGTTACGACCCTACTCGCTTCGCTTTTTGCAACCGCCGCATTCGCTGCAACGCCAGCTGCGAGCACGCCGGCCACGGCGACGCCTGCGGCCACCACGCCTGCAGCCAGCACCGCAGCTGCGACGACGCCTGCAGCCGCTAGCTCGACTGATGCCCCGAAGGCCAAGAAAGTGGCCCACAAGGCAAAGAAGTCGACCAAGGTCGCCAAGGCTGCAACGCCCGCGCCCGCCGCTTCTGACGCAGCAGCGAAGTAAGTCTTCTGCGCCAAGACTCTAACAACAGGCGACTCGAGTCTGGTCCAACAGGCTACGGTCGCAGCCGGAACTGACCCTCGCGGTGAAAGCCCCGAGGGTTTTTTTACGCGACGCGCGCCAACGTTAGAATCCAGTTTTGGCTTTCCGTGCGGGGCACCATGCAGGCTGATCTGAAGAAGCACCTCCCGTTGGCAGTCGCGCTACTTCTTTCGTTGCTCGTCGCTGTCCCGGCGCGGGCACAGGAAACGCCGGTAGAACTGCCGGTCATCAAGCTGACGGCGGGCATCAATGTCATCCGCGCGGAGATCGCGGCCAATGACCGCGATCGCGAAAAAGGCCTGATGTTTCGCACTAAACTGGGCTCGAACCAGGGCATGGCCTTCCTCTTCGATGACCCCGGCAAAGTGTGCATGTGGATGAAAAATACGCTGATCCCGCTGTCGGTTGCGTTCATGGACGAGAGCGGCCACATCATGAACGTCGAGGACATGGCGCCGCAGACCGAAACCAACCACTGCAGCGCGGGTACGGCACGCTATGCCCTGGAAATGAACCTGGGCTGGTTCACCGCGCACGGTGTGCGCCCCGGCATGGTCGTCAGCGGCCTGCCGAGCCACCGCTAGGCATTGGCGCCCACCGGCGCCACTTCGGGCTCGAGTTCCGGCACATCGGGGAGCACATGGCGCACGCCGTCTTCTGCGGCGAGCAAAAGCGGCGCCCGCTGGCCGGTCTCGAGTACTTCATGCGGAACAGAAGCTGAAGTCTTGCTGCTTTGCGCGGAGATCAGGGCGACAGCAAAAGCCGAGAGATAAGGGATCGCCTGCGTCGCAAGGATGGTCGTCCAAAGCAGCGTCTCGTATTGCATCGGCATGCTGTAGAGCGTGCCGCCAATGCACACCGCGATGCCCGTCAAAAGCACCAGCTCCTCGCGCACCGCGCCGATCCATTTACGCTTGCCGCCTAACTGCCAGCTTTTCGGCGTGACGACAAAAGTGCCGCGCTTTTGCGTGAGGCCAAGCAGGATGCCGCGCGCTATGGCATGCGACAGCGCCATGCTGGCAAGCGATGCGCCCCACACGTCGGCCCAGCCGCAGTCGACCCGTACGCGATAAAGTGCCGGGCCGAAAAATGCCTTGAGCACGAAGAATCCGAGCACCGGGATGACGAAAAGATCAAGCGGCAGGCTAAAGTGCTCGGGGCTTAGGATCATGCCGACGGTCCATCCGACTGAAGCCAGCGTGAAGAACAGGTGCAAGGCGTCGGCGAACCAGGAAAACCAGCCCGTCAGAAAGTGAAAACGCTGGCCGCCGGTGAGGCCGGGCTGACCGTCCTTGTCTCCCCACAGCCAGCCCCAGCGGCGTTTCAGGATCTGCATGGCGCCAAACGCCCAGCGAAAGCGCTGCGATTTATAACCCGCAAAATTCGAAGGCGTCAGGCCGCGCCCCAGGACCTCATCGATGTAGCGGGTTTCCCAGCCCGCGTGCATGAGCCTAAGGCCAAGCTCCGCGTCTTCACAGATACACCATTCAGACCAGCCGCCCGTCGAGCTTAGCGCCGTCTTTCTGACCAGCGTCATGGTGCCATGCTGGATGATCGCGTCGCGCTCGTTGCGATGGTGCATGCCGATGCGAAAGAAGCCATCATATTCCCAGCTGCACATGCGCTGAAACGCGTTGTGCTGCCAATCGCGATGCGCCTGAGGGGCCTGCACGACCGCGACGCGCGGGGCGTGGAAATGGCTCACCGTGACGCTTAGCCAATCCTGCCTGACAACGTAGTCCGAATCGACAACTCCGACGATTTCGGCGCGCGGGTCCGTCTCGCCAAGCGCAAAGTTGAGTGCGCCGGCCTTAAAGCCAGGCCAGTTGTCGAGGTGGAAAAAGCGAACCTTGGGTGCAGCGTTGTTGGCCTTCAGCGCAGCGACATATCGCTCCACCGGGCGCCAGACGGCCTCGTTCTTGGTGTTGTTGTCGATCACCAGGATTTCGAAATTCTGGTAGTCCATGCGCGCGAGGCTGGCCAGCGTCTGGATGACCATCTCCGGCGGCTCGTTGTGGCACGGCAAATGGATCGACACGAACGGTTGCACGGCGTCTGGCGGCAACGCTTCAGGCCGGAATTCACGTAACCAGCGCCCGCACCAGGTGGCCTCGGCAAATTCGAAGCCGTTGGCAAGCAGGATCATCAACATCGCGGCCAATGCCGGCAGCAGGACGACGAGCATCGTCCAGTCAAGGCTGTTCAGGTAGAACTCGAACGGCAAGGTCACAATCCAGATGACAAGCGTCGCTGCCGCCTGGATCAAAATGCCAAAGAAAAGTCGTCCGGCAAGGCGGAATCGCCTGAAAGCGTAGGCAAACCACATGATCGGCAGAAACGCCAGCATCGAGGCGACCAGCGCCTTCTTCGGCCATGCAGGGTCAGAGACAATCGGTCCCTCGAGCGAGAATTTAGGCGTGCGATCGGCGTTGAACATGCCCCAGTAGGCGCCGGTGCGGCCCTCGTCTGCACGCTTCCATGGCTGATCGAACGCCTCCATCAGGAAGTACTCGAGGTGGTGCGCGCGTGCTGCCGGAAGGAACTCGCGCAGAAACTGCGCCTCGTCGCTGACCGAAGCCGTGGCGTAGGTGAGGCCGCTTTCCGCCTTGACCCGATCGCCGTTACTTGGCCAGCCGACTTCACCAATCAGGATCTTCTTTCTGGGATAGGCCCGCCGCAATTCCTCGTAGCGGCGCAAGACGTGGGTGACCGCATCTTGCCGCTGCACGCCTTCCCAGTAGGGCAAGAGGTGCACCGTGATGAAATCGACATGATTGACGAGATCGGGATATTTGAGCCAGATATGCCAGGGTTCCGCGGTCGAGACCGGCGTCTTCGGCTCGCGGCGCCTGACAATGTCGAGATAACGCTCGAGTTCGGCCACGCTCAGATCGCCACGAAGAACCGTCTCATTGCCAACGATGACACGCGTGATGTTGCTGTTCTCGCGAATCGACTGCAGCAGCGCCTTGATCTCGAGCGCGTTGCGGTCTTTCTGGGAATTGAGCCAGGCGCCGGCCGTCACCTTCATGCCGAGATCGCGCGCCAGTTCGGGCACGGCGCCCATGTCAATCGAGCTGTAGGTGCGCACCTGGTCGGTGTATTTCGACAGCAGCTGCAAGTCAGAAGCGAGTTCCTGCTCGGACGGAAAGCTCTCGAGGCGCGGACTCTCGTCGCGCTGATAACCGTTGAAGGCGAAGCCACCGATCTGGCCGTCGAACCCGGGCGTGACCACCGGGCGATTGCTCCATTGCCAGAATGCGCCGTTGGCAAAAGCGATCGCGGCGGCAATCAGGAGGGAGGTGAAAAGCCCGGGCAAAGAAATCCTCGCACGCGGGCTGCGCGAGGTGGCGGACTTAGCGGCAGGATTGGAGATCAACGTCAGGCTGTTCCTTCAACCAGCGGTTGCGGGCAGCCGCTTCGCACTGCTGCGTCAACGTCACACCGACCCTGCGGCAACGCGCGAGTGACGGCAAGGGTTTACCTGGGGCGCTCTCGGGAGACTCTGCTTGCCGGAGTCGGACGCGCAGTTCTACTCGCATGAGGCAAAGGGTCTGGAATTACCGGGTCGCAAAGAGATGCATTCGAGCACGCCAGCCGCATTCAAAATGCCAAGTTTGTCACATAAAAAGGGCTGGGAGCACATGTTGGCGAAGTGTACCGCAGGGTGCTCGCGACGAAAATACGACGGTGCCGGCTTTGAGCGTGGCAAATCACCGCATAAGTCCAACTGGATCGAAAAATCGCCTTCAGTTAGCCCGTCGCAATCCGGTAATATGCAAAAGCGTAGAAGAGCCCCCGCGCGGGGCTGTGGGATGACTGCGCGCTTTGCAAACGGAGTCGATGGCGCGCGAAAGCACATCAAGGCCCATGGCGGAATCACAACTCACTGTCGAGCGTCAGCGCTACGGTCCCTACCAGGTGCTAGAGGAGGTAGGCGAAGGTGCGACCTCGATCGTCTATCGCGCCTCGCACGTCGAGACCGGGGCCATCGTCGCCTTGAAGGTGATGCGCCTGGGCGTGAAGAAGGCGAAGATGGCGCGCCGCCTGAAAAAGCTGTTCATGACCGAAGCTGCGATGGCATCGCGAATCCAGCATCCGAACATCGTGCAGATCTTCTCCGCCGAAATCGAGGACGATTTCGCCTACATTGCGATGGAGTTCGTGAAGGGCACGCCGTTGCGCGAATTCTGCACGTTCGACAAGCTGCTGCCCGCCCACCGCGTCACCGAAATCATGTTCAAGTGCGCCATGGCGCTCGACTTTGCCGGCCGCCGCGGTATCGTCCATCGCGACATCAAGCCTGACAACATTCTTTTGTCGGATGGCGATGAAGTCAAGATCATGGACTTTGGCCTCGCACTCAACTTGCGCAAAAGCGGTACCGACTCGACCTTCATCATGGGCGTAGGCTCGCCCGCCTACATGTCGCCCGAGCAGATCAAGGACTATCCGCTCAACATGCAAAGTGACCTGTACTCACTGGGCGCGGTGATGTTCGAGATGCTCACCGGCCGTCTGCCGTTTCGCGCCAAGAACCGCGCCGCGCTGATGTACAAGATCATCAATATGGATACGGAGCCGGTCTCGACACTCAATCCGTCGGTGCCCGAGCAGCTCGATCCGATCATCAAGCGCGCAATGGAGAAGGATCTGTATTCGCGCTACCACACGGGCATGGAATTCGCCCAGGACCTGTCGGGCGCCAAATTCCAGATTTTAGACGACGCCGATTCGATCAAGCTCGGCCGGCGTTTTTCCCTGGTTCGCCAGTGCCCGGCGTTTCTGGATTTCGAAAACGACGAGATCTGGGAAATTCTGCGCATCTCGCACTGGCGCAACTACAACGAATTGCGCGAATTCATGAGCGAAGGCGATTCGGGCGCCAATTTCGGCGTATTGCTCGAAGGTGAAGTCGAAATCGCCATGCGCGGCAAGCGCCTTGCCGTGCTTGGGCCTGGCGAAGTCATCGGTGAACTGGCGTTTTTCAATCCCGGCAAGGCGTCGCGAACCGGGACGGTCGTTGCCATGACCGATTGCACCTTCCTCGAAGTCAGCTCGGCTGCCTACGCGCTGGCCTCGGAGGAAACCCGTGAACATTTCAGAAAGCTGGTGGTCGATACGCTGATTCGCCGCGTCAATGCAATCAACGAAAAAATAATCGAGACGGCGCCCCCCGCGCGCGTCGGCCTGAAGGATACCGAGTTCGCCTTCGACCTGATTCCGATGGAAGGCGAGGAGCCGAAGGTACCGGAGCACGCCACATCGATCATCCTGACCAGTGGCGGCGACATCGTCGTCGTCGAGGACGATCCGGTCAATTCGCGCGGCCAGCCCGCATCTTTCGTCAAGCGCTAGGCGCACCTTCCTGCTTTTAGTACAATAACCAGGTGGATCAGGAGAGTGCGCGCCACGGCGCGCCGCCGAAGGCGTACTTCCCATAATCGCTCAGGCTCATGAACTGGTCACACGGTCGCACCAATCTGGAGAGCGACGGCAGCGTCTAGACGCTGGGCCGTCCACCGAAGGGGCACGACGCCTGGCATCTGGCGTCAATCTCTCAGGTACAAGGACAGAGGGAAAACCGGCGAGTAGCGCCGTCGATCTGTTTCCTCCCTTGGGAGCTCTCCTTGAGCGATTTGCGCCGCACCCCCCTCTACAGCCTGCATCTCGAACTCGGCGCAAAAATGGTGCCCTTCGCAGGCTACGAAATGCCCGTGCAGTATCCTGCGGGCGTGCTCAAGGAGCACCTGCATACCCGCTCCAAGGCCGGACTTTTCGATGTCTCGCACATGGGCCAGTTGCACCTGCTTGGCGAAGGCGCGCCAAAGGCGCTCGAGACGCTGGTTCCGGTTGACATCGTCGGTCTTGCGCTCAATTGCCAACGGTATGCGCTTTTCACGAACGAGGCGGGCGGCATTCTCGATGATCTGATGGTCACCCGCATTGAAGGCGGTCTGGCCGTCGTCGTCAACGCCGCATGCAAGATCGACGATGAGGCGCACCTGCGCGCGCACCTCTCAGGTGCCTGCACGATTGTCGCTCGCCCCGAGTTCGCACTGCTTGCATTGCAAGGTCCAGGCGCGAGCGGGGTGCTCTCGCGGCTCCTTGGCGGCGAGGACCTGAAAGACTTCATCTTCATGCAGGCAAGGCACATGGTGCTTGCCGGCATCGATGTCTTCGTGACGCGTTCGGGCTATACCGGCGAGGACGGCTTCGAAATCTCGGTGCACAACGATCACGCCGAGGCCCTTGCGCGCGCGCTTTTGCAGGATCCGGTGGTCGCGCCGATCGGTCTTGGCGCGCGCGATTCACTGCGTCTTGAGGCCGGCCTTTGCCTCTATGGGCACGATCTCAACGCCTCGACGACGCCGATCGAGGCAGCGCTGCTTTGGGCCATCTCGAAAGCGCGCCGCGCGCAAGGCGAGCGCGCCGCAGGCTTCCTCGGCGCCGATGTCATCCTCGCGCAAATCAGGGACGGCGCCTTGCGACAGCGCGTCGGCCTGCTGCCGCAAGAGCGCACACCGGTTAGGGAAGGTGCGATCCTTTGCAACGACGCAGGTGATGCGATCGGCGCAGTGACTTCAGGCGGCTTTGGCCCGACACTCAATGCGCCGCTCGCGATGGGCTATGTGCAAAAGGCCCATGCAAGCATCGATAGCCTTGTCTACGCCAAGGTGCGCGAGCGCAAGATTGCGCTGAAGGTCGCTAAAACGCCATTTGTTCCAAACCGCTACTACCGCGGCTGATTTCTCTGCAAAGGCCCGCTTTTCAAATCAGCTCCCGCCCTTATCTTGAAAGGAACCGACATGCCGAATACGCGCTACACCGAAGATCACGAGTGGGTCCGCCCTGAAGGCGATGGCACGGCCACGATTGGTATCACCGACCATGCGCAAGACGCCCTGGGTGACATTGTCTTCATCGAGCTTCCGGCCATTGGCAGGAGTTACGGCAAGGGCGACACGGTGGCGGTGGTGGAATCCGTCAAGGCTGCAGCCGACGTCAAGATGCCCGTTGCAGGCAAGGTCATCGCCGTCAACGAGGCATTGCCTGATGACCCGGCGGTGGTCAACTCCGACCCGAGCGGCGCTGGCTGGTTCGTGCGCATCGCGTTATCGACCCCTTCTGAAATTGACGAATTGA
Organism: Gammaproteobacteria bacterium; assembly: GCA_903970185.1. Lineage (GTDB taxonomy): Bacteria > Pseudomonadota > Gammaproteobacteria > Burkholderiales > Burkholderiaceae_D > CAJCIC01. The sequence goes on from CAJCIC010000020.1 coordinate 26,219, forward strand.
TGGATGACGCAGCCTACAAGGCTCTCATCGGGAGCTAGCCGCAATGAACACCATGACCGGCCTTGCGCACGTCAACGTTGCTGACGACGAGGAACTCGCCAGACTTGAAGCACACGATGCTTTCATCTCGCGCCACATCGGCACGACCGCGGCCGAACAGCAAGAAATGCTCGAGGCGCTCGATATGGACTCGCGCGCCGAACTCATCGATCGCGTCGTACCCGCCTCGATTCGGCGCAAGAAGCCACTCGCAATTGCCAATGCCATCAGCGAAGCCGAGGCGCTTTCCAAACTGCGTTCACTGGCAAGCCGCAATCGGGTCCTGCGCAGCCTCATCGGCCAGGGCTATTACGACACGCACACGCCAGCGGTGATCCAGCGCAACGTCCTCGAAAATCCCGCCTGGTACACCGCCTACACCCCCTATCAGCCCGAGATTTCGCAGGGACGGCTTGAGGCCATCGTCAATTTCCAGACCATGGTCACCGACCTGACGGCGATGGATATCGCCAACGCTTCGATGCTCGACGAGGCCACTGCGGCAGCCGAAGCCATGACGCTTTGCCTGCGCGCAGCGCCAAGCGAGCGTCGCATCATGTTCGTCGCCAGCGACGTCTTGCCGCAGACCCTCGAAGTCGTGCGCACGCGCGCCGAGCCGCTTGGCATCGAGATCAGGACCGGCAAAGCGACGCAGGCGGTTGATGCCGGCGCTTTTGCCGTACTGCTCCAGTATCCGGGCGCAAACGGCGATGTCATCGACTACCGCGAACTTGCCCAAGGCCTGAAGGCCGATGGCGCGATGCTCATCGTGGCCTGCGATCTGCTTGCCCTGACGCTGCTTGCGCCCCCCGGAGAATGGGGCGCTGACGTCGTCGTTGGCACCAGTCAGCGTTTTGGCGTGCCCATGGGCTTTGGCGGCCCGCACGCCGCATTCCTTGCGACGCGTGACGCGTTCAAGCGGCACATGCCAGGCCGGCTTGTCGGTGTCACCGTCGATGCCCAGGGCCTGCCCGCCTATCGTCTCGCGCTGCAAACGCGTGAACAACACATCCGGCGCGAAAAAGCCACGTCGAACATCTGCACCGCGCAGGTCTTGCTTGCGGTCATGGCAAGCATGTATGCGGTCTATCACGGTCCTCAGGGCCTTCTTCGAATCGCAAGGCGCGTGCACCTCCTCGCAAGACGGGCCGCGGCAGGTCTGGCCCAGGCGGGCTTTGCGCGCGTCAATGCCGGTTTTTTCGACACGCTGACGGTGGCCTCGGGCAGCGCTACGGATGAGATTCACAGGCGCGCGGTCGCGGCAGGCTACAACCTGCGCCATATCGACAGCGCCCACATCGGCATGTCGTTTGACGAAACCAGCACCGCCGAAGACGTAGCGCGCGTGATTGCCATCTTCAGCGGATCAACAGCGCCAGAAACGCCTGTTGCAAGCGATGCCGGTTATGCCTTTGCCCCCGCACTCTTGCGCACATCTGCCTATCTGACGCATCCCGTCTTTAACCGCTATCACTCGGAAACCGAGATGCTGCGCTATCTGCGCAGGCTCGCCGACAAGGACATCGCACTTGACCGGGCCATGATCCCCCTGGGCTCGTGCACCATGAAACTCAATGCGACCGCCGAGATGCAGCCCATTAGCTGGCCGGAGTTCGCCCGCATCCATCCTTTTGCGCCAGGCGATCAGACCGAGGGCTATCGCACGATGATCGCCGAACTTGAAGCCATGCTTGCCGAGGCGACCGGCTACGCCGGTGTGTCGCTGCAGCCCAATGCCGGCTCCCAGGGCGAATACGCCGGGCTTCTGATGATTCGTGCCTACCATCGTGCACGCGGCGAGGCGCACCGCGACATTTGCCTGATCCCGGTTTCTGCCCACGGCACCAACCCGGCCTCGGCGCACATGGCCGGGCTCAAAGTCGTGCTGGTCAACTGCGATCGCGACGGCAACGTCGATCTTGCCGACCTCAAAGCCAAGGCGCTTGAGCATTCGCCACGTCTTGCTGCAGTCATGATCACCTATCCCAGCACCCACGGCGTCTTCGAAATCGAAGTCAAGCAGATCTGCGAGGTCGTGCACCAACACGGCGGCCAGGTGTACATCGACGGCGCGAACATGAATGCGCTGGTCGGCACCGCGGCCCCCGGACACTTCGGTGGCGACGTGTCGCATCTGAATCTGCACAAGACCTTCTGCATCCCTCACGGCGGCGGTGGCCCAGGCGTTGGCCCAGTCGCAGTGGCCGCCCACCTCGTCGAATTCTTGCCCACGCATGGTTGCAGCGCGCCTCTAGGCAAGGTCAACGCAATCCCGGCCATCTCGGCCGCGCCTTTCGGATCGGCATCGATCCTGCCGATCTCGTGGATGTATATCACCATGATGGGCGGTCCTGGCCTGACCGCGGCAACCGAATCGGCCATCCTTTCTGCCAATTACGTCGCAAGGCGGCTTGAGGCCCACTTTCCGATCCTGTATCGCGGCGCCAATGGCCTTGTGGCGCACGAATGCATCCTCGACTTGCGGCCGCTCAAGGAGGCCAGCGGCATCTCCGTCGAAGACGTCGCCAAGCGCCTCATCGATTATGGCTTTCACGCGCCAACCATGAGCTTTCCGGTGCCAGGAACCCTGATGATCGAGCCGACCGAATCCGAATCGCTAGCCGAGCTCGACCGCTTCATCGAAGCCATGATCGCCATTCGCGAGGAAATCCGCGCGATCGAGACAGGTCTGCTTTCGCGGGATGACAATCCGCTCGTGCACGCCCCGCACACCGCAGCCGTGGTCAGTGCCAACGAGTGGACGCACGCCTATCCAAGAAGCCAGGGCGCCTATCCGGTCGCCTCGCTGCGGCAAAACAAGTACTGGCCACCGGTCGGGCGCGCCGATAACGTCTATGGCGACCGCAACCTGTTTTGCAGCTGCATTCCCGCCTCCGACGTGCTCGAGTCGTCTGTCGCCTGATGGCTGTCAGCGCCTTCGACCTGTTCAAGATCGGCATCGGGCCTTCGAGTTCGCATACCGTGGGGCCCATGCGCGCGGCGTCTGGTTTCGCCCTCGAAGCGCTCGCGGCAATCAAAGACACTTGCGCAGACGACGCGCCGCTTCGCGTGCGCGCAGAGCTTTACGGCTCGCTGGGTGCAACCGGCAAGGGCCACGGCAGCGACAAGGCCGTCATGCTCGGTCTTGAAGGCGAAAAACCGGATACGGTCGATCCCGCAGGCATCGGTATGCGGCTGGACGGCATTCGCGAGCGCAAAGTGCTTGCACTGGCCGGCGTGCGAAATGTCGCCTTCGACTGGCGCGAAGATCTGATTTTTTTCAGGAAGTCGCTCCCGTTTCACCCCAATGGCATGCGCTTTGTCCTGGTCGATGGCAGCGGTGCCGCAGTCTTCGAGAAAGTCTACTACTCGATTGGCGGCGGCTTTGTCGTTGACGAAAAGGCCGCTGCAAGTGAGCAGATGGTCAGCGACCAGACGCCGCTCCCCTATCCGTTTCACAGTGGCGACGAACTGCTTGCGCAATGCGAGAAGCACAATCTGTCAGTCAGCTCGCTCATGCTCGCCAACGAATCGGTGTGGCGCTCGCCTGAAGCCGTGCGCGAACGCCTTTTGCACATCTGGCACGTGATGAGCGAATGCGTGCGCGCCGGCTGCATCAATGAAGGCGTGCTGCCCGGGGGCCTGAAGGTCAGGCGGCGCGCTCCCCAGCTGTATCGCTCCTTGAGCGAGAACCCGGAAGCGGGCTTGCACGACCCGCTTGTCGTGCTCGACTGGGTCAATCTCTACGCCCTTGCCGTCAACGAGGAAAACGCCGCGGGCGGGCGCGTCGTTACGGCACCGACCAACGGCGCTGCGGGCATCGTGCCGGCGGTACTTCATTACTACACGCGCTTCGTGCCAGGGGCGAGCGACGACGGCGTCGTGCGTTTTTTGCTGACCGCAGCTGCGATTGGCATCCTGTACAAGGAAAACGCCTCGATCAGCGGCGCCGAAGTCGGCTGCCAGGGTGAAGTCGGCGTGGCGTGTTCGATGGCTGCCGGTGCCCTTGCTGAAGTTCAGGGCGGAACCGTGCGACAGGTCGAAAATGCAGCCGAGATCGGCATGGAACACAACCTTGGCCTGACCTGCGATCCCGTCGGCGGCCTCGTGCAAGTGCCCTGCATCGAACGCAACGCGATGGGCTCGATCAAGGCCATCAACGCCGCGCGCATTGCGCTAAAAGGCGATGGCAAGCATTTCGTCTCGCTCGATCACGTCATCAAGACGATGCGCGAGACCGGCGCCGACATGAAGCTCAAGTACAAGGAAACTGCCCGTGGTGGCCTGGCGCTTAACGCCACCTTCGTGCCGGTCAACGTCATCGAATGCTAGCGATCGACAACGTCTGCTCTTGCCACAGCCCGTAACTTGCACTCCCGGCTCTGCGTACGCGCAATCCGGATCATTTTCGCTTACTCTTCGGCCATATGCGCACCCAACCCAATCCGACCATTTTTCGTCGCGACTATCAGCCCGCGGCATTTCTCATTGACGAAGTCGAACTCGGGTTCGATCTCGACCCGCGGCGCACCATCGTTGCCAATCGCATGCACGTCAGGCGACAGGCCGAAGGGCCGCTGCGCCTAAGCGGACACGAACTTGATTTGCTCTTCGTTGCCGTCGATGGCCAAAGGCTTGCACGCTCTGCATTTCGCGTCACCGGCAGTGAACTGCTGATTGATGAGCTGCCCGACCAATGCATCGTCGATGTCGCAGTTGCGCTTAGGCCCGAATCGAACACGTCGCTTCTTGGCCTTTACGTGTCCGACGGCTGTTTCATCACCCATTGCGAAGCCGAGGGCTTTTCGCGCATCACCTATTTTGCCGACCGCCCTGACATCATGGCGCGCTACAGCGTCATGCTGCGCGCCGACAAGCGCCAGTTTCCAGTGCTGCTTAGCAATGGCAACCAGATCGCCTCGGGCGATCTTGGCGATGGCAGGCACTTTGCCCTCTGGCGTGATCCGCACCGCAAGCCCTGTTATCTGTTTGCGCTCGTGGCTGGACGTTTTGCCGTCGCGGAACGCGAGGTGATCACGGCAAGCGGCAAGAGCGCGCGTTTGCAGATCTATGCTCCTGAAGGCGAAATCGGGCGCGTCGGGCATGCCATGGACTCGCTCGTTGCCGCCCTCAAATGGGACGAAGCCCGCTTCGGACTCGAACTTGATCTTGATCGTTTCATGATCGTTGCCACCAGCGATTTCAACATGGGGGCGATGGAGAACAAGGGCCTGAATATCTTCAACGGCAAATATGTATTTGCCGACTGGGACAGCAGTACCGACGCCGACCTGATCAGGATCGAGGCGATTATCGCCCACGAATATTTCCACAACTGGACGGGCAATCGTGTCACCTGCCGCGACTGGTTCCAGCTGACCCTAAAGGAAGGCCTGACGGTATTTCGCGATCAGGAATTCACGGCAGACCGCTCGGCTTTATCCGGCGCAACGAAGAAGAGCGCGAAGGCCTCTGAGACGGCACGTGCCGTGCATCGCATCGAAGCGGTAAGGACGCTGCGCGGCTCGCAGTTCCCCGAGGACGCCGGACCGATGGCGCATCCGATCCGTCCCGAGAGCTATCAGGAGATCAACAATTTCTACAGCAGCACGGTCTACGAAAAAGGCGCAGAAGTCGTGCGCATGCTGCAAACGCTGCTCGGGCGCGAGCGCTTTCGCCTTGGCATGGACGAGTATTTCCGTCGTTTCGACGGACAGGCAGTGACTTGTGATGACTTTGTCGACGTCATGGAATTCGTCCTCAAACAGGACGATGCGAGCGCCTCGCTGGAACAATTCAGGCGCTGGTACGGGCAGGCCGGCACCCCCCGCCTGGCTGTTCGCGGCCACTACGATGAGAAGGCTAAGCGCTATACGCTTTCCGTGTCGCAACGCAACCCAAGGGTTGGCGTCGAACGGCTGCAGGAATTGCAAAAGCCACCCTTGCACATTCCGTTTTCTGTCGGGCTCGTCGGTCCGGATGGGGAGGACCTGCCGCTGATGATGGCCTCCGACAAGGCACCGGCAACAGCCACGACGCGCGTGCTTTCGGTGACCGAAGCTGACGCCACCTTCGAATTTCTTCACGTCGAGGTCGCGCCCGTACCCTCTTTGCTGCGCAATTTCTCAGCGCCTGTGATCGTCGACTTCCCGTACACCGACGAAGAACTCGCCCACCTTTCAAGCCACGACAGTGATGCCTTCAACCGTTGGGATGCCCTGCAGCGGCTCGCCGTGCGAACGCTCGCCGCGCGCGCGCGCGGCGGCGAGCCGATCAGCGCGCATGGGCCACTTGTTGCCGCCCATAGGAAAACCCTTCTCGCGCATCAGCTTGACCCGATGCTGCAAGCGCTTGCACTGACCCTTCCTGGCGAATACGTCATCGGTGAGGACCTGCCGGTGTATGAACCGCAAGCCGTTCACGCCTGCCGCATCGAGGCCGCCGCCGTGCTCGGGCGCGCGCTCGAATCGACCTGGCGCGAGACCTATGACCGACACGTCTCGCGCGGCAGTTACTCGTTTGATCGGGCCCACATCGGACAACGCGCAATGTCACATTGCGCCCTCGGTTACCTTGCCGCTGCCGGCAACGACGAAGCCGGACTGCTCGCGTGGCAGCTGTTCCAGGCGGCGGACAACATGACCGACCGTTTTGCCGCGCTGACGGTATTGGTCAACCACGGGCTGCCGCAAGCCGGTGATGCGCTCTTAGCTTTTTATCGCCGGCACGAGGCGCAACCGGCCTCAATCGACAAATGGCTGCGCGTTCAGAGCACGGCCGAGCTCGGCCACAAGGAGGTGCTGGCGCGCGTGCAGAAGCTGCTTGGCCACAAGGCCTTCTCGTTGCGCAACCCGAACAAGGTGCATGCGCTGCTGGGCGGCTTTTTCATATCCAACCCGAGCGCATTTCACCATCCGGATAGCTATGCCTTCTGGAGCGAACAGATCACGACCATCGATCGCATCAACCCCTCGGTCGCCGGAAAGCTTGCGCGCGCGCTCGATCGGTGGCAGCGTTTGCCCGACGCGCTGCAAAAGGCTGCCCAACAGGCACTCGCCCTGCTCGCCCGCGACCCGAATTTGTCGCGGGCGGTACGCGAGATCATCGAAAAGGCATTGCGCGTGTAGAGCAAAAGCCCGCATGCGTTTGCTGCCAACCAAGGAGGAGCTATGTCCCGCATGACCCTGACCCGTTATCTGATCGAGCAGCAGCGCGAGAACGACAACATTCCTTCGGACTTGCGCCTGCTCATCGAAGGGGTCGCACGTGCCTGCAAGGAGATCGGCCATCACGTCGGCCAGGGCGCACTCGGCGGGGTTCTGGGCAGCAACGAGACCGAGAACGTCCAGGGTGAAACGCAAAAGAAGCTCGACGTCATTTCCAACGAGATCATGCTCGAGGCGAACGAGTGGGGCGGCCATCTCGCAGCGCTCGCCTCGGAAGAGATGGAACTGATCCATCCGATTCCGGATCGCTATCCGCGAGGCAAGTACCTGCTCTTGTTTGATCCGCTCGACGGCTCGTCGAACATCGATGTCAACGTTTCGATCGGGACCATTTTTTCTGTACTCGAGTGTCCGGACGCGGGCCCGCCCACCGAGGCGACGTTCATGCAGGCTGGTCACCGCCAGGTCGCCGCCGGTTACGCGCTCTACGGGCCGCAGATCACGCTGGTTCTGACGTTTGGCAACGGCGTGCAGGCGTTCACGCTCGATCGCGAAACCTTCTCCTTCGTACTCACCAACGAGCGCATGCAGATCCCCGAAGCAACCGCCGAATTTGCCATCAACATGTCGAACCAGCGCCACTGGCAGCCACCGGTCCAGCGTTACATCGACGAGCTGATCGCCGGCAAGACCGGACCCCGCCACAAGGACTACAACATGCGCTGGGTCGGCTCGATGGTCACCGACGTTCATCGCATCCTGACGCGCGGTGGCGTTTTTCTTTATCCCTTCGATACCCGCGACGCCACCAAGCCCGGCAAGCTCCGACTGATGTACGAAGCCAACCCGATGGCATTTCTGGTCGAGCAGGCAGGCGGCGAGGCGATCGACGGCAAAGTCCGCATTCTCGACATTCAGCCCTCGCAACTGCACCAGCGCGTACCGGTGATGCTAGGCTCCAAGGAAGAAGTCGAACGGCTTAAGAGCTATCACGCCTAGCCGATGGCGAAACTCTTAGCGAAGGCCGCCTATGAGCCGGTGAAACTTTCGGCTCCGGCAGTGCTAAGGCGCGCCCAGGGCAAGGCCCGGCGTGATGTCGCAGCGCGCGACCAACTGGCAAAATTCGATGCAAAAGGCCGCGACCCGATCAAGATTATCGAGGCCTCGAACCGTCATCGCCTGCAGCGCCTGGTGCCGATCCGCTACGCGCGCATGGTGCAATCCCCCTTCACCTTCTATCGCGGCGCGGCCGCGCTGATGGCGCATGACATCTGCAGCGCGCCAACGCCTGGCATCCTGACGCAGATCTGCGGCGACTGCCATCTTGGCAATTTCGGCGGCTTTGCAAGTCCCGAACGGACGCTGCTATTTGGCATCAACGACTTCGACGAAACCCTGCCTGGCAACTTCGAGTGGGACCTGAAGCGCCTTGCCGCAAGCTTTCATATCGCTGCCCGCGAACAGGGCATAGGCGAGCGCCGCTGCAGCGAAATCGTCAGGCACCTGAGCCTCACGTACCGAACGCGCATTGCACAGTGTTCGGAGATGAAAGCCCTCGAGCTCTGGTACCAGCATGTCGATCTGTCGACCCTGATTGCCATGGCGCGCTCTGCAAGTTCACGAAAAAATCGCATCGAGATGGCCGAGCGCGCCGTCAACCGGACTTCCGACCATGCCTTTCCGAAGCTCGCCGAAATGGTCAACGGCAAGGCGCATATCCGTGATCAACCGCCTCTTATCTATCACCCCACGCACCTCGCGGACTTTCACCGCGACATCACGCATTTCTGGGACACCTACGTCGCCTCGATGCCCGATGAACGTCGCGCACTGCTGGACCGCTATGAGCTGGTCGATGTCGCCATCAAGGTGGTCGGCGTGGGCAGTGTCGGCACGCGCTGTGCAATTGCACTTCTGATGGCAGCTGACAACGATCCGCTCTTCCTGCAGTTCAAGGAAGCCGATCGTTCCGTCTACGAATCGTACGCACAGCAAAGTCCCTACCCGAACCACGGCCAGCGCGTCGTCGTCGGGCAACGCATGATGCAGGAGGCAAGCGACATATTTCTGGGCTTCGCGCGCGCCGAGCATATCGGCGTTGATTTCTACGTGCGCCAGCTCCAGGACATGAAGATCTCACTCGTCGCCGAACACATGACTGCGGGTGATTTCGATGACTACGCCGAGGCTTGCGGCTGGGTGCTCGCGCGCGCGCATGCCAAAACCGGCGATGCCGCCCTGCTAAGCGGCTATCTCGGCAAGGCGCCTGAGGTCGACACGGCGATGGCGAAATTTTCCAGGGCCTACGCCGACCAGAACGAATCCGACCACGCAGCGCTTGTTGCCGCGATCAAGTCGGGCCGCATCCACGCGGCCCTCGATCTGCCGCAATAAGGCGTGCCGCTTCGCTAGGGATGCAGGATGGTCGAGCCGGTGGTCTTGCGCGACGCCAGTTCCTGGTGGGCGAGACTGGCCTCGGCGAGCGCGAAGGTCTGATCGATCTTGACCTTGATCGCGCCCTTTTTGACAAGGTCAAACAACTCCTTTGCCGACGCCTCGAGTTTCTTGCGCGGCGTCACGTAAGAAGCAAGCGTGGGTCGCGTCACATAGAGCGAGCCTTTTTGCGCGAGGATGCCCAGATTGACGCCCGCAACCGGCCCTGAGGCGTTGCCGTAGGACACCATCAGGCCGCGCGGCTGCAGGCAGTCAAGCGAAGCTTCCCAGGTATCCTTGCCAACACCGTCGTAGACCACCGGGACCTTGGCACCGCCAGTCAACTCCATGACACGCTCGACGATATTCTCGCGCGAATAATCGATGGTCTGCCAGGCGCCGTTCGCCTTGGCAAGCGCGGCCTTCTCGGCCGATCCTACGGTGCCGATCAGTTTCACGCCAAGCGCTTTGGCCCACTGGCAAGCGAGCAGGCCGACGCCGCCTGCAGCGGCATGGAACAGGATGGTTTCGTTGCCCTGCAAGCGGTAGGTCTGGCGAAACAGGTACTGCACGGTCAGGCCCTTGAGCATGATCGCTGCGGCCGCATCGAAGCTGATGCCGACGGGCAGCTTGACGAGTTGCGCGATCGGCAGGGTGCGCCGCTCGCTGTAGGCACCGGCCGGCCCCTGGCCGTATGCGACTCTGTCGCCGACACGAAAGTCCCTGACGTCGCGACCAACAGCTTCGATCACACCGGCACCCTCAAAACCGATCCCCGACGGCAGGCTGGTCGGATAAAGCCCGGTGCGAAAATAAATGTCGATGAAGTTGAGCCCGATCGCATGATTGCGCAGGGTCACTTCGCCCGGTCCAGGAGCGGGTACATCAACCTCCTCCAGCTTCAGGACTTCAGGGCCGCCAGTTGCGTGAAAACGAATCGCCTTTGCTTTGCTCACTTGATTTCTCCTTGACTGCTGCCTTGCGATACGATGAAAACTCCGCCGACGACAAGGAACGTGCCGACCACTTGCGTGACGCCCATCGCCTCACCCAGCAAGAGCCAGCTGAAGATGATGGTCGAGACCGGACCGATCATTCCGATTTGCGCCGCCGTTGGCGCACCCACCCGCGCGATCGCAAACATTACTGCAAATACCGGCAGCACGGTGCAGGCAACGCCATTGATCAGCGAGAGCCAATAGACTTCATGCGGAAGCGTCAGCGCAGAAACCGGCCGGGTCAGCGCGAACTGCACGATACAGCAAAGCGATGCAACGCAACTGGCATGGGCCGTCAGCCGCAGCGGACCGACGCGCTTGACCATCTCGCCGCTGCCAACGAGATAGAGCGCATAGGTCACGGCGCTGCCAAATACGAGGATCGAGCCCAAGGCGATGTTGCTGCCTCCAAGGCGAAAGTCATGCGTGAGTGCGAGCACGACACCCGCGTAGGAGAGCGCGAGGGCGAGCCATTGGCGAGGAAGAATGCGCCGCTTGAACCAGAAAACGCCAATGGCAAGCACGAGCGTCGGGTTGAGATAGAGGATCAGGCGCTCAAGCGTCGCCGTTATATAGGCGAGTCCGAGAAAGTCAAGATAGCTCGCAAGATAGTAACCAAGCACGCCCAGGACAAAAATCTTCGGCCAGTCCGAACGCAAAAGCGGCTCGGTCTTGGCGCTGCCCTCGATTGCAATCGAAATCCATGCGAAGAATGGCAGCGCCACGGCCATCCGAAGAGCAATCAGCGTGACTGCATCGACGCCATGGCGATACGCAAGCTTGACAATGATCGCCTTGCCGGAAAAAGCAATCGCACCGAGCGCTGCAAGGGCGACCCCGCCCAAGCGGGAGGAACGAGTCGAAGCCGCGCTATTTTCGCGTGCCGCAGAAAGGGAAAGACCGGCCATGGGCCCATGACGATACCAAAAACGAAAACCCTGTCCAAATCACCGGGGCCGACACTGAGCGCAGTGCGAACTGGGCGACGATGGTTTCTCGCGCGAGGCAAGGAGCGTCTGATCGATGCGGGTGACGCCATGCCGACTCGAATCTCGGTGTCTGATTTCCGCGCGCGCAGCGGGAGCACGCGAGGCCAGCGATATCGGCGGCAGTTCGACTCTCGAATTCCTGAGACGACCGATCTCCTTCTGAATCTCGGCCGCTAACTTTCAGCGGCGCGTCGCCAGCGGCAACGAAATCCATCTGCGACAAGGCGGCGGCGCGCGATTCAATTGCGCTAAACTCGTGGCCGCCATGAATCGCGCGTGCTGATCCGATGGCCACCCGTTTTTTCTGCCCGGTGCTGGTCATCATCGCCTGCCTCTTCGGTTGCCGTGCGCCGGGAGATGCGCCCGCGCGCCAGGTCGCGCTTGCGCCTTGTCACGTCAAGGGCGTCGAGCTTGACATGCGCTGCGGCACGCTGGATGTCGCCGAGAACCGCGACAAGCCCGAAGGCACGCGACTTAAGGTGTGGTTCGCGATCATGCCGGCGATCGCCAAAGGCAGCGTGCTCGACCCGATTGTGGTCCTTGCCGGCGGCCCGGGACAATCGGACTCCTCGGTGGCGGGTCTTGTCATGCCGCTTTTTGCCAAGCTCAACCGCAACCGCGACATCGTCTTCATCGACCAGCGCGGCACGGGTCACTCCGGTGCACTCAATTGCCCGCCGCCAAAGGGCTCGAGCCTGATTGCGAGCCAGCTCGATCCGAACGTCGTGATCGACTCGCTTGATGCCTGCGCGCGCGCATTTCACGAGCACGGCATCGATGTCACTCACTACCTGACAACTGATGCCGCACAAGACATCGACGCGGTGCGCAGCGCACTTGGCTATAGCCGCATCAATCTGTGGGCCGCTTCCTACGGTACCCGTCTTGCACTCGAGTACCTGCGCCTTTACCCGGACTCGGCACGAAGTGCGGTTCTCGATGGCCCGGCACCGAGCAGCTTGCAGTTGCCGCTCGCAGCCGGTGCTGACACCGATCGTGCGCTTGACGCGCTGATTCGCAACTGCGCGAGCGAAATCCGCTGCAAAAGCGCCCATCCGCAGCTTGAACACGACCTTGATGCGCTGTTTGCGAAAGTCGACGACAAATCCCTTGCCGTGACCCTCACCGATCCGGTCACAGGCGAGAAGATGCCCCTTGTTCTCTCTTCCGATGTGCTGGCCTCATGGCTGCGCACGCCGCTTTACAGTGCATTGACAGCGAGTCTTGTGCCGCAGGCGATCCTTGATGCCGCCAGCGGCAACGTCGACTCACTGGCTGCGCTCAACCTGTCCGTGGGCGGCGACGTCATCGATGAATTGAGCCTTGGCATGCATCTGTCAGTGGTTTGCAGCGAGGATCTGGCAAACGTCGATCAGGCCCAGGTGACAGCGCTCGCGTCGACGCGTTTTCGCAGCGCCTTTTTCGATCTCTACGAGAAGATGTGTGCGCATTGGCCCACGCGCAAGGTGCCAGCGGCATTCTTTGCGGCGCCCCATTCGAGCGTTCCCGTGCTGATCCTGGCGGGTGGGCTCGATCCCGCAACGCCGCCTGCGCACGGCGAGGCGATTCTTCCTGGACTCAGCCAAGGGCGCATGCTGGTGGCGCCAAACCTTGGCCACGGCGTGAGCGAGTCGGCGTGCGCGCCCGATCTGATCTACCGGTTTTTCCGTGAAGCTGATGCCCGGTCGCTAGACGGCAGCTGCCTGACGCGCCTGCCGCGCCCACTTTTCTTCGAGCCGATCAAGGCGAAAGACGCGGCATGATCGAAGTCGCGCACCTGCACAAGTCGTTCATGGCAGCCAGCGGTAGAAAGCGCGCGTCCGTCACCGCAGTTGAAGACGTCAGCCTGACCGCTGACGATGGCGAGATCACCGGCCTGCTCGGCCCGAACGGCGCTGGCAAGACCACGACGCTGCGCATGATCGCAACCCTCGTTGCCCCCGATCGGGGCATCGCATCCGTTGACGGCCTCCATAGCGTCCAGAACGCAATGGAAGTCAGGCGCCGGCTCGGTGTGCTCTCGGACGCGCGCGGTCTTTATGTGCGCCTGACCGCGCGCGAGAACATTCGCTACTACGGGCGACTGCGTGGCATGTCGGATGCGGCCATCAAGGATTCGACAGAGCGGCTCGCGCAATTGATCGAGATGGAAAACCTGCTTGATCGTCGCACCGAAGGTTTCTCCCAGGGTGAGCGCATGAAAGTGGCGATCGCCCGCGCACTTGTGCACGACCCGCAAAACCTGGTGCTCGACGAGCCAAGCAATGGCCTTGACATCATGTCCACGCGCGCGCTGCGCGATCTCATCAGGCGCCTCAAGGAGCAGGGCAAGTGCATCCTCATGTCGAGTCACATCATGCAGGAAATTTCGGCGCTGTCCGATCGCATCGTCGTCATGGCAGGAGGTCGCACGGTTGCTGCTGGCACAGCGCCTGAACTGATCGAAATCGCCAAGGCCAGAAATCTCGAAGACGCGTTCGTCGCGCTCACGGCGCATGCCAGCCAGGACGCCTCACCACCTGGGACGCGGCCATGATCGCCACCATCTGGACGGTATTTCGCAAGGAATCCCAGGACGGCCTGCGCGATCGGCGCACACTTTTCACCATCCTCATTACCGCCATCGCCATGGGCCCCGTTTTTCTCCTGTTGATGGCCAATTTCGTCTCGGGACTTGAGGAGCGCGGCACACGCCGCGAGGTCATGGTCGATGGCATTGGCAATGCGCCCGAGCTTGCCAACTTCCTGCAACGCAACGATTTCACCATCAAGCCCGCTCCTGCCGATTATCTCGATGAAATCAAGAGCGGGCGGCTGCAAGAAGCAGTGATTGTGATCGCGCCGGACTTTTCGACGCGCTTCGCACACGGTGACGTGATCGACGTCGAGCTGGTCTTTGACGAGTCCCGCAACGATGCGCAGGTCTCGATCAGGCGCGCGGAAAATCTCCTGCACGCTTTCGCGAAGGAAATCGGCATCACCCGTTTGATTGCACGCGGCATCGCACCGGACGTGGCGCGTGTGGTCAACGTCGAGCGCATCAATACCGCAACCCCCAAGCAGCAGGGTGCATTCTTGCTCTTTCTGATTCCCATGTTCGGTTTGATCAGCGCCATGATCGGCAGCATGAGTGCTGCAATTGACACGACTGCGGGCGAGCGCGAGCGCGGCTCGCTCGAGCCGCTTCTCATGAACCCGGTTGGCGTTGGTGCCCTTGTGATTGGCAAATGGAGCGCGGTGGCGTTGCAGTCATGCGCCGTGCTGGCGCTGACCATGTTCAGCTTCGCTCTTGCCGCCCACGTCGTGCCAAGCGAGAAACTCAGTCTGCTATTTCAGTTCGGTGCGCCCGAACTCAGCCGTTTTTTCGCCATGATGCTGCCTTTCGCCTGCATGATCGCCGCGCTGCAGATGCTTGTCGCGACCTACGGCCGCAGCTACAAGGAAGCCCAGACCTATGCCGGCTACATCGCGCTGGTGGTCAACTTCGTGCCCCTTGTCACCGTATTTTCGGCATTTCGCGATGCGCCATGGCAGTTGCTGATTCCGGCGCTGGCCCAGCAGATGGTGTTATCGCGGGTGTTGCGCGGCGACAGCGTCAGCGCCTATGCCTATCTCGTGCCAGGCCTTGTGGCAGTGGCGCTTGCCATCCTGTTTCTGGTTGGCCTTACCCGGCTGCTGCAGCGCGAGCGGATCATTTTCGGTCGCTAGCCCCCCCTCGCGAGGCAAGGCACGCGTGCTAAAATTCGGGCCCTCGGAGCAGTGCCACGACGGACCAAAGGCAAGCATGGCAGGACATTCAAAATGGGCCAACATCCAGCACCGCAAAGGGCGCCAGGATGAAAAAAGGGGCCGCATCTGGACCCGACTGATCAAGGAAATCACGGTTGCCGCGCGGCTTGGCGGCGGCGATGCGGCAATCAATCCGCGTCTTCGGCTTGCCATCGACAAAGCCAAAGACCAGAACATGCCTGCTGACAACATCAAGCGCGCGATCGATCGCGGCACCGGCAGCCTTGAGGGCGTGAACTACGAGGAAATCCGCTACGAAGGCTATGGCGTCAACGGTGCCGCCGTCCTGGTCGATTGCCTGACCGACAACCGCACCCGCACCGTCGCTGACGTGCGTCATGCTTTTTCCAAGTTTGGCGGCAATCTCGGCACGGATGGCTCGGTCGCCTACCTGTTTAAGCACTGCGGACAGTTTCTGTTTGCGCCTGGCACGTCCGAAGACAATGTCATGGAGGCAGCGCTCGAGGCTGGCGCCGATGATGTCATCAGCGATGACGAGGGTGGCATCGAGGTGACTTGCAATCCGCACGACTTCTCCCACGTCAAGGAGCGCCTGCTTGCCGCCGGTCTTAAGGCAGACGTCGAGGGCATCGTCATGAAACCCATGACCGAAGTCGAATTAAGCGGCGAGGACGCCGCCAAGATGCAAAAGCTGCTCGACGCCATCGAGAATCTCGATGACGTTCAGGACGTCTACACTTCGGCAGTGCTAAGTTGAGCCTGCCACCTTCTAGGCTCAGGTTTCAATGAAGGTTCTTGTCGTCGGTGCTGGCGGTCGCGAGCATGCGCTGGCGTGGCGCCTCGCCCAGTCGCCGCGCGTGCAGCTGGTCTATGTCGCCCCGGGCAATGCCGGCACGGGTGCGCATCCGAACATGCAAAACGTTCCTGTCACGGATAACGCCGCGCTGATCGAGTTCGTGCGCAAGGAAGGCATCCATTTCACTGTCGTTGGCCCGGAAATCCCGCTTGCAAGTGGCATCGTCGACGCATTTCGCGAGGCCGAACTGAAAATTTTCGGCCCGACCAAAGACGCTGCGCAACTGGAAACCTCGAAGGATTTTGCCAAGCAGTTCATGCAACGTCACGCCATCCCGACGGCAAAGTTTCAGACCTTCACCGACCCGCTTGCGGCCAAGGCCTACATCACGCAAAAGGGCGCCCCGATCGTCGTCAAGGCCGACGGCCTGGCTGCCGGCAAGGGCGTGGTGGTGGCCTCCGATCTGGACAGTGCGCACGCGGCAGTCGATAGCATGTTCAGCGGCTTTGCCAAGGGTGCACGCGTTGTCGTCGAGGAATTTTTGACCGGCGAGGAAGCGAGTTTCATCGTCATGGTCGATGGCCACCATATCCTGCCCCTTGCGACAAGCCAGGACCACAAGCGCCTGTCTGACGGCGATGCAGGACCGAACACCGGCGGCATGGGTGCGTATTCGCCCGCGCCCATCGTGACCCCCGAGGTGCACGCGCGCGTCATGCGTGAAATCATCGTGCCGACCGTGCACGGCATGGCTGCCGACGGCATTCCATTTACCGGATTTCTTTACGCCGGGCTGATGATCGATGCCAGCGGCAATCCGAAAACGCTCGAATTCAATTGCCGCATGGGCGACCCCGAAACGCAACCGATCATGGCCCGCTTGAAAAGCGACTTGCTGCAGGTGTTCGAGCACGCCGTGGCAGGCAGCCTCGATGCGGTGGAGCTCGAGTGGGATCGACGTACTGCCCTTTGCGTTGTGATGGCCGCCAAGGGCTATCCGGATGCCCCGGAGATGGGCGCGCCAATTAGCGGCATCCCTTCGGACACGCCCGATTGCGTGGTGTTCCAGGCCGGGACGCGGCTGGTCAACGGCAAGACGGTGGTCAGCGGTGGCCGCGTGCTCGGCGTGACAGCGCTGGCTGATAGCGTGCGCATGGCACAAAGGCGCGCCTACGAGGCGATTGGCTCGATTCATTTTGATGGTGCCCAATGGCGCCGCGACATCGGCTGGCGTGCGCTCAACAAGCGCCACTAATTCATGTCCAAAGAACCTGCAACCGAGCACGTCGCGCACTACCTTGAAGAACTGCAGCGCCGCATCGTCCTGGCGCTGCAAGGCCTGGATCGCGAGCGTTTCATGCATGATCCATGGAAAAAAGGCGAGAACGAAGCCTTAGGCGGCCATGGCGTAACGTCGATCATCGAGGGCGGATCACTTTTTGAGCGCGGCGGCGTCGGCTTTTCTCGCGTTACCGGCAAGCGCTTGCCGCCCTCGGCGAGCGCGACGCGGCCCGAGCTTGCCGGACGCAGCTTCGAGGCCATCGGCGTGTCGCTGGTACTGCATCCCAGAAACCCCTACATCCCCACTGTGCATATGAACGTGCGCTATTTCATTGCAAGCGGCGCCGGACAAGAGCCCGTGTGGTGGTTCGGCGGAGGCATGGACCTCACCCCTTACTATGGCTTTGTCGAGGATGTGCGCCACTTCCATCAGACATGCAAGGATGCGCTTGAGCCCTATGGATCCGAGCTCTATCCGAAGTTCAAGACGCAGTGTGATACCTATTTCCGCATCAAGCACCGCAACGAGCCGCGAGGCGTTGGCGGCATCTTCTTTGACGATTTCAGTGCCCTTGGATTTGATCGAAGCTTTGCCTTGATGGCAAGCGTTGGCGATCACTTCACAAGGGCTTATCTGCCCCTCGTAGAGCGGCGCAGCGCAATGAGCTATGGCGAAGAACAGCGCCGCTGGCAGTCGCTCAGACGCGGCCGCTACGTTGAGTTCAACCTGGTTTATGACCGCGGCACGCTTTTCGGGCTGCAGTCTGGCGGCCGCACCGAATCGATCCTGATGTCGATGCCGCCCGAAGTCAGCTGGCGCTACGACCATGGTCCGACGACCGGCAGTCCGGAATCGGTATTTTTGACCGAATTCCTTGTCGTTCGCGACTGGATATGAGCGCAGGGCGCATTGGAATTCTGGGCGGTACCTTCGATCCTCCCCACGTCGCCCATGTAGCCCTGGCCGAGCTGTTCAGAAAGGCCCTTGATTTATCGGAGCTGATCCTGATTCCGGCCGGCAATCCCTGGCAGAAGCCGGCGCTGCGGACGGCAGCGGTCGACCGCATCACCATGCTCGAGCTGGCGTTTGCGACATACCCAGGCCGCGTTGCCATCGACGAGCGTGAAATCAGGCGCTCGGGGCCAAGCTATACCGTTGACACGCTCGCGGAATTGCGCGTGGAACAGGGACCGCAAGCCTGCCTGACCTTTCTCATGGGCGCCGACCAGCTGCTCGCACTTCCGGGCTGGCACCAATGGCGCAAACTTTTCGATCTCGCCAACCTTGCCGCGGCAGGTCGGCCAGGATCTGCGCTTGACCCCCTCGCATGGCCGCAGGAATTTCGCAAGGAACTGGCCGGGCGCATCGTGCTTCCCGCCGATCTCCTGACGCCAAATGGCAGCGTTGTGCTGGTCCCGGCCGACTTGGGCGACGTCTCCTCAAGCCAGGTGCGCAGCTTGCTCAAGGATCGCAGTCCCAACCTTGCAGCCGATCTGTTACCCTCGCCTGTTCTGGAATTCATCCGCCGGCGCGGGTTGTACACATACTGAATGGATACCCGAAAACTGCAGCGCGTGATCGTCGATGCCTTGGAAGACGTCAAAGGCCAGGACATACGGGTATTTAACAGCTCGGGGCTCACCGATCTCTTCGATCGGGTCGTGATCGCTACCGGGACGTCGAACCGGCATACCCGATCGCTCGCCAACGCCGTGCGCGAAAAGGTCAAGGCCGCAGGCGGCGAAGTCATCGGCATGGAAGGTGAAGACAGCGGCGAATGGGTCCTGGTCGATCTCGGTGATGCACTTGTGCACATCATGCAGCCGACGATTCGCGCCTACTACAATCTCGAGGAAATCTGGGGCGACAAGCCGGTTGTGCTCAAGTCGGCCGCGGCGCCGAAATCGCCTTCCCGGCCCAAGGCCATGGCGTCGGGCGAGAAGGCGCGTCAGGTTGTCCCGCGCAAGGCGAGCCGCACAGCCACGACCGCCAAGGCGAAGCCTGCAAAAAAGGCGGCGGCCGGAACAAAACGTCTGCCAAGGTCACGCGCCGCGTAGCCCGCCATGGCGCTTCTGATCGTCGCGGTCGGACAGCGCATGCCCGCCTGGGTCGAGGCCGGATTTGCCGAGTATGCCAAACGCATGCCGCCCGAACTTCGCATCGAACTCAAGGAAATCAAGGCGCAGGCGCGATCACAGGCTGCGACCAAGACCCTTCTTCTTGCCGAAGCCGAACGCATCCGTGCTGTCCTGCCCCGCAAGGCAACGCTCGTCGCCCTCGACGAGAAGGGTCTGGACGTGACAAGCGTTGAACTTGCGCAGCATCTTGTGCGCTGGCAAGCCCAGGGCGAGCCCGTCGCCTTCGTCATCGGCTCAGCCGATGGGCTGGACGCGTCACTCAAGTCAGATGCAGCGCTGCTTTTGAAACTGTCGTCGATGACGCTGCCCCACGGACTTGCACGGGTGCTGCTTGCCGAGCAGCTGTACCGCGCGGCAAGCATCATCGCCAAGCATCCCTACCATCGTGTCTGAAGCTTTGCACAGCTTCATCTATCTGGCATCGGCAAGCCCGCGCAGAAGGGAATTGCTGGCGCAAATCGGCGTTGAATTCAGGATGTTGCTCGCTGCGCCAAACGAGGACGTCGAAGGGCTCGAAGTCCCCGAAAAGAACGAGAGCGCGCGCCACTACGTGATGCGTGTCACGGCACTCAAGGCCGGCGCCGCGCTGATGCGGCTACGCTCGCGCAAGCTGGTTGATGCGCCCCTGCTGGTTGCCGACACAACGGTGAGCATTGAAGGCATGCTTCTCGGTAAGCCGCGCGACGGCAAAGACGCAACGCGCATGCTGCAACGCCTTTCCGGACGCACCCATCGCGTGCTGACCGCGGTTGCCGTCGCATATCGCCGTCGCCTCGATTTCGCCTTGAGCGAATCGCGCGTGACGATGGCCGTGCTCGATGCGGCAACCCTCGCGCACTACCTCGAATCCGGGGAAGCCTTCGGCAAGGCGGGTGCATACGCGATCCAGGGGCGCGCCGCGGCCTTCATCACGCGCATCAGCGGCAGTCACAGCGGCATCGTCGGCCTGCCGCTGGCCGAGACTGCACAACTGCTCAAAAGCTTTGACGTCAAATTCTAGCGCCACCGCTTGGCATAGAATGGCCCAATGACCGAGGACATATTGATCAACGTCACGCCACAGGAAACGCGCGTGGCGATTGTACTGCAGGGCGCCGTACAGGAACTCCACATCGAGCGCACGGCGAGTCGCGGGCTCGTGGGCAATGTCTACCTCGGCCGGGTCGCCCGGGTTTTGCCCGGAATGCAGTCGGCGTTCATCGATATCGGGCTTGAGCGCGCGGCGTTCCTGCATGTCGCCGATATCTGGCACGCTGAGCACCACAAGGAACATCGCGGCAACGGTGCGACGCCCATCGAGCGCCTTTTGCGCGAAGGCCAGTCACTGGTGGTGCAAGTCATCAAGGATCCGATTGGCACCAAAGGCGCACGCCTGTCGACGCAAATCAGCATCGCAGGGCGCATGCTGGTGTATCTGCCGCAGGACTCGCACATCGGCATTTCGCAGCGCATTGCTGACGAAGCCGGACGTGCGCTCTTGCGGGACAAGGTTGCGCGCCTTGTGCCCGCCGACGAAAAGGGCGGCTTCATCGTTCGCACCATGGCCGAGGATGCGAGCGACAGCGACCTGACTGCTGACATCGCCTATTTGAGAAAACTGTTAAAGAGCATCGTCGCCGCGAGCCAGACCATGGCGGCGCCGGCATTTCTCTACCAGGACCTGAGCCTTGCGCAACGCGTCTTGCGTGACCTGGTGGGCGAAGAGACCAGCAGCATCCAGATCGACTCGCGCGAGAGCTACCAGCAACTGCTCGAATTCGCGAAGGAATACGTGCCCTCGGTCAGCGACCGGCTGCTGCATTACACGGGGGAGCGACCGCTTTTCGATCTGTACCACGTCGAAGACGAGATCGAACGCGCGCTTGGCCGTCGCGTCGATCTGAAATCGGGGGGCTACCTGATTCTCGACCAGACCGAGGCGATGACCACCATCGACGTCAATACCGGTGCCTTTGTTGGCAACCGCTCGTTTGACGACACCATCTTCAAGACCAATCTCGAAGCAGCGCACGCCATTGCCAGGCAACTGCGCCTGCGCAACCTTGGCGGCATCATCATCCTGGATTTCATCGATATGGAAAGCGTGGAACACCGCGATGCCGTGCTTGCAGAACTGAACAAGGCCCTGGCGCGCGATCACATGCGCATGACCGTCAATGGATTCACGCAGCTAGGGCTTGTCGAGATGACACGAAAGCGCACGCGCGAATCCTTGGCCCACGTTCTTTGCGAGCCGTGCCCGATCTGCCAGGGCAAGGGCGAACTGAAGACAGCGCGCACGATTTGCTATGACATCCTGCGCGAGTTGCTGCGCGAGGCGCGACAGTTCAATCCGCGCGAATTCAGGATTCTGGCGTCCCAGCAGGTCATCGACCTTTTTCTTGAAGAGGAATCCCAGAACCTCGCCTTGCTTGGCGATTTCATCGGCAAGCCGATCTCGCTCCAGGTGGAGAATGTCTATCATCAGGAGCAGTACGACATTATCCTGATGTGATGTCATCGGACGACAACCCGGCCAAGACGACACCAGAAAAATCTGCACGCTCCCTGTTCAATGCCCGCGGCAACGTGGCAGAATTTGCCGGCAGGGGATGAAAGCGGCATCTGCTTGCCTCTATCTCGCCTCGCTTGACCGTGCCTGGCGCGGGTTGCCACAAGACCCGCTGTCCTCATTCGAATGGTGGCATCGATGACGAGAACGGCATCAACGATTCGTTTTAGCGCAAAACTGCTGCGTCCGGCAGAACCCTCGAAGGGCGAAGCGTGGACGTTTCTGATCCTGCCAAAAGATGCCAGCGCGAAACTTCCTACGCGCGGCATGACCGCGGTGGCAGGCACCCTCAATGGCCAGCCGTTTCGGGCGATGCTTGAGCCCGACGGCCAAAAAAGTCATTGGCTGAAAGTGCCCGACAAGGTACGCGAGGCTGCTGCAGCGAAGCCAGGTGACGTGGTCTTGCTGGACATTGTCTCAAGTGGCGAGGAGCCAGAACCCCGCGTGCCGCCTGACCTGCGCAAGGCACTGGCAGCCTCGCCCAAGGCGGCACAGGTCTGGTCAGACATCACGCCGATCGCGCGCAGGGACTGGATCCAATGGATCACGTCTGCCAAGCGCCTTGAGACGCGCGCGCGCCGGATCGGCAATGCGTGCGACATGCTTGCAGCCGGCAAGCGACGGGTGTGCTGTTTTGATCGATCCGGCGTCTATAGCAAGGCCTTGGGCGCCCCCAGGGCCTGCCCGACCTGAAGCGTCATGGCCATCGCGTCTGCTGCAATACGCGTTTGAACGAGTTGACGACAACGATTGCCAGGGCACGCGCTGCGCTGAATGCTGGCGAAGGCCAGAAAGCACTTGAACTGGCACGCGCTGCTCTTGACGCAGCCAGATCGCCCGACGCTTTAGCCGAGCAGCTCGCCGAGAGCCTGAACCTCCATGGCGACGTCCTGTTGTTTCGCTCCGAATATGCCGAAGCGATGAGTTGCTTCATCGAAGCTCTCGACCTCTGGCGCCAGTTGGACAAAAGCGCCATGGTGGTCGGATGCTTGCACAGCATCGCGCAGATCGATATGCATGTGGGCAATCTCGCAGAAGCGGCCAAGGCCTGCTCGGCCGCGTTAACACTGGCCGCCGGTCTTGACGCCGCAACACAAGCGCCCCTGCTGCAAAGGATGGGGATGCTCTATGCCCGGCTCGGTGATCTCGAGCGTGCACAAAAGTTCCATGAGGAGGCGGCTTCCTACCATCGCATGATCGGTGACGACGCCGCTCTTGCATCTGCGCTGAATAGCATCGGCACCCTCTATCTTCGTTCCGGCGAAGAAAATGTAAAAAATGATCCGGTCAAGGCCAGGCAAGCCTTTTTGAGCGCACGAAACCAGCTCGAGACCGCAGCAGAAATCGCCAAGCGCACGACAGACCGACATCTGCAGGGCCTCATCGCTGGCAACATCGGCAGCGTGCTTGCGCGCCTGGGTCAGCTCGATGACGCGCTTGAATTAATGCACCTGCAACTTGAAATTGTTCGTTCCGCCGGAGATCGCTATAACGAGTCACTTTGCCTTGCCAATATCGGCGAGGCCATGCGTTTGGCAGGACGCCCAACTGATGCGCTCGAAGTCGTCAAGGACGCACTGACGATCGCCGAATCACTCAACTCGGTCATGAGACAACGACGCGCGCACGAGGAGCTGTCAAACTGCTTCGAGGAATTGGGAGATTTCCGCAGCGCGCTTTTCCACTACAAGCGCTTTGATCACTTCAAGGATGCCGTGCATGCGGAACAAACCGAGCGACAAACCCACGATCTCCAGATCCAGGTTGCCGTGAACGAAGTCCGCGCGCAAGCCGAGAGCTATCGCGCCGAGCGAGACCGGCTCGAGCATTTGAATGCGCGTTTGCATGACGAGGCGTATCGAGACCCGCTGACCCAGCTCTCGAACCGCAGAAGCCTTGATGAAGGGCTGGAAGATGCGTACTCGCGGTCCGTTCGCGACAAGACCCCTCTGGCGATTGCCCTCGCCGACGTTGACCATTTCAAGCTCATCAATGACCGCTTCTCGCATGCAACCGGCGACCAGGTCCTCAGGCAGATTTCAACCTTGCTTCGTCGTGCGCTGCGCGATCGGGATCTGGTCGCTCGCTATGGCGGAGAAGAATTCGCCCTCGTTTTGGTCGGTCTCGAACTCGACCGCGCCCTGATGGCCTGTGAACGCTTGCGGGCCGCAGTGCAAGGCTATCGCTGGAGCGAAATTCACCCTGACTTGCAGGTGACCATCAGTATTGGCGTCACCGCCGAAACTTCCCTGGGCTCCGGCAGCGCAATGCTCGAGGCCGCCGATCACAAGTTATACGAGGCCAAGCGCGCCGGGCGCAACCGAATTTCGCATTGACGTCGGTCATCGCCGCCTTCCTGACGCGGGCGGCAAATGCATGCGCTCTTGCGTGCGCCCATCTGTTGCCTATCGACGATCAGAGACACGACGCGCGAGGCGCTGCCAATGCAAGCGGCTTAGGCACATTCGCAACACGGCTTGCGGTGCAAAACCGGTCTCGGAACCCGTGCAAGCGCCGGCGCGCCAGGAACAAAGCGGCGCGCACTTCGCTTCCTGAGGCCATCGCCTCGCCTTGATGCGCGATCGCCCAGGCGCGCGCAGCCCGTGCGCGAGGCAAGGCTAAGTCGCGCATCGGTGTGTATTTTTTCACACACAATCGTGTTGATTCTTGCGCCGCGTTCATGAACAATGCGTGTCTAAAATTGCGCGCAAAGCACTGTCGCCCCTGGCGTGGGCTGTTCGAGTAGCGCGACGTTTCGGGCAGGTGGATCGGTGGGGATCGGCATGACCTTGGAGGGCGTATGCAGCGTGGAGTAGTTTTTCGAAGAGGTGTCGGGCGGGCTTTCTGCGGGTGGGTGCTATCGGTCGCAGCGCTAAGTCCGTTGCAGGCTGCGCTTGCCACCGACGCCGAGGACATGCATGACCTCATTCAAAAAAATCAGCCGGTTGAGGCCTACACGCTTGGGCTCGCCCATGCGGACGAGCTGGGCGATCCGCAGTTCGATCTGTATTTCGGCATCGCGGCGGTGGGCGCCGGACACGCAGGCGAAGGGGTGCTGGCCCTTGAGCGTTACGTGCAGCAATTCCCCAATGATCTTTCAGCGCGCGCACAGCTTGCGGTAGGCTACTTTGCGCTTGGCGATGACTTGCGCTCACAGCAGGAATTCGAGTATTTGCAAAAGCAGAACCCACCTCCTGAGGTCGCCTCGATCATTGATCACTACCTCACGGCAATCAGGTCGCGGCAGTCGGAGTACAAGACCACGTGGAGCGGCTTCGTCGAAGCCGGATTGGGCTTTGACAACAATACCAATTCGGGCGCTGGCAGCAGCACCGTGAACGTGCCGGTGCTTGGCGCCGTGACCCTGGAACCAGGCGGCGTGAAGATTCCAAGCGTGTACCAGGAGATCGCAGCCGGGGGCCAGGTCAGTACCCCCATCGCTCCGGGCATCACGGCGTTTGGCGCGGCCAACATCGACGATAAGCTCAATGATGCAGACGATGCCCACGGCTACGACATTCTGACCTTTGGGCTCAGAGGCGGTGCGACGTATGTCGACCAGGACAACCTGTACCGACTTACCGGCGGCCTTAGCGAACTCCAGCTGGATGGCACCGATTACCTCGAAGTCGCCTCGATTGCAGGCGATGTCTCGCACCAGATCGACCCGTTCCAGTCGATCGTAGGCTCGCTCTCGGTGGCCGGACTGCGCTATCCGACGCAGACCATTCGCAATTCGACGATCTATACCGGCGACCTGTCGTACCGGCGGGTGTTGGTGGCTCCCTGGAACCCGGTGCTCTCCGGTGGACTGACCTTGGGCTACGAGGACAATCCGCGCGCCGGCAATCTCGCCCGACATATTTACGGCGTTCACGTCGAAACATCGGTCGTGCCGCTGCCGCAATGGCTGCTGCTTGCAGGCCTGGCCGTCCAGCAAAGCGACTACCTTGATGAGGAGCCGCTGCTTGTCACGACACGGCACGATACCTACGGCTCGCTCAATTTGCTCGCGGTCTATCAGTACAACCGGCAGCTGTCCTTGCGTATTGAGGCGCTGGTTTCGGGGAATCATTCCAATCTCGGCCTATACGCCTATGATCGAAATGTCATCTCGGCAAAGGTTCGCTATGAATTCTAGGATCGCCATGCATCTGGCCAGCCACCTTCGTTTGCGCTGGATTTTCGCCGTTGCGGTTGCCGCTGCCGCGGTCCCCGCCCTTGCTGCCGATGCCCCGGCGCGCGCTTTGTTCGTCACCGGCCAGGTCACCGCGGTGCGCGACGGGCAGCAGCGCCCCCTCTACAAGGGTGCGGAAATCGACGTCGGCGACGAGATCAGGACCGGGCTTGCGAGCAATGTACAGATCCGCTTTTCCGATGCCTCCATCGTCTCGCTCAAGCCGCAAACCAATTTTGTTGTGGCCAACTATTATTTCAACGGTCGTGAAGATGGATCGGAGCGGGTGTTCTTCAACCTGTTGCGCGGCGGACTGCGTACCGTCACCGGCCTGATCGGCCACGCCAACCAGGCCAACTACAAGGTCACCACGCCAACGGCGACGATCGGCATTCGCGGCACGGTATGGAGTGCCACGCATTGCGTGTCCGATGAATGCAAGAACGACGACGGCACGACCGCCAAGCCCGGGACCTACGGGGAGGTAAAATCCGGCGCCATCGCCTTGTCCAACGACACGCCCGAAGTGGTCTTCGGCGCGCACACCGCGTTTTATGTCGCCGATCGCAGTTCTGCGCCGCAACGGCTTCTTGTCGCCCCTTCGTTTGTCGCCATCGGTTTGCAAATGCGCGCCTCGACGTCCAGTTCGACAAGTGCTGCCGCCGGCAACTTTGGCGCCGCGCAGGACAGTCTCACCACCACGACATCGTCGTCCGCTGCAAGCGGCGCGCCCACCAGCACCAGCAGCACCGCCATCGGGTCGTCGGGCGTTCCAACCGCCGCGCAACTCGGCTTCGTCGCATCCAACAACACCAGTTCGTCCGGCACTTCGAGCGTGCTTCCGGCCAGCAACACCTCGACGACAGGCACGACAGGCACGATCAGCGGGGTGACCGGGTTCATTGCCGGCTATACGGTCAATACCGACACCACCGACGGAGTCATCTCGGGCAATGGTGGCAACGAAAATTACGCCCCGGTGACCTCCTATTCAATCTCATCCGATGGCCATCTGTTGTCCTACAGCTCGTCTCTCGGTCCGCAGGCACTGACCCAAACCGCGACGCCCGCCAACATCCAGACCATGCAGATCGACAGCGGCATGCTCTTGATCGGGCAACTGGTTGGCGATTACCGCGGAACCTCCAGCAGTGGCACCGGCTTCTCGGGTCCGGGCGGTTTCCTCTACATTGAGACCAACTCGCCGCTCGTGAACAACAATTCGAACGGCCCCACCTCGGGCGTGTTTACGTTTGGCGGTCCCGGGGCATTCATCGGCCTTGCAGCCGATGCTGCCGGAAATACCGCAACGTTCTCACGCTTTACCGCGACATTTAACGTCGGCACCGGCGCGCTGTCGTTTGCCGCAACGGCCAACTTTGCCTCGATTGCAGGGTACGGGCCGGCGAGCTTGAGTATCACTGGCTCGGCAACCGAGAGCCCCGGATCCTCGAACAGCCAGGGGACGTTCCCCTTGACTGCGACGTGCACCGGCTCGGGCTGTTTCGAGCCGAGTGCAACAGGTTCGTGGAACGCCAATTTCATCACTTCGGCAACGACCATCCCCGCGGCTGTCCTGACCGGAAGCCTGTTTAACGCGACCAGGAATTCAGGCACCGGCAATGCCGTGATCTTCGTTGGCGGCTTGAAGTGCGTCTCCGGCCATTGTTGATCGTGTCCTGATCCCTTCCCGCAGCACTCGGTCGATTCGACAAAGAGGCGCGGCAGTCACTGCCACGGGCAAAGCAACTGTCGATGAGGGCTTAGGCAGGAGCGCTCGGTGACCCCATGCAGCCCCGCTTGCGCCCATAGAGGAAGGAGCGAAGCGCCGGCGCGTCGGGCGCATCGGCTGAAGACACGCACGGTGAAGTCGTCACCTTTTGCTACAGTGCGCGGTGAACTGCAAAAATTCTCGGCGCGCGACTTCCTGATGCTTCAATTCCCTTGCCGGACCCGTGAATCCACCGATCGACCTTCGTTCTGACACCGTCACCCGGCCAACCGAGGCGATGCGCGCCGCCATGGCGCAGGCGCCCGTCGGAGACGACCAGTACGGCGAGGACCCAACGACCAATCTCCTGCAGTTTCGCCTCGCCGAGATCCTTGGCAAGGAAGCTTCTTTGTGGCTGCCCACAGGCACAATGGCCAATCAGGTGGCACTGCGTGTTCTGACCAGGCCAGGCGACGAAGTCATCGCGTCGCGGCAATCGCATGCAGGCTGGCACGAAGCGGGCGGTGCTGCCGCCAACGCCGGCGTGCAGATTCATGAGATCGGCGAGCGCGGCATGTTCACGCCAGAAGAACTGCGAGCGGCCATCAAACCGCGCAACTTCGCCATCTTTCCAAGCACGACCCTCGTGCAGATCGAGAACACCCATAACCGCGCGGGTGGCGTCGTCGTGCCCCAGGGTCTGGTCGAGAACCTCTGCGCCACTGCGCGCGAGGAAGGTCTGGCCACCTATCTGGACGGCGCGCGGCTGTGGAATGCGAGTGTTGCCAGCGGTTTGGCCCCGGCAACGCTCGCCGCACCTTTTGACCTCGTCGCCGTGGCCTTCTCGAAAGGTCTTGGCGCACCGGCGGGTTCACTGCTTGCGGGCAGCAAGGCCACCATCGACTCTGCGCGACGACATCGGCAGCGCATGGGCGGCGCCATGCGGCAAAACGGCATCCTCGCGGCTGCGGCGCTTTATGGCCTCGAACACCATCTCGAGCGCCTCGCCATTGACCATGCGAACGCGCGGCTGATCGCAGAGCGCCTCGCGGCACGGACTCTTGTCCAGCTCGATCTTGCAACGGTCGAGACCAACATCGTGGTATTCAATCTTCCGGCGGCATCGAAGCTTGATGCGCCAGGGTTGACCCAGCGTGCGCGCGAACGCGATGTCCTGCTCAATGCTTTCGGGCCACGCACGCTTCGCATCGTGACCCATCTCGATGTCAATACGGAGCAGTGCAAGAAAGCTGCAGAAATACTGGTCGAACTTCTTAAGGGCTAATGCGACTTCGCGCTGGGCGCTGCCACTCGCCTTGCCTACCGATGAGTCGCAAGCGCAGCATTGACGATGGTCTCGAGATCTTCAATGTCGTTAACGAGGAACGCGTGCATGCCAACGGACCGCGCGCCATCGATGTTTTGCTGCGAGTCGTCAAAAAAGCAGATGTCGGCCGGCCGTGCGTCGCATAGAAGCGCGGCCGCCTCAAAGGCGTCCCGGTCAGGCTTGAGACGGCCACAAAGATGTGACGAAATGGCCACGTCGAATTCGGCGATGAACGACTGGTAGCGTGCCCAATGGAGTTCGTTCGAGTTGCTAAGGCAGGCGACGCGATAATTCGCCCGCAGCCTGCGAACGAGATCGAACGCGCCATCCGCGACATCGGCCGGCCAGCCCCTGAACAGCTCGACGAAATCATCGGGCGCGATCTCGATTTGCCATTCGGCGATGAAATCGCTGGCGAACTCATGTGGCTTGCACTGTCCCGACTCGAAACGTCTCACCGCGCGGGAGGCGAGCCAGCGCGCCTTGAGTTCGGCAAGGTCGGGCTTATCGGGCAGAAGGTCTTTGAAATGCTGAAACCCTGGATTTCCGATCAGAACGCCGCCGAGATCAAAGAGCAGGACGGGAGACGAAAATGCCACGGTCAAAGACGGCCTACTTTTGCGGCGTGAAGGTCGTTCCCGGGGAAATCTGGTTTCCGAGCGGCGCTGCTCCGGGTTGGGGAATCGTGTCCTTGTCACCTGTGGCACCGCCCGCGAGGGTTGAGGCTGCGGCATTGAGCCGCGCGGCTTCATACGCACGGGCGGCTTCAGTCAGGCAATCCGCCTCGATCGCGCGCCGCACGACCGAGGCGCTGCCGCGGCGCTGGTAAACATCGGCGGCAAGCGCAGCGTTAACCGGATGCTCGGTGTCGGCAAGTTGCATGGCTAGCGTTGCGCCACCTTCTCGCGCCCACATGATCTTCTCGGCCTGGATGCCACGCTGGCGGCAACGGCTGTCGGTGGCGCCTGGGACCAGGCCGGTCGAGGCCGGATCCGCGTCGCTGGGAGTTTTTGTCGCCGCACCCGTTCCTACGACCTTCTGGTTCGTGCCGCTTTCGCAGGGATGGTCCTGGTAGGCATTGCCGCAGCGGTAGAGCGTCTGGGCATGGACAGCGCCGCACAACAGCGCAGTCGCCACGGCCAGGCCCGGTTTTTTGAGGGGGATGCCCACGACGAATAGCTAAAGCCCGAGAATGCGACCCGCCATGGTATCGCGGATGCGACGCTGCGGCCCATAGTTGGTCCAGGAAATGCCGCACTGCAACGGTTCGCTGATACGATAATCGCTTGCCTTAAGGAGCCGCCATGACGCAAAGCCGAGTGCCGCACCTCGCCGAGTATGCGAGCGAGTTCTTTGGCACGGCCCTGATGATGGCAATCGGCGTCGGTGCGATCACCCTGATGTGGTCAAGTGGCAGCCCGATGCGCGAGGTGATCCATTCGGATGGCTTGCGCAGGCTCGTCACCGGCATCATGTTTGCCGGCGGCGCGACGCTTGTCGTGCTCTCGCCCTTGGGGCAGCGCAGTGGCGGCCATCTCAATCCCGCGGTCACCCTGGCCTTCTGGTGGAAAGGGCAGATCACGACGCCAGACGCGCTCGCCTATGTCGTCGCCCAGATCCTGGGCGCCCTGCTTGGCGTTGGCGTTATCGTCGCTGCTGCCGGCAGTGCAGCCAAGACAGTTCAATACGGCATGACCGCGCCAGGGCAGGGTTTTTCCGTGGCGACCGTGTTCGCCGCCGAAATCCTCATCACCTTTCTTCTCGTCTTTCTGATCCTGTACTCGGTCAACAACCAGCGCTTTGCGCCAAAAACACCTTACCTTGCGGGATCACTGGTCGCACTTCTGGTGTTCGTTGAAGCGCCGATTTCCGGCACCAGCCTGAATCCGGCGCGCAGTCTCGCGCCAGCCGTACTGATGAACTCGTTTCAGGACCAGTGGCTGTATTGGATCGCCCCCCTGGTTGGCGCGCTGATCGCCGTGAAACTGTTCGGCGCGCTCTTTGCCAAGTCCGAACAGTCGGGGTGTGCCAAGCTTTATCACACCGAGCGCTACCGCTGCATTTTTCTCAATTGCGGCTACAAGAACGTCACGGCCGGAACGGTTGTCATGCGCCAGGGCGAGGCCGCCAGCGCAGCCTACGTGATCGAAAGAGGCGAGCTCGAGGTACGGATGCAAACCGCAGCCGGCGATGAAGTCGTGCTGGCCCATCTGCATCCGGGCGACTGGGTTGGCGAAATGGCGCTTTTGCTCGAACTGCCGCGCAGCGCGACGGTGGTTGCCGCCAAGGATTCGGAGCTGCGCATGGTGACTGCGCACAATCTCGCCCACGTCATCGCCGAACATCCCTCCGAGACGGCACGCCTTCTGAAGCAGATGACAGCGCGCCTGCACGAAGCCAACCTGCGCCTCGGGCTGCCCCTGACCATGCACGCAGGAAGCCCCGATTCGGAGCATGCCGCAACCAATTAGTGCATGGAGCCGGTCTCGTCGCGTGTCGCGCACGCGCCGTCGTGCTGCGGCTGCTCCTTGCCGACAACGGCCGACCAAAAAAACTATTCAGAGCGGTTTGCTCTGTCGTAAAGTCACGTTCTGAGGGTCGCTTATGCCGCAATCGACCCAGCGCCGTTTCAGGTTCCTAACATCCTGCCGTCAAAGAGCACAGCTAGGCTGCCTGTGGCGGGGGCAATTTCGTTATCCATCGAGGTAGCAGAAGGTGCAAACCGAAATCCAAGGGGAGCGATAGCGTGGCCGCAAATGAAGCAAAACGTCTGAAGGAAATCAAGGAAAACGGAGCCGAATGGCAACGCTGGGGGCCGTATCTGAGCGAGCGCTCATGGGGCACGGTGCGCGAAGACTACAGCCCGCACGGCTCGGCATGGAATTATTTCACGCACGATATGGCGCGCAGCAAGGCGTATCGCTGGGGCGAGGACGGCCTTGCCGGCATCTGCGATCGCTATCAGCTGCTGTGTTTCTCACTGGCGCTTTGGAATGGGCGCGATCCGATCCTGAAGGAAAGACCATTCGGGCTGATTCCAGCTGAAGGCAATCATGGCGAGGACCTGAAGGAATATTACTTCTACCTCGACAGCACGCCCACGCACAGCTACATGAAGTACCTCTACAAGTATCCGCAGGCCGAATATCCCTACGCCTGGCTGGTCGAAGAGAACGGCCGCCGCGGCGGCACCGGCCCCGAATTCGAATTGCTCGACACCGGCGTCTTCAACGAGGATCGCTATTTCGATGTGTTTGTAGAGTATGCCAAGGCAGGCGCCGAGGACATCTGCATCCGTATCGAGGCCTTCAATCGCGGCCCGGACGAAGCGACGCTGCACCTCATTCCCCAGCTCTGGTTCCGCAACATCTGGGGCTGGGGCAGCAAGCGCGCGCGTGAACCGGTAATCACGCTTGGCGAAGGCGGGGCAAATTTTGTCGTTCTGAGCGCAGACGACAGCGAAGCCGACGGGCTTGACAACCTGCCTACTAAATACAGCCTGGGGCGGCGCATGCTTTACGCCGAGGCCGACGCCAAGCCTCTGTTCACCGACAATGAGAGCAACAATCTCAAGCTCTACGGCGAGCAGGCCGATGACGGTCGCAAGTACGTCAAGGACGCCTTCCATCGCCACATCGTCAACGGCGAGCGCTGCGTCAATCCGCGGCACAAGGGCACCAAGGCGGGGCTTCAGTTCGTGCGCAAGGTGCCGGCGCACGGCTCGACCGTCGTGCATTTGCGCCTGAGCAACAAGGCCATGAAGGATCCGCTTGGCGATGTCGACGCGATCGTTGCCAAACGCCTGGCCGATGCCGACGACTTCTACGCCACGGTGCATCCAAAAAATGCCAACGAAGATGAACGCCGGGTGCAGCGCCAGGCCTTTGCCGGGCTGATGTGGTCAAAGCAGAACTATATCTTCGACGTCGAGAAGTGGCTCAAGGGCGACAACCCCGACATGCCGCCCCCGTATTCGCGCAATTTTGTGCGCAACACGCATTGGCATCACCTCAATTCGATGCGCGTTTTGTCGATGCCCGATAAATGGGAATACCCCTGGTTCGCCGCGTGGGACCTGGCTTTTCACACGGTCGCAATCGCCTTGATCGACGCCAACTTCGCCAAGGAGCAGTTGTGGTTCATGCTGTTTGAGCAGTTCCAGCATCCGAACGGCCAGATTCCCGCCTACGAGTGGGAGTTCTCCGACCTGAATCCACCGGTCCATCCGTGGGCGGTCTGGCGCGTCTACAACATGGACCGCATCCGTTCCGGCACTGCCGATCGCGCCTTCCTCGAGAAATGCTTCCAAAAGCTCCTGATCAACTTTGCCTGGTGGATCAACAAGGTCGACAGTACCGGCAACAACATTTTCGAGGGCGGCTTTCTCGGCCTTGACAACATCACGCTGTTTGACCGGTCGGACAAGCTGCCAGGTGGGGCCGTGCTCGAACAATCCGACGCCACGGGCTGGATGGGTCTTTTCTGCCTGAACATGATGCGCATGGCACTCGAACTGGCAAAAGAGAACAAGACCTATGAAGGCCTTGCCACCAAATTCTTCCAGCACTACATCTATGTCGGTGCTGCAATGAAGAAGATGGGCGGGCGAAATTACAACCTGTGGGACGAAGACGACGGCTTCTTCTATGACGTGCTGCGTTATCCGGACGGCAAGTTCGAAAAGCTGCGCGTGCGCTCGATGGTCGGCTTGATACCACTATATGCCGTCGAGCGGCTCGAGACCGAATGGATCGAACAGTTCAGCGAATTCAAGAGCAGCCTTGAATGGTTCCTCGAGAATCGCAAGGACCTGGTGCAGCACTGCGTCACGCGCATTCCTGGCAAGAGCGGCGAGACCCTGGCCCTGACCATCGTCGATCAGCACCAGCTGAAACAGATGCTCGAACGCGTCATGGATCCGCGCGAGTTCCTCTCGGACTTCGGTCTCAGAAGCCTGTCGGCAAGCCATCTTGCGCAGCCCTTCGTTCTTGGCGATAACCGCGTCACTTATGAACCTGGCGAAGCCGATTGCAAGATCAAGGGCGGCAATTCCAACTGGCGCGGCCCGATCTGGTTCCCGACCGCGTTTCTCCTGATCGAATCCCTGCGCAAGCTGGGCAAGGCGCACGGCGCCGACGTCACGGTCGAAATTGACGGCACCACCTTCACGATCGGCGAGATGGCAAAGACGCACGCCGAACGCCTGATGGCGATTTTCATGAGAGATTCAAGTGGCCGACGTCCGGTCTTCGGGCACATCGAGAAATTCCAGACGGATCCGTACTGGCGCGACTACTTGCTCTTCCATGAATATTTCCACGGCGACACGGGCGTTGGTCTTGGCGCATCACACCAGACCGGCTGGACCGGTCTTGTCGCATCACTGATCGACGAATGGCGATCGGCATGATCCACAGTTATAGCGAAAACTTTTTACGGAGAAATGATGAGCTATCAGCCGCTTAAAGGACAGAAGGCCTTAGTCACCGGAGCCAGCTCGGGAATTGGCGCAGGCGTTGCACTGTCGCTTGCCGCCGCCGGAGCCGACGTGCTCGTCAACTACGCATCGAGTCTTGCCGGTGCGCAAAAAGTGGTCGACCAGATCAAAGAGCTCGGTGCCAACGCCATCGCTGTCAAGGCGGACGTGTCGAAAGAAGATGACGTCAAGGCGATGTTTGACGAAATGCTCGGCACGTTTGGTGCGATCGACATTCTGGTCAATAACGCCGGTTTGCAGCAGGACGCGCCGTTTACCGAAATGACGCTGGCCCAATGGAATACGGTCCTTGGCATCAACCTGACCGGCATGTTCCTTTGCACCCAGCTTGCCGTTCGCGCCATGATCAAGCGCGGCATCCCGCCTGGTTCGCGCTGTGCCGGCAAGGTCATCTGCATGTCCTCGGTGCATGAAGTGATTCCATGGGCCGGGCACGCAAACTACGCGGCGTCAAAAGGAGGCGTCAAGCTCTTCATGCAAACGCTGGCCCAGGAACTTGCGCCGCAGAAGATTCGCATCAATTCGATCGGACCCGGTGCGATCCAAACGCCGATCAATCGCGCCGCCTGGGACACCCCCGAGGCGCTTGCCTCGCTTCTGAAGCTGATCCCCTACGGACGCATTGGCATACCCGAGGACATCGGTAATGCCACGGTATGGCTCGCGTCGGATGCGGCGGACTACGTCAACGGCCAGACCATCTTCGTTGACGGCGGCATGACCCTCTATCCGGAATTCGCAGACGGCGGCTAGACGCCCAAGAGCGACCGGCGCAAGAACAACGGCGAAACGAAAACACGCAACCGCCGGCTGGGGCCCCGCGTCCGTTACACTCAGTTACCCCAAACTCTGCGGAAGTCGCGCGACGCGGGCGGCTCACTAGAGTAAAACGCTAACTGGCGCGTTCGCCATCAACGAGAAAAAGAGACGACCCCATGAAAAAATTCATCCTTGCCGCCGCAGCCGCAGCTGTACTTGCCGCCTGTGATAAGGGAGCACCGCCGGCGCCAGACAGTGCATCGGTGAGCGCGGCCCCTGCAGTTGACAGTACGACCGCGGCGGCACCTCAACCCGCACCGATGGCAGCCGCCCCGGCAGCCGCACCCTACCCCGCCCCGGCGCCGGCGCCCTATGCTGCACCGGCCCCTGCGCCTGCCGTCGTGGCGCAGAACAGCACCGACGAATTCGACGGCGACGAGGACTACGAACCGCCCGCACCGCAACCGGTCGTTAGCGTCTATGAAGACTACGCGACCAGCCAGCCGCCACCCGTTGCGGTACGCTGGGCGCCGCCGCCGATGCTCGTCGAGCCACCGCCGCCGCAACCCGCCCCGAACTACTACTGGACCGGTGGCTATTGGTCCTGGCAGGGTCAGTGGGTGTGGTCGCACGGTCGCTGGGCGCCGCCACCCCAGCCCGGCTACCTGTTTCGACCGCCCTATTATGAAAACCGTGACGGCGCGGTCATTTTCGTCAACGGCTACTGGTCACCGCCGTCGGTTGCGTTCGTTCCCCCGGCGATCGGCATTTCGATCGGATTTGGTGCCATCGGCATCGGTGTCGTTGCAGGTATCGCGCCGATCGGGCCGCCCGGAATATTTGTGCCGCCTCCGCCAGGATCGCGCTTTGGCCTCATCGTTCCCGCGCCTTATGGCACCAATCCGCAAGTCGTCATCGGTGCGCCGCCGGTCATCAATACGGGCATGCGCATCACCAACGTCACGAACAACACGACGATTAACAACACCACGATCAACAACGTGACCAACGTGCGCAATGTCACCATCGTGGCACCGGCGAGCGCAACGGCCACGCACCAGGCCATCTCTTCGACCGTTCCCGCGCAAGCCCAGCTGGCTGCTGCGCAGCGACCCGTGGTACGCGCCGTGGCGCCCGTGCCCACATCGACAAAACCAATCCCGGCTTACCGTGGCGGCACGCCGCCCGCGCTGCCTGCGCCGCAAACCGTAAAACCGATCGTGCCGCCGCAATTGGCCCAGGCCCGCGCCGCCCAGCGCCCGGGCCCTGCGGCTGTAGCGCCTGCAGCCCGTCCGGCACCAGCCACACCCGCTGCTCGTCCTGCAACGCCGGCGGCTCGCCCGTCAACCCCAGCCGCCGCAGCGCGGCCGCAAGCCTTGCCCGAACGTGCTGAAGCCAAGCCTGCACCGAAAGCAGAGACGCCCGCTGCGCGTCCGGCGCCAGCGGCCCGTCCTGAAGCGCGGCCGGTTCCTGCGCCCAAGCCCGAAGCCAAGCCCGAGCAACAGGCTCGACCGGCACCTGCTGCCCGGCCAGCGCCTGCGCCCAAGGCCGAGCCCAAGGCCGAGTCGGAGCACCGTCCCGCTCCCAAACCCGCGCCCGCGCCTCATCCGGCTGAAAAACCAGCCGCAGAAAGGCCGGCTGCGCCAAAAAAACCCAACGAGCCCGAGAAGAAGGAAAACCCACGCGAATGACACTTCCCGTCTGATAAACACAACGGCCACTCTGTGGCCGTTGTCGTTCTGCACGCAACAGCCTATCGTGCGGCTACGTCGAATTTCGAAAAGATCCTGTGAAAAAAACTGACCTTGAAAAAGCCAAGGCACTCAAACTGATGGGCAACCTCAAGGCGCGCGTTCCTGCGCGCTTTGGCAACCCAGGCGAAGTGCAAAGCCGGCGTGAGCGCCGCGCCGAAGAGCAAAAACTCGGACTCATCCCGTTTGCCGTGAAGCTCGACCAGACCCTGGTGCAAAGCGTGCGCGATCTGGCCAAAGCGAAAAGCACGAGCGTCGATGCTGTCGTTGGCGAGTTGCTGCAAAGCGCCCTCGAAAAGGTCTAGCGCGTGAACAACATTGCAGTCACATTTTCATATGACCGGGCCGCCGCCGAGCAAGTCGTCCTTAAGACGCGCTCGTGGGTCGAGCGCGCCGTGATCGGTCTTAACCTGTGTCCATTTGCCAAGGCGCCCTACGCGCGGCAAGCCATCCGCTATGTCGTCTCGGGCGCGAGCGATGCCGACCGCCTGCTCGACGATCTCGAGTACGAACTGACCGCGCTCAATCTTGCCGACCCGACGGAAACCGAGACGACGCTTTTGATCCATCCGTTGACGATGACGCGCTTTCTTGACTTCCACTTCTTCCTTAGCGAAGCCGAAGCCATGCTGGCGCAGCTCGATTTGCGCGGCAAGCTGCAAGTCGCGCCATTCCATCCGCACTTCGAATTTGCCGATACGCGCCAAGACTCGGTCGAAAATTTTTCCAATCGCTCGCCGTATCCGACCCTGCATCTTCTGCGCGAATCAAGCGTGTCGCGTGCGGTGTCGCTGATTGCCGATCCGGCGGTCATCTATCGCAACAATATCGCCACCTTGCGTGAGCTCGGTCATGCCGGCTGCGAAGGCCTCTGGAGCGAACTTTCCGCGGGCAAGAAAGACAGGCCTTGTGGCGATGCCGAGCAGAAGAATGAGTTGCCGATCTAGCATTGCTGCGCTGACCGCTTGGCAGCGATCAGGCCAAATGTGAACCAAAAACGAGCGGACAAGGCAGATGGCGATGCCCGTGCAGGCATTGCGTTTGCGCTTGACCGGGTCGGGCACAGCCGCGGCGGTGTGGCTGTCCTATCGGACCTGACGCTTGCCATCAGGCGCTGCAAGATGACCGCGGTGATTGGTCCGAGCGGCTCGGGCAAGACCTCCTTGTTAAGGCTCCTGAACCGGCTCGAAGACCCTGTTTCAGGATCGATCGCTCTTTTTGATCGCGACCTTCGTGCCTACCCCGTACGCGAATTGCGCAGGCGGGTTGCCTTTGTGTTCCAGTCCCCCGTGATGTTCGAAGGAAGCATCGCCGACAACCTGCTTGCTGCCTCACGCTTGCGAAAGGCGAATGACACGCCCAAGACGTCGGAGCTTGACCTCTTGCTCGAGAGCGTCGATATCGACCCCTCGATCAAGGAGCGTGACGCGAGAGGCCTTTCCGGCGGTGAAAAGCAGCGCGTCGCACTCGCCCGTGCGCTGGCCAGCCGGCCCGAAGTGCTGCTCCTTGACGAGCCCACGGCCGCGCTCGATGTCGAGAGCGCCGAGCACCTCATGACCATGCTCGCCCGGCTTCGCACGACACAACGCCTGACCATGGTGATGGTCACCCATCGCCTTGGCGAAGCGCTCGCCGTGGGCGACGACCTGGTCTTGCTTGAAGGCGGCAGTATCGTCGAAGCCGGCAGCGTGGATGAGATGCGGCACGCACCGCGCGCTGCCCGTACGCGCCAGTTCATGCAATCCGCGCACGAGGCCAGCCCGTGACAGGCTCGGGTCCTGTCGATATCGGAGCGCCGAGCCTCGTCCTGGCAGCGGCCATGATCGCCCTTGCGGCAGCGCTTTCTGCCTGGCAGGAACTGGGTCTGACGAGGACCATCGTCATTGGCGGTTTGCGCGCCACGCTTCAGCTGCTTATCGTTGCACAGCTGTTGCAGTGGATCTTTCTTTCGAATCGCGCCTATGTCGTGCTGGCAATGCTGCTTGTGATGGTGCTCGTGGCCGGCTTCACGGCAGTGGGTCGCATCAAGGAGGCGCGAGCCAGGCGTCGTATCGTGGCGCTGATTTCGACCGTGTCGATCCTGCTTGGCTCTGGCGCGACCTTGGCTTATGTCGATCTTTGCATCATTCCGATTTCGCCTTGGTATGACGCACGCTACCTGATCCCGCTTTTTGGCATGATCGTCGCCAACGCCATGAATGCTGCAGCGCTTGCCGCCGAGCGCTTGCGCTCGGAGATCGTCGCTCAGGAAGCGGAGATCGAAGCACGCCTGGCACTTGGCGCAAGTAGCGCACAGGCGTGCGCGAGCGCGGTGCGCAAGGCGCTCGCCGCCGCGATGATCCCCGCGGTCAACGCATTGACGGTGGTCGGAATCGTGTCGCTGCCAGGCATGATGACCGGGCAAATTCTCGCAGGCGCCGATCCGACGCTTGCCGTGCGCTACCAGATCATCGTGGTCTTCATGCTGACCTGCGCGAGTGCGCTGACGGCGACCTTGCTGGTGTTCTGGTATCGACGCCAGTTCTTTACCGATGCAGAACAGCTGCGCTATCTCGGCACGTCCGGACCTTGACGCACCACGACAACGCGCCTGGGCACTACCAAGGGGCGATCATCGCCTAACCCGCGCCAGTCCTGTGGCAGCACTTCGGCATGGACGTTGCTTTTGACGACTCACCGTCAACCTGTCCATGCCGAATGACTCCTGCTGCCACGACCGAATTGCCTGCCGCTTCCACTCCGACTGAAGTCGAGCGCTGGTTGCAACTGCTCATTGGCCTCGTGTGCATGATGGCGATCTCAAGTCCGCAGTACGTCTGGACCTTGTTTACCAAATCGCTCACGACCAGTCTTGCTGCCCCGCTCTCGGCGGTGCAGATCACCTTCTCGCTACTGATCGTGCTGCAGACGTGCATGTCACCGTTTCAGGGCAGTCTCATCGATCGCTTCGGGCCGCGCCTGATGATCAGCCTGGGCGCAGTCCTGACCGGCTTGAGCTGGGTCCTGTCGTCATTTGCGAGCTCGCTGACCATGCTCTACCTGACCTACGGCGTGGTCGGCGGCATTGGTACCGGCGCAGTCTACGTCGGTGTCGTCGGGCTGGTCGTCAAGTGGTTCCCGCTACGGCGCGGTTTTGCTGCGGGCACTGTCGCTGCAGGCTATGGCATGGGCGCCATGCTCACGACCATTCCGATTAGCGCCTCGCTTGCCGCGCGGGGTCTGAACCAGACGCTGCTGACCTACGGCATCGGCCTTGGCGTCGTCGGCTTTTTGGCCGCGCAGTTCCTGCGCGCACCCCCTGTCGAAGTGGTTTTACTGCAGCGCGAGGGTCATGCGCGCAGTGAGATTGCGCCGCGCGAAATGTTGAAGTCGCCAGTTTTCTGGCTGATGTTCCTGATGATGACGCTGATGTCGACATCAGGTCTGATGGTGACTTCCCAGATGGCGGCCTTTTCGCGTGATTTCGGAGTCGCATCGCTGCTTGTTCTCGGCACTGCGGCGCTTCCTCTGGCCCTGACAGTTGATCGCTTCACGAACGGTCTGACACGACCCTTTTTTGGCTTCATCTCCGATCGCATCGGCCGTGAGAACACCATGGCGATAGCCTTTCTGCTTGAAGGCTTGGCGATGACCGCGTGGCTTTTTGGCCGCTTTGACCCGGTCTTGTTCGTGATGCTCTCGGGCCTGGTGTTTTTCGGCTGGGGCGAGATTTTCTCACTGTTCCCATCGACGCTTACCGATACCTTTGGTTCGCGCCACGCCACGGCCAACTACGGCTGCCTCTACATTGCCCAGGGTGTCGGGTCGGTACTGGGCGGGCCCCTTGCGGCACTCCTGCGCGAACAAAGCGGCAGCTGGATTCCGGTGTTCGGGCTTGCCATCGCCGCCGATGTGATCACGGCGCTTTTGGCCTTGTTCGTGCTCAAGACGATGCGCCGCCGCTATCTCGAACGCCGTCTGGAGGCGCCGCTCTAGGCGGGGTTTTTTGCGCGAGGCACGCGCCCCATCAGGAAAAATTCGTCGTTAGGGCGCATCGAAGTGACGTTGGCAACCCGGTTTGACAGGCCGAAGAATGCGGTAATCGCGGCGATGTCCCAGATGTCCTCGTCATCGAAGCCATGCTCGTGCAGCGCCTCGAAGTCTTCCTCTGTGACCTCGGCCGAGCGTTCGCAAACCTTGACCGCGAAGTCGAGCATGGCCATCTGTCGCGGCGTGATATCCGCCTTGCGGTGATTGACGGCAATCTGGTCAGCAAGGAGCGGCGCCTTGCCGTAAATGCGCACGAGAGCGCCGTGGGCGACGACGCAATAAAGGCAGCCGTTGCGGGCACTCGTGGTGGTGACGATCATTTCGCGCTCGGCCTTGGTCAGACTTCCGGTCTCCTTTAGCATCAGGGCGTCGTGGTACGCGAAAAAGGCGCGAAACTCCGCCGGTCGATGGGAAAGTGCGAGAAATACGTTCGGGATAAAGCCCGCCTTTTCCTGGACCGCAAGCATCATCGCGCGGATATCTTCAGGCAACTCCTCAAGCTTCGGTACGGGATAGCGGCTGATCGGATGATGGTTCATTGAACAACTCCTTTGGGTATGCACAGCGTGTAGCAGGAAATCGGGCCCGCTGCGACGGGTCTATGCGGCCTCGCGCTGAAATGCCAGCGCCTGACGAAAAACCTGACCCATCGCTGTCACCATGCCCTCCAGGCTGTGATGCAGGATGACATTGTCGCGGGCCGCCTTGGCCAGCGCGCGTGCCAGGTTCGCGTCATCGGCAAGGCGCCTGATGGCCGCGGCAAGCGCAGCCGCATCCTGCTTGGCGACGACCAGCGCAGTACTGCCGTCTCTTGCGATCTCGGCAATCGCACCGGCATCGGTCGTGACCACCGGAATGCCGCAGGCCATCGCCTGAAGCAGCGCCTGCGGCACGCCTTCGTTGGCATAAGACGGCAGTGCGAACGCGTCAAGTGCGTGCAGATAGGGGACGACGTCTTTCTGGTTGCCGGCGAGCTTGACGCAAGCGGCAAGTCCGAGGGCGTCGATTTGCTCGGTCATGACGCGCAGCTGCGGCCCGTCGCCAACGATGATGAGGGCAAGCGGCTTTTCAAAGCCGCCCCTGTTGATGCGATCGATTGCCTCGATCAGGAAACGATGGCCTTTCCAGCTGCGCAAGGTTGCAACGATGCCAACGACGAAGGTCTCGGGTGAAAACCCGAGGCGAGCGCGCGCTGCCGCGCGCTCATTGACATCGGCCACGCGAAAGCGGCTCAGATCGATGCCTGTGGGGATCGAGACAACGCGCTTGGGATCAAGGCCGTTGATGCGGATCAACTCGTCGCGCAGTGCATTGCCTGTGGTGACGACCATGGTACTCGCGCGACGATAGAGCCAGCGCGTCGAGAAATTGTTCGGAACCGGAGCCGAGACGTGGCGCGTTCTGACCAGCGCCGGGCACCGCGGTAGCAGCTCGAGGGCGAGCGCAGTCAGCCACGTGTCAGTCGAGCTGTGCGTGTTGATGACGTCAATGGCGGTGCCAAGCGATGCAAGGTGGCGGCGAATGGCAAGGATGCCTGAAAGACTCTTGCGCGCGATCGGCAGCGCGACAATCGGTACGCCAAAGGCTGGACCCTCCTCGAAAATGCGCGCTTGCCTTGGGCACAGCACGCACACGTCATGGCCCTGGCCCAGCATGCCGCGCGCCTCGGTCAGGATGCGAATCTCCTGACCGCCCCACCCGCAGGAGGATTCGGTATGAACGATCCTCATGCGTTGGTGGAATCGATCAGATCGCCGCTGGCCAGTGCATTTTTTCTCTCGCCTGCAAACTGCAGGCGATAAAGCATCGCGTAGACCCCGTCCTTTTGCAGCAGTTGCGCATGGGTTCCGATTTCAACGAGGCGCCCGGCCTCGAGCACGGCAATTCGATCGGCGCGCTCGATGGTGGACAAGCGATGGGCAATCACGACCGTCGTGCGGTGCCGCATCAGTTCGTCCAGCGCGTCTTGCACGCGTCGCTCGGATTCCGAGTCCAGTGCCGAGGTCGCCTCGTCAAGAATCAGGATCGGAGCGTCCTTGAGGATGGCACGGGCGATTGCGAGTCTTTGCCGCTGGCCGCCAGATAAGCGCACGCCACGCTCGCCGATCATGGTGTCAAAGCCGGCTGGCAACTCTTCGATCAGGTCGAGCAGGTGCGCCGCCTTGGCCGCAGCGCGCAACTCGGCAGCGCTTGCAGCCCGCGTGCCGCCATAGGCGATGTTCGCTCCTATGGTGTCATTAAAGAGCACGACATCCTGACTGACGAGCGCAATCTGCGCACGCAAACTGGCGATGCGAATGTCTTCGATGGGCAGGTTATCGACCAGGATCTGGCCGCCGCTGGCGTGGTAAAAGCGTGGGATGAGATGCGCAAGGGTGGTCTTGCCACCGCCTGAGCCGCCTACCACGGCTAGCATTTCGCCGGGCGCAATCACCAGGCTCAGGCCCGAAAGGGCGTCGCGGCTGGCATTCGGATAGCGCATCGAGACATCACGAAACTCGATTTCGCCTCGCGCACGCGTGATCTCGATCGTGCCCTGGTCATCTTCTGCGGGCTCGTCCATCAGACTGAACACCCCCTCCGCTGCGGCGAGCCCGCGCTCAAGCGGACCACTGATGTCGGCGAGCTGTTTCAGGGGCGCGAGCAGGCCGAGCATGGCGGCCATGAAGGAAATGAAGTCACCCGCGGTCATCTCGTGATTGCGCGCAAGCCTGAGGGCGAAGAACACCACTCCGGAAAATGCGATCGCCGTCAGGAGCTGCGTCACGGGCACCGTGCCAGAGCTCGTGACCGTGATGCGCATCGAATTTCCACGCAGCCGGTCGATGGTGCGCTGGAAGACACTCTTGGCTTCTTTCTCGCCGCCATAGATCTTCACGACCTTCTGGCAATCAATGGTTTCCTGCACGACCCGCGTCAACTCGCCGGTCATATTCATGTTGTCGCGCGAGAGCTGGCGCATGCGCCTTGAAAAACGTCTGACCACGATGGTTACAAGCGGCATCAAGACCAGCGAGAAAAGCGTCAGGCGCCAGTTGATCGTGATGAGCACGATCAAAAGAAACAGCGTCGCAAAGCCGTTGCGCACGACATTGGTCAGAACACTGGTTGCCGTACCCATCACATTGGAGGCTTCGAAAACGATGCGCGAGACGATTTTCGACGAGGCATTGGCATCGAAAAAATCTGTGGGCAAGCTCACCATGCGCTCGAACATCCTGCGCCGCAGTTCCGCGAGCACGCGATTGCCGACGTAGGCCATCGCATAGGAGTTGATGAAGGTGAAGGTGCCACGCATGAGGAACAGCACGACGATGGCCAGCGGATAAAACCAGATCGGATGTTCGGTGTGGCCAGAAAAGCCCTGGTCGGTCAGGGGCTTGAGCAGCTTGGCAAAGAGCGCATCGGTCGTCGATGCGATGATCGAGCACAGCGTTCCCGCGAGAAAAATGGCCCAGTAAGGCCTAACGAAGCCCA
Source organism: Gammaproteobacteria bacterium (assembly GCA_903970185.1). Lineage (GTDB taxonomy): Bacteria > Pseudomonadota > Gammaproteobacteria > Burkholderiales > Burkholderiaceae_D > CAJCIC01. The sequence goes on from CAJCIC010000020.1 coordinate 71,089, forward strand.
TCAGCCGCGAATAGATATCAAGGCTTGGCAGGTGGGCGTCAGGGGCCAACGCCTTCGGCGTCGCGGCGCTTGCGCTTGCGGTTTGGACGGGCTGCTGTTCCATCAGATTGCGCCAAGTGCTGCCTGGCGCATCGCTAAACGCCCGATTTTACCACCCGCAGGCGCCCGGTCAGTGGCCGGGAAGGAGCTGGCGATAGAGCGCAAGGAGGCGCTCGCCCATGACGCCAAGGTCAAATTCCTCGGCGGTCTTGCGCGCTGCGGCGCGCATGGCATCGCGCGCGCGCGCATCGAGATCGGCAAAACGCGAGATATGAGATGCCATGGGCTCCTCGTCAAGCGGCTCGCAAAGCCAGCCGTTGACGCCTTCGACGATGACCTCGCGTGCGCCACAGGCGCTTGTCGTTAGCACCGGCAAGCCAGAGGCGAGGGCCTCGAGCACTGCATTCGGAAAAGGATCGTAGAGCGTTGGCAGAATGAACGCATCGGCCATGGCGTAGTACGGAACGACATCGGATTGGACACCGACAAAGCGGCAGCGACTGGCAATGCCAAGCGCGCGGGCCTTTGCCTCGTAGCGCCGCTTGTGCCTGTCATCGCCAACGACCACGAGCATCGACGTGCCGCCAGCGCGAGCGAGAGCGACTAGCGCTGCCAGAAGTCCCTTGCGCGCAAACCCGGAGCCCACGAAAAGCCAAACGCGCGCATCCTCTGCAATGGCAAGCCTTGCGCGCAGGTGCCGGCGCAAGGCTTCGCCGTGGCCGGGCTGAAAGCGCTTCAAGTCGACGCCGTTATAGATGACGTGAAGTTTGTTCGCATCGATCGCAAAGCGCGCCCGGATTTCGTCTCGCACCATCACCGAGTTGCAAATCACGGCTCTGAGCCGCGGGTGCTCGAACATGGCCTTCTCGACGCGGCACAAGTAGCGATGATGCGCGCTCAGAAAGACGCCAAGGCGGGACCAGGGCGATTGCACGCTGCGGCGCTTCTCCAGCCACACGGCATGCACGCCGTCGCCCGCCCGATAGACCTCGACGCCGGCAATTCGCTCATGGCTTTGCACCAGGTCGAAGGCGCTTTGGCGCAAGCACTGCCTGACGGCGCGGGCAAACCCGGCATCGCGCCAGGTTGCGCCAAGGTAGAAGGGATCACAGCGCGCCCAGGTAAAGTTCGCCGACCTCTGAACGCCGTCCCAGCGCCTTGCAAGCACCGTGACTTTCAGACCGGCGCTGATCAGGGTACCAAGTGCGAGGTTGACGAAGTGCTCGGCGCCGCCCGTCGGTTGATATCGTGCCCGCACGATGGCAAGACGCAGGCCGCTGCCGTCAAGATCAGATCGCATTGAGCGGATCGGATTCCTCGATGACTTCATCAAAAGCCTTGAGCACGCGGCTAAGCGGCAGCTGCACCAGGCACTGACTGACCTTGCTGCCACCGCAGCCGTCCTGGCCGCAAGGCCTGCAGGTGAATTCGCTCATGGTGACGACACGATAGACGAGGGATCCGTCGCCGCGCCACGGTCCCCAGTTATCTTCGCCTGACGGCCCGAATAACGCCACGGTGGGCGTGCCCATCGCCGCTGCGATATGCATCGGCGCGGAATCGATGCCAATGAATGCGCGCGCGCCGCCGATGATCGCAGCAAGGCGATTCAGCGTGCCTGGCACGTTGGCCAGGACGAGATCGGCCACAGGGGATAAAGCGCTGGCCAGCACCGCTGCTGCGATCTCGGTGACCATGGCTTGCTCGCGCTCGCCCGGACCGCAACTCAGGATCACGACGAAACCGCGCTTCAGAAGCGCCTTGATGAGGTCGGCATTTTTTTCGACTGGCCAGCACTTGAACATCCAGCGGCTCGTCGGCTGCACGACGACGTAGGGTCTTGTCACCGCGTTTTGGGCGAGAAATGCAGCCGCCTGGTCACGGGCTTTTGCATCGGGGACGAGCTTTAATGCGGGCGGCACGTCGATCCCCAGGCCCAGGCGCCGCAACGCGTCGCAGTGCTGCTCGACAACATGTCGTGACAGCAGGGGATTGCCCGAGGAAACACTCGATGCATTGATATAGAAGTGACTGAACGAACCGCGCCAGAAGCGATCGGCACGGCGCAGTCTGGGCGCAATCGAAACCGGCGTTCGCAGCCATCGCGACAGCCACGCACCGCGCTTGTGATCGCTCAGATGAATGAGAAGATCGTAGTTTCTGGCCCTGACCTTGCGCATGAAGCGCCATTCATTGGCCATCTTGGAGAGCGACGAGTGGCCTGCATTGCCCTTCTGAACCGTGAAGATCTCGCGAATGTCGGAGTTATTTTCAAGCAGCGCGCGCGTCTCGGCATACACCAGCACGTCAATCTCGACGCCGGCAATGGCCGCGCGCAAGCTTGCGTAGATCGGCGAAGTCAGCAACACGTCGCCGTGGTGGCGCAGCATCACGACGATGACGCGCCTCACCCGGCCCAGATCGATTGCATCGTCAGGACGAGCCAAGAGCGTGGCCGTCACGAGCTTCCCGGATAGGTGAATTCGACATTCTCGGGCAAGAGCCATTCGGCCAGATGGCCACTTAACTGCTCGGTCGGCAAGACGCGCCAGGCATCGCCTAGCGTCACCTCGCATTGCGCCTTGCCATTGTGGTAGGCGATGGTCACCGGGCAGCCGCTCGCCTCGGCATCCCCTGCTGGCAGGCGATGCGGGGCCAGCAGCTCGATCAAGCGGCGCGCATCGGACTTGCCGTTCATCGAAAGCTTGAGCGCGCGCGCGAACTGCGCGCGCGCCAGTGCGAGATCGAAAATCTTGTCTGCCGTCATGCGCAGCCCGCCGCTGAAATCGTCGTTTCGAATCACGCCCTGGACGATCACCAGTTCATCTTCGCGCAAGCGTGCGCGGTGCTTCTCGGCGAGTTCGCTAAAGATCATCACTTCAAGCTGCGCGGAGCCATCGTCAAGCGACACGATCAGCATCTTGCCACGTCGTGTCATCTGCGGCCTGACGGCAGTGACAACGCCTGCGGCCATCTGCGGCTCGCGCGCCGCAGCAAGCGAGATCAGGGGCGTGCGCGAAAAGCGTCTCACTTCATGCTCGAAGGCCGTGAACAGGTGGCCCGAGAAATAGAATCCGAGCGCGGCCTTCTCCTCGGTCAGCCGTTCCTTGTCGGTGAAAGGACGCACCTTGACGAGATCGAAATCGGCTTTTCCTGAAGTGCCTTCATCGAACATGTCAAACAGGCTGACCTGGTTGAGGTTGGCCTCGGCGTGTTCGGCGGCATCGATTGCGCGCCCGACCGACGCAAGCAGGCTCGAGCGATCGGTCTCGATCGCGTCAAACGCGCCCGCGCGAATCAGTCCCTCGATCGCGCGGCGATTGACAAGACGTTTGTCGATGCGGCGGCAAAAGTCGTAAAGGTCGGTAAACGGGCCACTTGCTCGCGCCAGAACGAGCGCCTCAATGGCACTGCTTCCGGTTCCCTTGACGGCACCCAGGCCATAACGGATGGCGCGCGCCTTGCCGGTTTGGTCGGTTCTGATCGGCGTGAAATGATATTCCGAGTGGTTGATGTCAGGCGGCAAGACGGCAAGCGCAAGCGAACGCTTGGCATCTTCGATCAGGACTTTGACCTTGTCGGTATCGTCAAGCGCAGCAGAAAGGTTGGCCGCCATGAATTCGGCGGGAAAGTGGACCTTGAGCCAGCCGGTCTGATAGGCCAGGAGCGCGTACGCGGCAGCGTGCGACTTGTTAAAGCCGTAGCCGGCAAACTTCTCCATCAAATCGAAGATCACGTCGGCCTTGGCGCCGGTGAGCCCGTTGGCTGTCGCGCCAGCGCTGAAAATGGCCCGGTGCGTCGCCATCTCGTCGGGTTTTTTCTTGCCCATGGCACGCCGCAGGAGGTCGGCCGCGCCAAGTGAATAGCCGCCGATGATCTGTGCCATCTGCATCACCTGCTCCTGATAGACCATGATGCCGTAGGTCTCTTCGAGCACCGGCCTGACACGCGGGTCCGGATATTCGAAGCGTTCGCCCTTGCGCCTCGCGATGAAGTCAGGAATCAGATCCATCGGCCCTGGCCGATACAGCGCAACCAGCGCGATGATGTCCTCAAAGCGATCGGGCTTGGCGTCCTTCAACATGGTTTGCATGCCGCGGCTTTCCAGCTGGAAGACAGCAACCGTCTCGGCGCGCTGCAACAGCTTGTAGACGGCAGCGTCATCAAGCGCAATCGCACCCAGATCGAACCTGGCGAATTCCGGATAGAGCCTGCGCACATGGCGTGTCGCCCAATTGAGGATGGTAAGCGTGGTCAGTCCGAGAAAGTCGAATTTGACGAGGCCCGCGGCCTCGACGTCATCCTTGTCGTACTGGCTGACGATATTTTCCGATCCGGGTTGGGTATAAAGCGGCGAATAGTCGGTGAGCTTGCCCGGGGCGATCAGTACGCCGCCCGCGTGCATGCCAACGTTGCGCGTCAAACCCTCCACCGCTTCGGCAAGCTCAAGCAGTTCCCGCACTTCGTCTTCGCGCGATTCGCGTTCGGCAAGCAGCGGCTCCTCGCGCCTCGCATCGGCAATGGTCACAAGGCGGCCCGGCTTGAACGGAATCAGCTTGGCGATGCCATCGACGAAATTGAACGGCAGGTCAAGCACGCGGCCAATGTCGCGCACGGCCGCCTTGGCCGCCATGGTGCCAAAGGTTGCAATCTGCGCGACCGACTCGGCGCCGTATTTGTGCCGCACGTAGTCGATGACGCGATCACGTCCGACCTGACAAAAATCGATGTCGAAGTCGGGCATCGACACGCGGTCGGGATTGAGAAAGCGCTCAAACAGCAGGTTGTAGGCCAGCGGGTCAAGGTCGGTGATGCCGAGGCAATAGGCCACGAGCGACCCCGCGCCGGAACCCCGGCCAGGGCCAACCGGCACATCGTTGTTGCGGGCCCAGCCGATGAAATCGGCGACGATCAGGAAGTAGCCCGGAAAACCCATGCCAACGATGGTGTCGGTCTCAAAAGCCAGCCGTGTCTCGTATCGCTCGCGAACCGATTCGCGCAACGCGGCATCGGGATAAAGCTGCTCAAGTCTGCGCGCAAGGCCAGCCTTTGCCTGCAGCGCCAGGTAGGCGTCGATGCCCTCGCCGTGTGGCGTCGGAAAAGGTGGCAGATGAGCCCGACCGAGTTCCAGCGTGAGATTGCAGCGCTTGGCGATCTCCACCGAATTTTCAATTGCGCTTGGCAAGTCGGCAAACGCCGCTAGCATCTCGTCTTGCGAACGGAAGTACTGCTCTGGCGTGTGGCGCCTGATGCGGCGCGGGTTTCCCAGGATCTCGCCCTCGGCGATACACACGCGCGCCTCATGCGCGCGGTACTCCTCGGCCAGCGTAAACTGCACCGGGTGGGTGGCTACCACCGGAAGCTTCAGCCGTGCGGCAAGCGCGGTTGCGCTTGCGATGTAGGATTCGGCCTGCGCCTGTCCGTAGCGCTGCAGCTCGATGTAAAAACGTCCCGGGAAAAGCGCGGCAAGCCGCAGCGCCAGGCGATCGGCAAGGTCGTTCTGACCGTTGCCCAATGCCTCGCCGATTTCGCCGGCTTGGGCCCCGGAGAGCGCAATCAAGCCTTCGGTGCCGAGGCTTTCGAACCACTCCAATCGCACTTCCGGATGCCCGCGCGACTGATTCTCAAGCCAGGCTTTGGAGATCAGGTTGCAAAGTCGCAGATAGCCCGCCCGATTCTGGACGAGAAGCAGCATGCGCGAGGGCCGGTCAGCCGCGCCACTGCGTTTGCCGCCCTCGATCCAGACGTCGCAGCCCGCGATCGGCTTGATGCCGTTGCTGCGCGCTGCGCGGTAGAACTTGATCAGGCCAAAAAGATTGCCGAGATCGGTCAAGGCCAGCGCGCCCTGGCCATCTAGAGCGGCCTTCTCGACGACCCGGTCAAGACGCACCATGCCATCCGAGATCGAATACTCGGAATGCATGCGAAGATGCACAAAACGGGTCAAGGGGGGTGCCGTGTGGAATTGCCAGTCGCCATTTTAACGGCTCCCGCATCGAATACCGCGTCCGGATGACGAATGCGTCGATCTGTTGCGCAACTCGCCTGCGCACGCGTGTGAGAAGACGCGCTCTCAATCGCGCCGCAAGGCCTCGTCGTCAATCGCAAGGATGACAGCGTAGCGAGCAGCGCTTGCATTTTTCCTGATGCCTCTTTACAATCGTGAACAAACATTCAGCAACCCGGTGCTCGACTGACCCGGTGCAGTCATCCCGAAGCGGCAATCCGATACGGGTTGGTTCCCCGATGTTCCATGCTGGAGCGGCGTGGCGCAGCTTGTCCCAGTGCGCCACAGAATCGATGGGCCAGGACGCAGAGCACCGCGCCGTTCGCATCCTCTTCTCTTTCGCCCGCGGCGCGAGCCATCGCGAAGGAGATGGAAGTCAAAAACAAGCGCATGGACATCGTCAACATTGCCGCCTATCGTTTCGTGCCCCTGCCCGATCCTGCGCTGTTGCGCGAACCGCTCAAGACACTATGCAAGGCGTTGGGCCTGAAAGGCACGATTCTCCTTGCGCCCGAGGGCGTTAATTTCTTTCTTGCGGGCAGCGCGCCTGCAATCGACGATTTCGTTTGCCGTCTCGAGGGCGACGAACGCTTTGCACCACTATTCAAGGACATTCCGATCAAGCGCAGCGTCTCCGCCGAGCAGCCGTTTCGACGCATGCTGGTGCGCATCAAAAAGGAAATCATCACGATGCGCGAACCGGCGCTTGCACCATCGCTGGGTCGCGCCCCTGCGGTGTCGGCGCGAACGCTCGCGCGCTGGCTTGATCAAGGCGAAGACGACAGCGGCAAGCCGATCCTGCTCCTTGACACACGCAATGCGTTCGAAGTCGACCTCGGGACGTTTGACCATTCAGTCAGGCTCGATATCGCGCGCTTTAGCGACTTTCCCGGCGCCTTTCGCAATGCCCTGGCGACGGGCGCAATCAACCCCGGCGGCCAACATATCGTCACTTTTTGCACCGGCGGCATCCGCTGCGAGAAGGCCGCGCTGTTTCTGGCAAAAGAAGGCGCCGCGGACGTATCGCAGCTCGATGGCGGCATCCTCAAATACTTCGAAGAGGTCGGCTCGTCGCACTGGCACGGCGAGTGTTTCGTGTTCGACGACCGCGTCGCGCTCAATGCCGAACTCCTGCCCACGAACACGGTCCAGTGCTACGCCTGCCGCGCCGTGGTCACACCCGCCGAGCAGGCCGATCGGCGCTATCAACGCGGTGTCTCCTGTCCGCACTGCGCAAAGGCCGAAGCGGTCAGCCTGGAAGCGACTTAGAGCGGGTCAGCGAGCGCATCGACGGCTCAGCAATCCTGAAGGTATTCTTGCCGGCGCCCTTTGCCGCGTACATTGCGAAGTCCGCTGCATGCATGAGGCCAACCACGCCATCGGCGCTGTCCGGGAAAATCGCGATGCCGACACTGGTATTGACCGACACCATGCTGTCGTTGATCTGCATCGGCTCGCCGACCTGCTCAATCACACGTCGTGCGGTCTGCTCAAGATCGGTGGACCCTGCGAACTGATGCAGCACAATCACGAATTCGTCGCCGCCAAGCCGCGCCACGGTATCGAGCTGGCGCACGTTGCGGGTCAGCCGCTCGGCAATCTGCTTGAGCACTTCGTCACCGGCATGGTGACCGAACTCGTCGTTGATCGCCTTGAAGCCGTCCAGATCGAGCATGAGCAGCGCAAGCCGTCCCGACTCGCGACGCACGCGGGCCAGTGACTGCTCGAATCGGTCCTGCAGCAGCCTGCGGTTGGGAAGGCCGGTGAGTTCATCGTGATTCGCTGAATACCAGCTTTGCTGCTCCTGCGCCTTGCGATCGGAGATGTCGGCAAAAACCCAGATGTTGAGCACACCGATATCGTCCATCTCGATGGAACGGCCGGTGACGGCGACCCAGAGTGCACGGCCGTTCGAATGCGTCAGGCTTTGTTCCACCTTGATCACGGCGCGATGCTCGTCGAGCTGCTTTTCGACTTGCTCCCACATCGCCGGCTCGGCGAAATACTGGCCAAGTGGGCGCGTGACCAATTCGCCAATGGTCACGCCGATAAGATCAGCGAAGGCCTGGTTGACCCGATAGATACGGCCATCGCGCACGAGCACGATGCCTTCGCCTGCGGCATCGAAAATCAGCCGCTGCAGGCGCGTTGCATCCTGGAAGGCACGCTCACGACGCTTGACGTGCGTGATGTCAGTCGTGATCCCCATCACACCCTCGATCTTGCCTTCGCTATCGAAAAGCGGCACGGCATTGATACTGACAAAAATGCGCCTCTTGCTCTTCGTCATGTGCACCAGTTCAACGTTTCTGACTGTTGCACCCTTGAGCACCGGCTCGAACATCGCGCGCACCTCGGGCGACATGGCCTCGGGGGCGATGCACTCATAGACATGGTGCCCGACCATCTGGTGCGGCTCGAAGCCGTAGAGGTCACGCGCACCGCGATCGTTAACGAAGGTGGTAATGCCATCAGGATCGCAGCGCCAGATGCAGGTATTGGAGGCGTCAACCAGGCCGCGATGAAAGATCTCGCTGGCCTTGAGCTGTTCCTGGATCTGGTTCATCGCCGTGGTGTCCGTGATCGAGCCGGTCAGGCGGTCGACGCCGCCTGCCACGCCCGAAACGGCAATCGCCGTCTCACGCAGCCAGATCGTGTCCAGCCCGACGCGCACGCGATATTGCACGTCAAACGGCACGCCCTGGGTGAGCGTCAGCATGCGTTCTTCGTCGACGCGGCCGCGATCGTCAGGGTGGATCATCTCGTGATGAAAGAACACCCGTTGTGGCAATGGCTCGACCGAGCTCAGATCAAAGCCCAGAAGGCTGCGAAAGCGCCTTGAATAAAAGAAGCGGTTGCCGACCAGATCGGCGTCCCATACGCCGGACTGCAAGGCATCGAGCGCGAGCCGCAAACGCTCGCGACTGACCGAGAGTTCACGCTCTGTCGACAGCCTAAGCGTGATGTCCTCGAGCACCGTGACAATCGGCGAGGCCGGGTCGGCTGGATCGACAAGCCCCGCGTTGACTTCGACGGCAAGCACGCTATTGTCCTTGCGACGGCGCTTTTGCACGCGCGCCGAGGCATTCCTGCCCTCAAGAATGTCACGGACCAAGGCCTCGTTTTGGGCGTGCTCCTCTGCCGACAGGGCGAGCATTTCGGCAGGCTTGCCAATCAGCTCCTCGCGGCTGTAGCCAAGCATTGCAGTAATCCGCTCATTGCAGTCCTGGATTACGCCGCCGTCTGTCACCACCACACCCACCGTCAAGGTATCCAGGAGCGTGCGTTGTTCAGCCGCCGAGGCTTCTTCAACCATGCGTTCGTAGAGGCTTAGCCGATAGCGTTTCGCGCTGAGCATGTTCGCCGTGAGGCCAATTCCTGCCAGAAGGAGCCACAAAAAAAGCAGTGTGCTAGCGCCCGCGGCATTGCTCGTGGCATAGGCCACGGTCTGGCCAAGAACGATGGGAACCAGATAGTAGGGACCGGCGAGCCTGCTCTGGCCAAACGCAGGAATGCCGGCAAACGCCACGGTCGTCACGATCGTTGCAAGCAGGTAGGAGGTGGCTGGCGCTGCGCCCGTCTCAAACCAGGACAGACCGCCCCAGGCCATGCCCTCAAACAGCGCAGCCAGCGCAAGACTGCGTTCCCAGGCGGGCGAAGGCTGGTGCTTGTTGCGCGCGCGCATCCACCGCACATAGACCGCTGCGCGAGCGAAAAGGGCAACGCCGATGACTGCCAGCCAGCCCCGGATGAGCGCCACCGGCGCCAAAGGCCACAGCAGATGAAGCGCGGCACCGGCCGCGCCGACATCGATCCAGAGCACAAGGCCACCTAGCCGCGTCATGCTTTGCAACAACTCCGAGCGGATGCGGTAGCCTAGGCTGCCGTCGCCTGCCGGCGGGAGCCTCAATGAAGACTTTGCATTTAAACCTGTCATATCCTCGACGACCTGGCCGTGCGCCCGCAGACGGATCGATGCAGTCAGCATCCCGAGGGACGACCCCCTCCCGGCAAAAAGCCACCCCCACAATATAGTGCAACAGCTTTAAGACCAGCCATCGTGCATAGTTCACATTGCGTAACGGGGGATTCTGTGCTTGCCAGAACCGGGACTGCGCCAACGCGCAACTATGTCGGCCGCTTCGCACCGACGCCAAGCGGGCCATTGCACTTCGGCTCCCTCGTCGCTGCGATGGCAAGCTGGCTTGATGCCAGAAACGCCGCAGGCACCTGGCTCGTCAGAATCGAGGACCTCGACACCCCGCGCAACGTCCCGGGCGCGGCGGAGGACATCCTGCGATCACTGCTTGCATTTGGCATGGAGGCCGATGGCGAAATCGTCTGGCAAAGCCGACGCCTGGCCTTCTATGACGAGGCGCTTGCGACCCTGGCTTTGGCATCGCTCACGTTCTTTTGCACCTGCACCCGCAAGGAGATTGCCGATTCGCAGCTGCCTGGCGCCAAGAGCGCGTTGATCTACCCGGGCACCTGCAGAACGCGGCCTGGCCAAGACCAGGGCGCATTGCGCATCGCGGTGCCTGCCGGTGAAATCTGCTTTGTCGATCGCTGCCATGGGCGCCAGTGCCAGGATCTGGCCATTGACGTCGGCGACTTCGTCTTGCGGCGCGCTGACGGCATCATCACGTACCAGCTTGCGGTTGTCGTCGACGACGCCGCACAGGGCATCACCCACGTTGTGCGCGGGGCCGACTTGATCGACTCGACGCCGCGCCAGATCTTCTTGCAGCGAGCACTCGGGCTCGCCACACCCGACTACCTGCATGTGCCTGTCGTCGTCAATGGGCGAGGAGAAAAACTCAGCAAGCAGACCGGAGCGGTCGCTCTTGACTCAGAGGATGCCATCGCCCTGCTCGCCCGCGCCGCGTGCCATTTGCGGCTTGGCACGATCAAAGCCGCGACGCTGGCTGGCTTCTGGCGCGAGGCGCTTTTGCGCTACAGTGACCTTGAACCCGCCGCCTTGGTGTCGCATCCAGCCCCATGCCCGTCAATCACGAGTTAGCCTCGATTCTTGCGTCAACCCAACGCATTGCCCTCGTTGGCGCGTCGCCCGACCCGTCGCGCGACAGCCATCGGGTGATGGCCTATCTGTTGCGAGCGGGCTTTGAGGTCACGCCGGTGAATCCGACGATTGACAGCGTCCTCGGCAAGAAATCCTTTGCAAACCTGAAAGACGTGCCAACGCCGATTGATACGGTCGTGTGTTTCAGGCGCAGCGAGGAGATCGAGCCGATCGCACGTGACGCGGTCGCCATCGGTGCCAGAAATCTCTGGATGCAACTGGGCGTGGTCAATGACCACGCGCGCCAGATTGCGACCGAAGGTGGCCTGAAGGTGGTGATGAACCGCTGCATCATGGTCGATCACGCCCAGGCACAGCGCACGAACCGCTAGGCGGTCTCGGTCTTGGCCCGCTTGCCACCGAGCAAGGCGGCTACTGCAGGTCGTTTTTCGGCTGCTCGCGCAAGCCCTGGCTGGGCTTGCTGCGGCTGAACCTTTACAGATGCCGCAGCGTCGTCCTGGGGCTGGTAGGGCTTCATGAACCATTCGTCCACCGGTGCTACGGTGCGCTCGCTCGGACGCCTTTGCACCGGCTCTGCCCGGCCGCGCTCGGCTGACGGCTCGCGCGCGCTGCGTTCACGATGACGCACCCGCTCAGGATCGAAACCCTCGAGATCCTTGCGCACGATGGGTGTCTTGGTCAATTTCTCGATATCCTGCAGATAGCGCTCTTCCTCGCGCGCCATGAGCGAAATTGCATCACCTGAGGCACCGGCACGGCCGGTGCGGCCAATGCGGTGCACGTAGTCTTCCGGTGAATGCGGCAGGTCGTAATTGATCACACAGGGAAGCTCGACGATATCCAGCCCGCGCGCAGCAACATCGGTCGCGACCAGAACCTCGACCTCGCCGCGCTTGAAAGCCTCAAGCGCGACCATCCGTTCCTTTTGCGACTTGTCGCCGTGAATCGCATCGGCCTTGATGCCTTCGCGCTGCAGTTCGCGCGCAAGGCGCGAGGTGCCAATCTTGGTATTGGAGAAGACCAGGACCTGTTTCAGGTTTCTCTGGCGAATGATGAAAGCCACCGCAGCGCGCTTGGATTCGCTCGGTACCGCATAGACGATCTGGCTGACATTGTCGGCGGTGGCATTGCGCCTTGCCACTTCGATGAGCGCGGGATCCTGCATGAACGACTGCGCGAGCCTCTTGATTTCGGTCGAAAACGTCGCCGAAAACATCAGATTCTGGCGCTGCTTGGGCAAGAGATTGATGATGCGCTGAAGGTCGGGCAAAAAGCCCATGTCAAGCATCCGGTCGGCCTCGTCAAGGACCAGAATCTGTGTCTGCGACAAATTCAGGGTCTTTTGCTGGACGTGGTCGAGTAGCCGGCCAGGGGTTGCAATCAGGATTTCGACCCCGGCACGCAGGGCCGCGGTTTGCGGCGCCATGTCCATGCCACCAAACACCACCGTCGAGCGCAAGGCCGTATGGCGGGAGTAACTCGCGACGTTCTCGGCAACCTGATCGGCGAGCTCACGCGTGGGTGTCAGGATCAGGGCACGCACCGGATGGCGCGCAGGCGAGGTGCTGGTGCTTGCAAGCGGCAGGAGCTTTTGGATGATCGGCAAGGCGAAACCTGCGGTCTTGCCGGTTCCGGTTTGCGCTGCCCCCATCACATCTCGCCCCATCAGGACCACGGGGATGGCCTGCGCCTGGATCGGGGTGGGGGTGGTGTAGCCTTGCTCGCTTAAGGCCCGCAAAACATCGGCATGGAGGCCGAAGTCGGAAAACTGGATTGTAGGGTTCACAAAGGGTTGGAGCGGAAATGCGCCAAGCGCACAGGACGGAAGACTCACCGCCAGGCGGCTTGCGCCGCATACCGACGTGCCAAAACATCAATTATCGCAGGTCTGGGGCCTTGGCGCCAAGAAAATGCAATTTGCTGGCCCCAAGCGACCTACGAAATCGACCGGAGAATCTCGCCAAGCATCGAGAAGATTTGGTCGATCTGCGATTTTTCAATGATGAGCGGCGGCGAAAGCGCAATCGTCTCCCCGGTATAGCGCACCATCAGTCCCGCATCGAATGCGCGCCGAAAGACCTCTGCCGCCCGTGCGCCCGGGGTTTTGGCCCTCGGTTCGAGCTCGATTGCGCCAATCAGGCCCAGATTTCGCAGATCGACGACCCATGGCGCCCCTTCAAGCCGGTGCAGCGCCTCTTCCCAGTAGGGAGCGAGATTTCTGGCGTTTTCGAGCAGTTTCGCCTCGCGGTACTCGTCAAGCGTCGCCATCGCCGCGGCGCAGGCGAGCGGATGGCCGGAGTAGGTGTAGCCGTGAAACAGCTCGATGCCGCCAGCTGGTGCATGGCTGCCGCTCATGAAGGCCTCGTAAATGTGCTCCTTGACGAGCACCGCACCCATCGGCACGGCGCCGTTCGAAAGACCCTTGGCCGTCGCGATGATATCCGGCTCGACGTTGAAGAAATCGGTGGCAAATGGCGTACCGAGACGCCCGTAGCCTGTGATCACCTCGTCAAAAATCAGAAGAATGCCGTGCCGATCGCAGATCGCGCGCAAGCGCTCGAGGTAGCCCTTAGGCGGCACCAGCACACCGGTTGATCCGGCAACCGGCTCGACGATCACCGCGGCGATCGTCGAGGCGTCGTGCAGGGTGACGATGCGCTCGAGTTCATCGGCCAACTCGGCCCCGTGCTCGGGCTGCCCGCGCGAGAACGCGTTGCGCTTCAAGTCATGCGTATGCGGCATGTGATCAACGCCTGACAGCAGCGGGCCGAAGTACTTGCGGTTGCTGACGATTCCGCCCACCGAAATGCCGCCAAAGCCGACCCCGTGATAGCCGCGCTCGCGACCGATGAGACGCGTGCGCGCGGCGTCGCCGCGCACGCGGTGGTAGGCAAGCGCCATCTTCAGGGCGGTATCAACCGATTCGGAGCCGGAATTGGTGTAGAAAACCTTGTCAAAGCGATGGTTGGCAAATTCGATCAGACGCGAAGCAAGCGTGAACGCGCTCGGATGCCCCATCTGGAACGAAGGCGCGTAATCGAGTTCGTCCACCACCTGCCTGATCGCCGCGACGATCCTTGGCACGCAGTGGCCCGCATTGACGCACCAAAGACCCGCCGTGCCATCGAGAATCTGGCGGCCATCGACAGATTGGTAGTACATGCCCGATGCGGAGCGCAAAAGGCGCGGCGAGGCCTTGAAATCCTTGTTGGCCGTAAACGGCATCCAGAAGGCAGAAAGATCGAGGTTGGCGTCGGAGAGGTTCATGACAGGCGAAATGCGAAGAGAAAACGAACAGTGTGGCGACTTCAACAGCGATGTGCAACCGGCCCTCAGTCGTCAGTCCATACGAAAAGTGCAACCGACAAACCGATACCGACAAGCCACATCAGCCAGGTGTTATCGAGGATGAAATAGGGATATACGCACAAGGCGATGCCAAGTCCGAGCGCACGCGGCTTCTTCTGCTTTTTTCCGTAGAAGAATGCGGCAGTGCCAATGACCCCGAAAAGAATCGCCGCGAAGATGATCGAAGGCGACGGCAAGTCAAGCATGAAAGGACCAAATTCGTGCGCTGCAACAGCGAATCACAAAATCACTCTGTGTGTGTCACAAGGCAAACAATTGTAAAGGACCCGAGTTCTGGGTGTTTCCGCGCTTGAAATTTCCTGCGCAAGCAACGATCATTCGGGCCATTGAAGTCCTCTTGCACGGAATATGAAGGATACATTCGAAGTCGAGTTCGGGCCGTGGATCGTCGCATCGCTGGATGAGACCGGCAGCCCCGTGTCAAATGGGGCGGGAGTTCATTTTCAGGTTCGCTTTGCAGGTGAGACGATTGCCAGCACGGTCAGCCGCCAGGCCCTCGAAGCACTTGAACTAGGTCCAGTCGATGATCTGGTTGCAGCCTATCGCGCCCACCGCGTGCAAATCGACGAAGTCGCGCTGAATCTCGTCGCCATGGGCTTTCGCTCACCACGGGTTGTCGTGCGCCTGCACCACGTCGCCCACTGACGACCCGCAGGGCTACGCCTGCCACACGGCGTAGCCTTTTCCCCGCAGATCGAGGGCGAGTTCGACTTCCATCTCGCACGCGACGCGATAGGGCATCGGGTTGAACACCGCATACAGTTGCGGCAACAGCCGCAGGCCAAATTCAAAAACATAGCGGTTCGACTGAATTCCGGCCTTGTGGCGATCGAAGCGCAAATCCGGATCAAGGCCCGTCATGCCAACATAAAGGCACGGCATGCCGTACACGTGCCCCGGATTGGCCATCCTGAAGCGGACATCGTCGAGCACCCTGGCATCGAGTTCGACGACGTAGACGTGGTGGCGGGCGCGTTGAAAGTTCACTGGCTTTGCAGGGATCGCGCGTAAACACGAACTTTGGTGCGGAACTGTTGCGGGATAGCTACAAACGGCAACTGCGTGCCCTTGCACCCCAAATCGGCCCCGCAGCACCCGGGAAAGGCTCGCGCTGCCGCGGCGCAGCAAGCGATTTTCTACGCCTGCCGCAGGTCAATCCGATTGCGAAATTGTCGCGGCGATGTTCTGCGCGGCGAGCGCGTTGCCGCAGAGGGCATCGCGACAACCCAATGGCACTTCGTCGGTCACGCTGGATCGCACCACGTGCAAGGCGAAGGCAACTTCCAAGGCCAAAAGCCTGATTCACTTGGCGAATAACGATTCCATGCGAGCAAACGCCTTGAACTCGAGCGCATTTCCACTTGGATCGAGAAAAAACATGGTCGCCTGCTCGCCAACTTCGCCTTTGAAGCGGATATGCGGCTCGATGATGAAATCGACGTGGGCGCCACGCAGTTTGTCGGCGGCCTCTTGCCACTGCTGCATCGACAGCACCACGCCAAAATGGCGCACGGGCACGGCGTCACCATCGACTGCACTGCTCGCGCGATGTCCGACCTCATCTGGCGACAGATGCGCAACAATCTGATGGCCGAAAAAATTGAAGTCGACCCAGTCCGGCGCGCTGCGGCCTTCGGGACAACCCAGAAGGTCGCCATAGAACTCGCGCGCAGCAGAAATGCTGTGCACCGGAAAAGCAAGATGAAAGGGCGGCAGCGCGTGGGTCGAGCCGTTCATGGCGATGTTCCTCAAAAAAGGCAGCTGTG
Organism: Gammaproteobacteria bacterium; assembly: GCA_903970185.1. Taxonomy (GTDB): domain Bacteria; phylum Pseudomonadota; class Gammaproteobacteria; order Burkholderiales; family Burkholderiaceae_D; genus CAJCIC01. The sequence goes on from CAJCIC010000020.1 coordinate 87,311, forward strand.
ATCATTTTATCGCGGCTCGCGCCTCGCGGCAGCTTCAAGGAAAGCCACGAATGTTGCTTCAACAAGAGAATAGACTTACGGCGGCGCATGACGCCTGGCGCTGACTCCCCGTCAAAACCCCTTTTCCCGTGGCCGAATTCAACCTTCCCTATTCTGAAGCCGCAGACCGCAACAAGGATCCCATCCTGGGTGTGCTTGCCGAGCATTTTGCGGATCGCAAAGACGTGCTTGAAATTGGCAGCGGCACGGCCCAGCACGCCGTTCATTTCGCGTCGCGATTGCCGCATCTCGTGTGGCACTGCTCCGATGTTTCGGAAAATCTCTACTCGATCGAGCAACGGCTTTCACAATCCGCGCTGCCCAACCTGGCCGGTGCGATCGAATTCGATATTGCAGGCGCATGGCCAATTCGACAATACAGCGCCGTCTTCACGGCCAACTCCCTGCACATCATGTCCTGGAACAACGTCGAGCGACTGTTTGAAGGCCTGCCTCGACTGTTGCACCGCGATGGCAAATTCATAGTCTACGGCCCGTTCAATGAGCACGGCCGATACACGTCTGAAAGCAATCGGCTGTTCGATTTGCAGCTAAAGCAAGTGCATCCCGAGCGGGGTCTGCGTGCAATCGAGGACGTCATGGCGCTTGCCCGTTGTGCCGGACTTGGCCTGCTTGCCGACCGGGTCATGCCCGCAAACAACCGCTGCCTCGTGTGGCAGTCAATGCGCTGAGGACATGATGACCTTGGGCTATCCCCGGGGTCTCGGAATCCGGTCTGTGGCTGGCAAACGAGCGGCCGCTGAACCACTGACGCCTTTCATAGCTCGTTGGTGCATCCTGGATCACGGCTGGTGATTCGGCACGATGGCGAGCGCCGCGGCTTCCTCCGCACAGTCGCGCGACGGTTTCCTGCCTTCGGCACGCGCCGCTCGGATCTCAGCTTTAGCCGCAGTCAAGTCAGCAGTGAACGCGGGCTCATCATGCAAGCGTGCGACGACTGCCGCTGCCAGCAGACCGCCTGCTTCGGTGTCACTTAACCAATGCGCGTTGCATACCACGCGGCTTTGCAAATACGCCCTGCCGCGCCCGAGGATCGCCTCGGCCTCATCGGGTGCGGCTTCTGACAAGACCAGCGCCCAGCTCCAGCCAATCGTGCTGTGAGCAGACGGATAGGATCCACTGGTGCGCAGATCGTTTTCCTCCTTGGGCTGGCACGTCGCCCCGCGCACGACGACAAAGGGGCGTGGTCGTTTGTAATGATCTTTGGCCAGACGCGTCGACGCCCCAGCGTCGCTGCGCATGCGCTCGAGCAAGGTGTAGAGCCTTGGCGTCGCCTCCGCACTGATGTTCACCCCAACTGCGCAGGAGAACGTCCCCGCCGCCTGGGGGAAGTCAAGATCGGCGTCGAGCGCAGCAAGCGCCCAGCGTGGGCCGTGGCGATAAGCATTGTCGGCAGCTTCTTCCGCGTCATCACGAGCCTGTGTCGCCGAGTGAGGACCAGGAGCCGGCGGCAGCAACGCGAGACTGTCAGGCAACGCCTCGGGTGAGAGATAGCCAGGCGGCGCAGTTTGCCGGGCTTCAGGCGCAACCGGGCTTTGCGCCTTGGCAGCCGGTGATAGTGTCGTGGCCAGAATGAGAAGGCAGGTGGCGAGACATCGGTTAAACATGGCGTTGAATCCGAAAGCGTGGTACAGGTCCAGAATCATATCTCCGCACGGCGGGCGTGCGCGGGCCTAGGTCTTTCAACTCGTCCATGGCGAAGCGCTGTACCGGCCGCCTGGTTCTTCATCGATCACGAGCGGGCAACTTTCGCGAACCCCGGCGCAATTTCCAAAGGATCAGTATCCTTCTCGGTCGGCTTCGAAAATGCTCTCGGGAAAGACGACGGATTCAGAAGCAGCGGGTGCACTGCAGAGCTCTAAACTTTCCTTGCGTCAAGACGCCGTGAAGTAAACCGATGGCGAGCAGCATTGCGCGCATGTGTGATCAATATACTTGGGGGAAACTGTGGAAGTCCTGCTTAAAACTCTGCAACATGTTCCCGCACTACTCCTTCTGTTGATCGCGACCACCCTTGAGGCGAGCGGAGACGCAATCATTCGCCTGGCGATCCATGACTCAAGCGGGACGCTGCGCGTTGTTTTCTTCGTTGGTGGGGCTGCACTCCTGTTCGGCTATGGCACCTTCTTGAATCTCGCTCCCCTTGAGTTCGGTCAAGTCGTCGGTTTGTACATCGCAACTCTGTTTGTCGTCTGGCAAGTGATCAACTACTTCTTCTTCGAGACTACTCCTAGCCTGCCAACGTTGGTCGGCGGTTTTCTGATCGTCGCAGGCGGGGCAATCGTCACGTTTTGGAAGCCCGCATGAGTCAAAGCGCCGTGCTTTCGCAAGGTCGTCACTTCCATCCGGAGTCGAAAGGGAGCAAGGCCGTGGCAGCACGCTCAAGGCGGCAGGCGGCACGCGGCGACATTCAGTCGTGGGATAAAGATCGCTCTTTAGCGGACATCGTGGCAGGTGAGAATGGCTGATCGTTTCGAAGGGTTCGATGCGCAGTCGGTCCGCGGCGAATGGAACATGGCCGCTGATGCATACGCCGCAGCGCAAGCCTCCGGTCGTGACTATTACCGCTTGGATTTCTTTGGTCCGGCACAGATTGCCCTATGTGGTGAAGTACGCGGCCTGAAGATTCTCGATGTTGGCTGTGGAACCGGGTATTTCGCACGCGAGATGGCGCGTCGGGGTGCTTTCGTCACTGGGGTCGACTTGTCGCCGGGCATGCTCGCCCACGCGCTGGAACTGGAAGCCACCGCGCAATTCGGTATTCGATACCTGACCGGCGATGCCGCGCGGCTGAAAGAGTACTTTGACGGCGATTGCTTTGACATGGTGACGTCGTGTCTCGCGCTGCAGGACATGCCGGACATTCCCGCTGCGCTTCGATCGATCCACGACGTGCTGGTACCGGGCGGCCGACTTGTGGCTTCAATCACGCACCCGTGCAGCGACACTCCGTTTAGAAAATGGGCCAAAGACGGCTCAGGGACGAAGCGATGGCTCTGTATCGACCGATACTTTGAGCGTGGGCCCGTGAAGTACCTTTGGAAAGACTGGTTGTACGAGTTTACGACTTCTGCATACCACGCGACTCTCGCGGACTGGTTCGGCTGGCTGCTGGATGCCGGGTTCGCTCTGCGATCGATCCATGAGCCAACACCTGCTGCTGCGGCCGTCAAAGCCCATCCGGACCTCGAGGATGCCAGCCGGGTTCCGTACTTCCTCATGTTTGACCTGGAGCGAACCCAATAGCGATGATTGACGAGGTTTTCGGCTCGAACGCCAATTTGGGGACGCGCAGGGCTGGCGTCGCCCGCAATCCGCCTGCGAGTTGCGAGGGCCTTGGCATCGGTGCGCGAAGTATGCGTCCGAGTATTTGGCAGCAGCGGCACGAATTGCGTCTGGTCGCAGCGCGAACGTGATTCCAATTTCACGTTCTTGTCGCGCTCAGGCAAATGCCGCGTAGTAAGACGTTCGCAACCGCTTGAATTTTGGTGGGCCGTGCTGGGCTCGAACCAGCGACCAAGAGGTTATGAGCCCCCTGCTCTTACCAACTGAGCTAACGGCCCGACGTGCGGAAGATTCAAAAAAAGAGCCTCTTGCGAGGCTCTTTCAGATCGCCCTAGCTACCTTCGAGGAACGATTTGAGTTTGTCAGATCGGCTCGGATGCCGCAACTTGCGAAGCGCCTTGGCTTCGATCTGGCGGATGCGTTCGCGCGTGACGTCGAATTGTTTGCCGACCTCTTCAAGCGTATGGTCGGTGCTCATTTCAATGCCAAAGCGCATGCGCAGCACCTTCGCCTCGCGTGGCGTCAACGAGTCGAGCACGTCCTTGGTGACATCGCGCAACGAGGCATAAAGCGCAGCATCCGCGGGCGCAAGCGTAGCCTGATCTTCGATGAAATCTCCCAGGTGCGAGTCATCATCGTCGCCGATCGGCGTTTCCATGGAGATCGGCTCCTTGGAAATCTTCATGATCTTGCGGATCTTGTCTTCCGGCATTTCCATCTTCAGCGCCAGCGTCGCCGGATCAGGTTCCTGCCCGGTTTCCTGCAAGATCTGACGTGAGATGCGGTTCATCTTGTTGATCGTCTCGATCATGTGAACCGGAATGCGGATCGTGCGTGCCTGGTCGGCGATCGACCGCGTGATGGCCTGGCGGATCCACCAGGTCGCGTAAGTCGAGAACTTGTAGCCACGACGATATTCGAACTTGTCGACGGCCTTCATGAGGCCAATATTGCCCTCTTGAATCAGGTCGAGAAACTGCAGGCCGCGGTTGGTGTACTTCTTTGCGATCGAGATCACAAGGCGCAGATTGGCCTCGGTCATTTCGCGCTTGGCCTTGCGCGCCTTGGCTTCCCCGGTCGCCATCTGCTTGTTGATTCCACGCAAATCGGGCAACGGCAAAACCACGCGGTTTTGCAGATCGATCAGCTTTTGCTGGAGCTCCTGCACTGCCGGCAGGTTGCGCGCCAGCGTCACGCTGTAATTGTGGTTGCCATCGACCTCGTTTTTTGCCCAGGTCAGATCAGTCTCACGACCGGGAAAAGTCTTGATGAAATGGCTGCGCGGCATGCCCGCCTTGTTGACCGCGATGTCAAGGATCTGACGCTCGAGCTGGCGCACTTCGTCGACTTGCGCGCGCAAGGTGTCGCAAAGCCGCTCGACCATCTTGGCCGTGAAGCGAATCATCATCAGCTCATTGGAGATCGCCTCCTGAGCGCGCACGTAGCCCTTCGACTTGTAGCCTTCGCGCTCGAACGCGCGACGCATTTTTTCGAATTGGGTATGGATGATGTCGAACTTCTCAAGGCCGTTGCGCTTGAGCTCCTCAAGCGCCTTGGCATTGACCGCAGCGCCGCCATCGTCTTCTTCCTCATCGCCGGCTTCTGACTCTTCCGGCAGCTCGTCTTCCTCGGCAGCCGCGGCGGCCGCGAACTTGGCATCCTCTTCGGCGTTCGGATCGATCAGGCCGTCAACGACTTCATCGATGCGCATTTCTTCGCGGCGGATCTTGTCTGCCATGCCAAGAATCTCGGCGATCGTCGTCGGGCAGGCCGAAATCGCCTGAATCATGTGCTTCAGACCCTCCTCGATGCGCTTGGCAATTTCGATTTCGCCTTCGCGCGTGAGCAGTTCGACCGAACCCATTTCGCGCATATACATGCGCACCGGATCGGTTGTGCGTCCAAATTCGGAATCGACCGTCGAGAGGGCGGCTTCGGCTTCCTCTTCCGCGTCGTCGTCGCTCGAGACCACCGGCGCGTTGTCGTTGAGCAGCAGCGTTTCCGCATCGGGCGCCTGGTCGTAGACCGCAATGCCCATGTCATTGAAGGTGCTGATAATGCCTTCGATGGCTTCGGCATCGACGACGTCATCAGGCAGGTGGTCGTTGATTTCGGCGTACGTCAGAAAGCCGCGCTCCTTGCCCAGCTTGATCAGATTCTTGAGCTTGGTGCGTCGTGCTTCGAGTTCTTCTTCAGTGCCAGGCTGCTGGCTCGAAAGCGCTTCCTTGAGAAACGCCTTTTCCTTGGCCTTGCGCTCTTTCGCCTTGACCTTGTCGCTCACAGGCTTGGCCTTGACGAGCGCCTTGGCGGCAACTGCCCCAGTCGCTGCGACCTGTGCAGCAGCGATCACCGCTGCGGCCTGAACCTTCGCCGCGGCGGTTTGGGGGGTTTCGACAACCTTCGGCGCGGGCACTGGCTTGACAGGTGCCGCCTTGGCGTTTTGCTTGGCGGGGGCAGCGCCTGCCTTGGAGACGGCAGCGACTTTGGCCGAACCGTTGGCGCCGTGAACCGAGTGGGCCTTGGCCGCGGGGCGCGGCGCCTTGACCGGGCTCGCTTTCGATACGACGTGCTTGGCCGCAGCCGTCTTCTGCGCCACAGGCTTCTTGGCGACGCCCTTCTTCACCGCGGCCTTGGCGCTAACCGCAGGCCTTGCAACCGGACGCTTTTTCGCCGCAGCCTTTAACGGCTGGGACCTGACAGGCGTCTTCGCCGCAACTTTCCCGCTTTTAGCCTTGGCCTGGGACGTGCTGCGTCCAGGGGCTGCCTTGCTTGCAGTTGGCTTGGTCTTCTTTGAGCTCGGCGAGTGCGCCATATAGGTCCTTGCGAATTGCGTTCAATGAGCGATGACAACGAAAAGCCTTGCCTAATCCATAGGCAGTCCGGCGCTGCGCTTTTGCGGATGGATCTCCAGGCACATGGCGAAGCGTCTCAAACGGCCTCTTCATGCGGGATCCGAAACTGATCACTACGGCAGCACCCGGGTCTATTCGCCCGGGTTGGAGCGGTAAACCATAAATTATAGCATGGAGCCGCTAGAATTCCAGTCCTTTCTATGCCGCCAAACCATTAAGAAACCACGCCAAATCAAGCGCTTGGGCCGTGCTACTGAAGTGGGGACGCGGGCGGGTTAATCAAGGCGCGGGAACTACGCAGAGCCTGCTGCTCTTGCAGCAACTGGCGGTATCGGCTGGCGGCGTTAGCGTCAGGCGTGCCCTGGCGGGCAAGCGCCTCAAGTTCGTTCTTGATATCCGTTTCCCGCAATTTGCGGCTGGCCAGTGCGAGCTCGGCCAAGGCGCCTTCGGGTGCGATGTCCTGCGCGACGAGGAGCTGGGCGATGCGCTCGGAGAAAAGCTCCGCCTCGGGCAAGGCGGCCAAAGCGTGACTGAGGGTGGCAAGCGTTGCATCCGGTCCGACTTTCTCGCAGACCTCGACCAGGATGCCGAGCTCGGGCAGGGGGTGGCTCATGAGCAGCGCACGCGTTTCCGCGTCGATTTGCCGGGCCAGCGCCGGTTGCGTCAGGAGCATGCGCATGACCTGATCCTCAAGCGGGGTCGGTCGCGAGCGTCGAGACGCAGCGGTTGGGCGCCGTCTCAGAGGACCTGCCACCTCAAGCGCTGCGAGCTCGCTGATTTCATCTTCAGTGGTGTGCGTCAGGCGCGCAAGTTCGCGCACGATCTGCAGCCGCAAGACGCCTGCTGGCAACTGTGCGAGAAGCGGTTTGGCCTGATGGATTGCGTGGGCGCGACCCTCGGCCGTTGCCAGCGCCTCGTTGGCCACGACTTCTTGCAGCAGGAAAGCCGAAAGCGGCAGGGCACGATCGATCGCCTCGCGAAATCCGGCTTCACCAAATTCGCGGATGTACGTGTCCGGATCGTGTTCGCTCGGCAGAAAGAGAAAGTTGAACGCCTTGTCGTCAGCCGCAAACGGCAGACTTGCCTCGAGCGCGCGCCAGGCGGCTTTGCGCCCGGCAACATCGCCATCAAAACTGAACACGATCCTGTCGGTGTTGCGCACGAGCTTTTGCACATGGTTGGCCGTGCACGCCGTGCCAAGTGTGGCAACCGCATTGGGCACGCCCAACTGCGCCAGGGCGACGACATCCATATAGCCTTCGACCACAATCACAAAACCCGCCTCGCGAATCGCGCGACGCGCCTCAAACAGGCCGTAGAGCTCGTAGCCCTTCTGGAACAGCGGCGTTTCAGGCGAATTCAAGTATTTCGGCTCGCCCTTGTCGAGGATGCGACCGCCAAAACCGATGGTCTGCCCCTTTGCGTTTCGGATCGGGAACATGATGCGATCGCGAAATCGGTCGTAGCGCTTGTGCTTGCCGTCCTCGTCGCGATCCACCACAAGGCCAGCCTCGGTCAGGGCGGCATTGCGATAATCCTCGAACGCATGTTCAAGGCTTGTCCAGCCATCGGGCGCATAGCCTAAGGCAAAGCGCGCTGCAATCTGACCGGTCAGACCGCGCCCCTTGAGGTAGTCGATAGCGCGCGTCGATTTGCGCAACTCGGCCTTGTAGTAATCCGACGCGATCGCCATGACCTCGGCAAGACCGGTGCTTGCAGCAAAAGATGGCGCAGCGGCGCCCGCGCGTTCGGCGCGAGGCTCATCGGGCACGACCATGCCTACGCCCTGGGCGAGATCGTGGACCGCCTCGGGAAAGGTCATGCCCGAGTACTCCATCAGAAAGCCAATGGCAGTGCCGTGCGCGCCGCAGCCGAAACAGTGGAAAAACTGCTTGGTCGGACTGACCGTGAACGACCCGGATTTTTCGTTATGGAACGGGCAAAGCCCGATCAGATTGGCGCCGCCCTTGCGCAGCTTGACGTATTGTCCGACGACGTCAACGATGTCAACGCGAGACAACAAGTCCGAAATGAAGGAAGCAGGAATCATCAGCGCTCAATCGCACCTGGCCGGCAAACACGCCCTGGCCAGCGCAACACGATGCTCTAGAAAAAGATCCGCCGCAAGGCGCCTTTTGCTGCTAGCCGGCAAGAAGCGTCTTCACGCGCTGCGCCACCTGCGTCATGTCGGCGCGCCCGGCGAGATTCGGCTTTAGGCGACCCATGACCTTGCCCATGGCCTGCGGCCCGGTGGCGCCTTCGGCATGAATGGCGGCACGGATTTCCCTGTCGATGTCTTCCACGCTCAGTTGCGCCGGCAGATAAGCCGAGAGAATGACGACTTCGGCTTCTTCCTTTTCGACAAGATCGAGACGGTTCGCAGCACGAAACTGGCTGATCGAATCCTTGCGCTGTTTGATCAACTTGTCGACTAAGGCCAGCACATCGGCATCGCTTAGGGTGATGCGCTCGTCAACCTCACGCTGCTTGATTGCGGCGGTCAACATGCGGATCGTCGTCAGCCGCGCGGAATCCTTGGCGCGCATGGCGGCTTTGACATCCTCTTGGATACGCGCGAGAAGTGCAGAAGGCGTGGAACTCATCGGGTCTTCTTTATCGATTGCAGCCTGTCATTTTAAGCGAGTCCGGCGGCGGCGAGCGCTCACATCGCGCAGCTTCGCAGATCGGGTGCAAGACCGACTTGTTCAAGACTGTCCACCGGCAGTACACCGCTTTTTCACCGCTTTTGCACAGCTTGTCCACAGTCGCGCCTGAGCTGCCTGCCCAGAAACAAAAAACCCGCAGGAGACACGCTGCGGGTTTTATCGGGGGGCCGACGTTTGCAGCAGTCGCGCCCTAGTACATCTTCTTTGGCAGCATTTGGCTGCGCAGGCGCTTATAGTGGCGCTTGACCGCGGCGGCCAGCTTGCGCTTGCGCTCTGCAGTGGGCTTTTCGTAGAATTCACGCGCGCGCAACTCGGTCAGAAGGCCGGTTTTCTCCATGGTGCGCTTAAAGCGGCGCAGCGCAACCTCGAACGGCTCGTTTTCTTTGACGCGGACTGTTGGCATCGGTAAATCGCTTGGGCGAAAGGTAGAAAGCCTTGGAGTATATCCGATGTCCGCATTGCGTGCCAAGCCCAAAAGCCCACCGCATCCCGTAGGTGTCTGATTTGTTGCGGTTTTGAGCGCGTAGCGGGCATTCTAGAGGGCCTCGCCAGCGACGAACCCGGACGACCAGGCCCACTGGAAGTTGTAGCCGCCAAGCCAGCCCGTGACGTCGACCACTTCGCCGATGAAAAAAAGGCCGGGATGGTCACGACTTGAGAGGGTGTCGGCGTCAAGTTCGCAGGTCGCCACGCCCCCGCGCGTCACTTCGGCCTTCTGGAATCCTTCCGAGCCCGAAGGCACGATGCGCCAGTCCTTTAAGCCGGCTGCAATCAATGCCAGGGCGCGGTTGCCGACTTCGGCGATCTTGCGCTCGGCGAGCGCGGCAATTTCCGGCCCCTGGGCATTGAGCCACTCGTGCGCGAGACGCCTTGGCAACCATTGCGCGAGCACGGTTGCAAGCGTCTGCCGGGTTTGATCCTTCTGTCGCTTGAGTTCGGCCAGAAGATCAATGGCCGGGGCGAAATCGATGCTGATGTCCTGACCCGGTGTCCAAAACGTCGAAATCTGCAGCACGGCGGGCCCGGAAATGCCGCGATGGGTAAACAGCAGGTCTTCAAGAAAAGTCTGCGTCGAGCCGCCGGTGCCAATGCGCACGGGAGCTGCGATGCCGGCGAGCTCGGCAAAGGGCCGCCATGTGTCTTGCGGGAACTTCAGCGGCACAAGTGCCGCGCGCGGCTCGATCACGCGCAAGCCGAACTGGCGCGCGATGCGATAGCCAAAATCGCTCGCGCCGATCTTCGGAATCGACAGGCCTCCCGTGGCGATCACGACCTTCTTCGCGTCGATGCGGCCGCGCGTGGTTTCAAGTCGATAGCCGCAATCGCCGCGAACGATCGAAGACACGCTGGCCGGATAAACCAGTTCCACCGCACCCGCCCTGCACTCGGCCAGCAACATGCGGATAATCGCCTCGCTCGATTCATCACAGAAAAGCTGGCCCTTGTGCTTCTCGTGAAAGGCGATCCTGTGGCGCTTGATCAGCCGGATGAAGTCAGCCACGCCAAAGCGCCTAAGCGCTGCCTCGCAAAAGGCGGGGTCCTCCGAGACGAAGTTGTGTGCTGCCACATCGCGATTGGTGAAGTTGCAGCGCCCGCCACCTGAAATGCGAATCTTCTCGGCCAGACGCGCGCTGTGTTCGAAGAGCACGACGCGTTTGCCGCGGCGACCCGCAACGGCAGCGCACCAAAGGCCTGCAGCACCACCGCCAACGATCGCCGCGTCGACTTCTGTCAACATCGGCGAGCGCCTAGATCAGCTGGCAACGATGCGCTGCCGCTGCTTGCCAAGTCCCTCGATACCCAGCGTCACGACATCACCGACGGCAAGAAAGCGCGGCGGCTTCTTGCCCATGCCAACGCCTGGCGGCGTGCCCGTGGCAATCACATCGCCTGGGCGCAGCGTCATGTAGTGACTGCAATAGCTAACGATCTGGCGACAATCAAAGACCATCGTCGACGTCGAGCCGCGCTGCATCGCCTCGCCATTGACGTCAAGCCACAGCGAGAGCTTTTGCGGGTCGGCGATCTCGTCGGCAGTGACAAGGTACGGTCCGATCGGTCCGAACGTGTCGCAGCCCTTGCCCTTGTCCCACTGCGAGCCACGCTCAAGCTGGAACTGGCGCTCGGATACGTCGTTGATGAGGACGTAGCCCGCGACGTGGCGCATTGCGCGCTCGAGCGGCACGTAACGCGCCTGGCTGCCAATGACAATGCCAAGCTCGACCTCCCAGTCGAGCTTGGTCGAATGCGGCGGCATCTTGACGTCATCGTTGGGGCCATTGATCGAGGTCGTGGCCTTCAAGAACATGATCGGCTCCTTGGGCACCGGCATGTTCGACTCGGCGGCGTGATCGGCGTAGTTAAGACCAATGCCGATGAATTTGGAAATGCCAACGAAGGGAACGCCAAGGCGCGGCTCGCCACTCACGCGCGGCAATGAACGCAAATCGAGTGCTGCCAGCCTGCGCTGGCCTTCAGGCGAAAACACCGACACGTCGATGTCCTCGACCAGCGAGGACAGATCGCGCAGGCCGCCGCCGGCATCGATCGCACCAGGCTTCTCGTACCCCTCCTTACCATAGCGAACTAGCTTCACTTGTGTCTCCTATGCCTTGAGATATTCGGCGCGATCGCCCAACCAGCGATGCAGGTGACGCTCGACCGGCCCGCTAGTGTCGCGCAAAAGCTCGAGCGCCGCATCTCGTGCCTGTTCAAGCAGCGACTGGTCGTGCAAAAGGTCGGCAAAGCGCAACAGCGCCACCCCCGACTGGCGCTGGCCAAGGAACTCACCCGGGCCCCGCAGTTCCAGATCGCGCCTTGCAAGCTCAAAGCCATCGGCGCTCTCCTTGATGATGCGCAGGCGTTCCTTGGCCAGGTTCGAAAGAGGTGCCTGATACATCAGGATGCAGGTCGAGGCGTCCCGGCCGCGGCCGATCCGACCGCGCAATTGATGCATCTGGGAGAGGCCGAAACGCTCGGCATGCTCGATCACCATCAGGCTTGCGTTTGGCACGTCAACGCCGACTTCGATCACGGTCGTGGCAACCAGTACATCGATCGACCCGGCGTAGAACCCCTCCATCACCTGTGCCTTGTCGGCAGATGAGAGTCTGCCATGGCAAAGGCCGATTGAAAGCTCGGGCAGCGCCTTTCGCAACGCCTCGAAGGTCTCGACTGCGGTCTTGAGTTCGAGCGTTTCGCTCTCTTCGATGAGCGGGCACACCCAGTAGGCCTGGCCGCCGGCCTTGACCGTCTGTGCAACGCCCGCAACCACCTGTTCACGACGACTGCTTGCAAACAGTTTGGTCGTGATCGGTTGCCGTCCAGGAGGCAATTCGTCGATCGTCGAGACTTCGAGATCGGCAAAATAGGTCATGGCAAGCGTGCGCGGAATCGGTGTTGCCGACATCATCAACTGGTGCGGCTCACGCGCGCCACCCTTGCCACCCAGTGCCAGTCGCTGGTCGACACCGAAGCGGTGCTGTTCGTCGACGATGGCAAGTCCGAGCTGGCGAAATCCAATGCTTTCCTGAATCAGCGCGTGCGTACCGATGACGAGCTGTGCACGGCCGTCTTCGATGGCGCAAAGGGCGGTGCTACGCTCTGACTTCTTGATCCTGCCGGTGAGCCAGACGACGTGAATGCCAAGCGCCGAAAGCCATTCGGAAATCTTGGCGAAATGCTGCTCGGCAAGAATTTCAGTGGGTGCCATGAGCGCGGCCTGCGTGCCGTTTTCAATCGCGCGCAACGCCGCCAGTGCGGCGATGATGGTCTTGCCGCTGCCGACATCGCCTTGCAGGAGCCGCTGCATCGGATAGGACGCCGAGAGATCGGATGCGATTTCGCTCCACACCCGCTTTTGCGCGCCGGTCAGCGTGAACGGCAACATGCGCAGCAAGGCATCGGTCAATTTGCCACGCGCAGTCAGCGCTATCGCCTGCCGTGACCTTCTGAGCAGCCGCGCGCGCTGCAACGACAGCTGCTGCGCGAGCAACTCGTCGAACTTGACGCGCCGCCATGCCGGATGACGGCGCTCCAGCAAATCCTCAATGTCGGCGTCCGCGCTCGGGTTGTGCAGGGTTCTGACAGCGCGCTCGAACGTCCACAGGTCAAGTTTGCTGACGAGTTCGGCAGGCAACGTATCGGCAAGATCGGCACTTGCCAGCGCCCGCTTGATCGCGGCGCGCAACAGCGTCTGGGAGACGCCTTCGCTTGCGGGATAGACCGGCGTGAGGCGATCCGGCAACGCTTCGCCGGGCCTGATCACGTTGTAGCGCGGGTGAATCATTTCGCGCACCAGAATGCCGCCGCGCAACTCGCCCCTGACCCGGAGCAGCTGGCCGGGCTCGAAGTGCTTCACCTGGCTGCCGTAGAAATGCAGAAAACGCAGCGTCAGTGACCCGCTCTGATCCTCGACTTCGACGATCAGCTGGCGCCTGCCACGGTACTGGATCTCGCTTTTCACGACGCGCACTTCGACCTGGCCGCTCTCGCCAGGCTGCAAGTCGGCGATGCGCACAATGTGCGTTTCGTCTTCGTAGCGCAGCGGCAGGTGCAATACGCAATCGATCGCCCGCCGCAAGCCCATGCGCGCGAGCCTGGCGATGGTCGAGTCGTCACCCGCCTCTTTTGGCGTCGTGGCCTTTTTTCTGGCGGTCTTTTTGGCCACCTTCCCGGCCGCCCGCACCGGCGCGGCTCGCATGCCCGTACTCAGAGCGCAAGAAGCGCTTCGATTTCGAACTGGGCACCGCGTGGCAGGCTTGCGACGCCCACCGTCGAGCGTGCCGGATAGGGTTCTGACAAGAGTTCCTGCATGATCGAGTTGACCCGCGCGAAGTGGCCAAGATCAGTCAGAAAGAGTGTGACCTTGACGAGCTGGGCGAAGCTGCCGCCGGCGGCTTCTGCAACCGCCTGCAGATTGTGGAAGGCCTGGCGCACCTCGGCATCAAAGCCGCCACTGACGAGCTCGCCCGTCAGGGGATCAAGGCCGATCTGCCCGGACGTGAAGACCAGTGACCCTGACGCCACGGCCTGGGAGTAAGGCCCGATCGCTGCGGGTGCCTTCTGGGTAGAAACGATGCGTTTGTCCATGCACATTCCTTGCGCGAGCGCGCCTTGATGATCCGGGCTAGTGTATCCGAGCTTGGTGCACGTCCCGGCTTGAAAGCTTTACCCAAAAGCGTATCATCCGACCCTTCGCTGCGGCGCAACAATGCTTAACTCCCCCGCTCCCTGTCGCGGCCATCGCGCCCATTCATCATGACCCGTGATCGCGTTCGCGAGCTTCTCCTGGGCCGTGCCCTCGACCCCCTAAAGATCGAGACGCGCCATTCATTGGCGCTTGTCGCCTTTCTCGCCTGGGTCGGCCTTGGCGCCGACGGCCTGTCGTCTTCGGCCTATGGCCCGGAGGAGGCCTTCAAGGCGCTTGGCGTGCATACCCACTTCGGTCTGTACCTTGCGCTCGCAACGGCGATCACGGTTTTCATCATTTCGCTTGGCTATAACCAGATCATCGAACTCTTTCCGACGGGCGGAGGCGGCTATCGCGTCGCGACTTCGCTCATCGGGCCCTACGCGGGCCTGACGGCCGGCGCGGCCTTGATCGTCGACTACGTCCTGACCATCGCGATTTCGATCGCAAGCGGCGTCGATGCGCTTTTCAGCCTGGTTCCTGTCGGACTGCAGCCCTACAAGCTCTCGGTCGAAGTCGTCGTCACCGTGATATTGATCTACATGAATCTGAGGGGCACGAAGGAGTCGATCAAGTTCCTCCTGCCGATTTTCATGGGCTTTGTCATCACCCATTTCCTGATCATCGTGTATGGCATCGCCTTCCACGCCGAGGGCCTGCCGGAATTGGTGCCCGACACTTTGCGCGAGACGCAAAGACTCGCCAGCGACACCAGCTGGATTTTCGTCGCGGCGCTGTTCCTTAAGGCCTACTCGCTTGGCGGGGGCACCTACACCGGCATCGAAGCCGTCTCCAACAATGTCCAGTCGCTCGTCGAGCCGCGCGTGCATACCGGCAAACTGACCATGCTCTATATGGCCGCGAGCCTTGCCTTCACGGCGGGCGGCATCATTCTTCTTTACCTCCTCTGGCACGTGCATCCGCAAGCCGGGCAGACACTCAACGCGGTGGTCTTTCGCGACGTACTGGCAAGCACAGCAGCCCCAGACAGCGTCTCGACGATCGTGCTTTCGGCGACGCTTGCCTTTGAAGCCGGACTGCTTCTTGTCGCCGCCAATACCGGCCTTCTCGGCGGTCCTTCGGTGCTCGCCAATATGGCCGTGGATTCCTGGGTGCCCCACAAATTCCGCTACCTGTCGACGCGTCTGGTGACGGAGAACGGCATCATGCTGATGGGCGCTTTCGCGCTTGCCATCCTGCTTTGGAGTCGCGGCCAGGTCGATCTTCTGGTCGTGCTTTATTCGATCAACGTTTTCCTGACGTTTTCTCTCTCGCTTGCAGGTCTTTGCATCTACTGGGTGCGCCATCGACGCGACGACAGGCGCTGGTGGTACCGCCTGATCCTCTCCGGCATCGGCTTTCTTCTCACCATCGGCATTCTTTGCGTGACGGTGATTGCCAAGTTCTATGAAGGCGGCTGGATCACCGTCATGATCACAAGTGTGGTGATCGCGATTTGCATCCTCATTCGCAACCACTACCGCGCTACCAAGGACAAGATTCGCGCCGTCGACCAGGTGTTTTCCAACCAGCCGCATGGCGACGCCAAGACCCATCCCGAGCCCGACCAGGCGTTGCCAACGGCCGCATTCATCGTAGGCTCAAGCAGAGGCGGCGGCCTGCATGCCTGGCTTTGGGTACAGCGCATGTTTCCCGAGCATTTCAAGAATTTCGTTTTCATTAACGCCAGAACTGTCGATGCGCACGCCTACGGCGGCAACGAGTCGATCGACATGATGCGCGCCGACGCCACAGTGTCGCTGGAATACTTCGTGGACTTTTGCCACAGCCACGGACTGGCTGCGACGTCTTACCTTGGCTTTGGTACCGACGCCGTCGACGAAGTCAGCCGCATATGCGAGCGCGTGGTCGAGGATTTCCCCAACGCCATCTTTTTTACCAGCAAGCTCATCACGGAACGCGAGAACCTGTTCTCCCGCATGCTGCACAATCAGGCGACAACCGCCCTGCAACGCAGGCTGCACCTCAACGGCATGCAGATGGTGATCCTGCCGATGAAAATTTGACAACAGAACTAGAGCAGGGGCATCCAGGTTTTGATAAGACACGTTTTCGTGTTGTTGGCGTTGTTGATGAGTGCTCCGGCCGTGTCCTGGTCGGCGGACGGCGTGGTGGTGCTTGACGGTCGCTCGACCGTTGTGAACCCAACGAGTCCAGGTGCTGTCGTTCTCGATAGTTCTCCCGATTCAAGTTACGCAGAAGCACTTGATTGGGCACTCAACAAACCTCCGATTTCAGCGGGACCGCAACAATGCAGCGAAGCGGGATGCTGGCTTTCGTTTCAAATCGAGAATGCATCAGCGAAGTCGCAGGATCTCAATTTGGACAATGGCTCGGACCTGTGTGAAATCTGGGTGATACGGCCAGATCGCAGTGTTGAGGCGCTACGACCCATAGGCCCTTATGGGGTCCAGCTCTCCATGAGCGGCGATCCTGCTACCCATTTCATGCTTGGCGCGAATCAACGCGTGACCCTACTCGTGCACATATCGCTCGGGCCAGTCTTCGGCTGGTCTTCTTCTTCCAACATTGGAATCGCGCCTGCTGCATTGGCGCAAAACTCTCAGAAGTTGGCAACGCTGGTCGATGGCATCTTGCTTGGCGGTCTTGTGGTGCTTGGTTTGTACAATCTGCTGGTTGGCCTTTTGACCGCCGACCGAAGCTACTTCTGGTATTCCCTGTACCTTTTCCTGATGGCCGTAAGTTCGACCAGCGCGGGTGGTGGCAACCTGATCTCGTACGTATTCGCGCCCAGGAATCCGCTTGTCGGGGTGACGCTCGATCAACTTGCGGGCGGTCTAATGTGGATCGCATTGGTCGGATTCAGCCGCAGATTCCTCGACACCAAGCGCTCGCTTCCCCGCTACGACATGCTCTGGAATATCCCAGTGATCATTCTGGTTGCGAGCCTTTTGCTCGGATTCATGAATGTCCACGTCTGGAATGTGATCGCCTATCTTGGCGATTGCCTGCCTGCCCCGCTCGGGATCGTCGCTGCCTGGCTGCGACTGCGACAGGGAAACCGCTCAGCAAGGTGGTTCCTCATCGCACAAGTGATTCTGGGCCTCGGCATCTTGCTACAGACGGGTTTTGACTTCGATCTTTTGGACCTTCAAAGAGGGCTGTGGTTTGACTTGCTGACCGCGCACACGGCTTGGCTTGCCTCTCTCGTCGAGGCCGTCCTTTTCTCCTTTGCGCTAGCCGACCGTATCAGGTCCCTGACTCAGACGGTCGCAGGTCAGACCATTCTTCATCTGCGGGAAAAAGAGACGCTGATCAGCCGACAAAAGGAGGAACTGATCCTTGAGGTGGAAGAGCGTACACGCGAGCTGCAACAGGAAAAACACAAATCCGATCAGCTATTACTGAGTGTGCTTCCTGCCGAGGTCGCTGAGGAACTGAAAGCGTGCGGCGAGTCTCGGCCTCGGCGCTACGACGATGTCTCGATACTCTTTACGGATTTTCGCAACTTCACCACCACCGTATCGGCTCTGCCGGCAGAGCGATTGGTAGCCGAACTGAACGAGATTTTTCAGGTGTTCGACACGATTCTCGTCAAGCACGCGGTCGAGAAGATCAAGACGATTGGCGACTCGTACATGGTGGCATCCGGCCTGCCGCAGGTGGTACCCGATCATGCGATGCGGTGCGTGGCTGCGGCATTGGACATGCTTTCGTTCATGCAGCAACGCAACCTCACCTCCGCGATCAAGTGGGGCATGCGCGCCGGAATTCATTCCGGCCCGGTGGTCGCCGGCATTGTCGGCAAAACCAAGTTCGCCTTCGATGTGTTCGGCGACACCGTCAACATTGCAAGCCGGATGGAAAGCAACAGCGAGCCTGGCCGACTCAATGTCTCGGCCTACACTTATCACCTTGTCCGAGATCATTTTTTGGGAGAATACCGAGGCAAGGTTGAGGTCAAAGGCAAGGGAGAGATTGACATGTATTTCATCGAGCACAACGCTGCCGCATGACGGCGCCCGCGAACCAGCAGCACTTTGTCAGCAGCATCGACAATGCCTTTGAGCTAGTCGACCAGGCAATGGATCGAGAACATTGAAGTACCATCACATTTCCAATCTATTCTTTAATTTCTGTTAATGCTGCCTATTGGCCAGAAGCGGATGACTACGAAGGTGCGTCAAAGCGATCGGTGATTGCATGGCATCGATATCTTGGGAGATTGATTGGTGAAGATATTCGGGCACATTCCATTTCTGGCACTCATGATAATCAGCGTGCCGTGCATGGCCACTGAAATTGATGACGTCGGCGCCCTCGCTCGAGATCACGAGGCTTTGATCGTGACTGCATTGAATTCACGCGCGATGGATTCGTCATTGTCCCAGATGGAACGTGCTCGCGCGGTGGAGGCTAACTTACTGAGCACGCGCCCCCATGGCCCGGGTAGCATGTTTCAGGGCGCGCCGTGGGCGAAGGTCTCCTCAGTTCATCAAACTGGGACTTGTTTTGGTGTATGCGTAGGTATTGGTAGTGGCGCCGATCCAAAACAAAGCGGTTTTGAGTTCACTCTTTTTCCGGATGAGAAAGGTTGGAGTGTCGGGCAAGTCGACCTAGTGTTCGACGGCCTGATTTCGGCCGCACAATTGATGTCCTATCTAAGTGGTGACGCTGACTCAAAGATCGACCTTGTCGGCTTCGTCCTGCACGATACACTTCATAGTTGCTTTGCTTATTACTTCGCTGATCCTCGCGGTGAGCATTTTCAACCAGCGGGTGGCCCTTTCGGATGCTTGGAAGACACCCTTCGCCGGCGACCTGAATGACGGCTCAGCCAGCCGCGAAGGTCTGTTCAGCGTCAACTCAGGTCGACTGATGATGCAGAATGGCTGAAGTGGCGCTGTCGGCCAACAACGGAAGTGTCGCAAGCTCCTCCAACCCTCCTAAGCAGACGCTTCGCCCGACGCTATTCGCTTACCGAGGCGCGAAGGCGAACTACATCTTTTCGATACGCCTCGGCAAGCTGCCCGTCCCTTCGCCATCTCCAAGGCAGCCCAAGCCCGATGCCAAACCCCAGAGACTGTGCGATGTGCAATCCCACACCCAAGAGCAGGATGACCAAGGCATCAGACTTGGGCTGATAGGTAACGAGCGCGAGCTGCGGAATGATAAAGAAGAGCGAAATGACGACCGAGGCGACAACAAGACGGGGAATCGAACCGTAACCCCTGAACGCCATCGAGAAGATCAAAGGCGCTCCGATCAGAGCGATGCCGAGGCAAGTCAAATAACTGAAGATCGCCATCGGGACGGCGATCTGGAGGAAGGCGCGCCGAGACATGTCGCCGGGCTCGAGCACCTGCTGCACCAAGGCAGGGAACAGAAATAGTAAAGCTACCGCAGTTAACGCGCCGACATACCCAGGTAGGAGCCGCCATATCGGAATTACCGACGATCTACCATGCATCCAGTACAGAAAATAAGTTGATGCGGCAATGAGGCAACCCAGAATGCACAGGCTTGGCACATTCAGTAGTAATCCGAACATCCATAACGTTTCCATTCGAAGAAACAATACGCAGATGATCAAGGGTGGTCAAGCTGCATGCGCAATCCCCAGCCCGGAGCCGTGTGAGGTCAACACGACACCAAGCGTGTGGGAAGATTTGACCGTCGTGAGTCGGCCAATTTGGGACATCGATGGGTTGCGACAGAAAGCCGTCGCTGGGAACGCTCCAACGGGCGCCTTATGACGGGTCGAGTACTTCGCGCAAAACCTTTCGCAGGGTAGCCACAGTAAGTGGCTTGTCCTTCGCCGTCTTATTTGCATTGACGACCGCATCTCTGAGCACGGCGTTGACCATGGTTTGATAACCAATTCCCTCGGCTTCTGCACGAGCGCGAAAGTATTCAATCAAGTCACGATCAAGCATGATCGTGATTCGGGTCTTGCCCGGTGATTTGATGATCGCCCCGCGTTTCGCTTTGCTGAAATCATATTCATTACGCATGGTATCGAGCGGCTTCGCCGGGGCTGGCTTTGCGTGCGGAGATTAAACGCGTCCGCTGATCGCGCTGGGTGTGAACCACGATAATCAATCTCCCCAGTGAGTCCATACCCAAAGTGATTTGCCGTTGCTCAAAGCGCGAATCAGGGTCTTCGACGGTAAGCGCATTGGGGTCGCGGAGTGCTTGCTCCGCGTGCGAGAAGCTCACCCCGTGCTTGCGCAAATTGCTCAGCGCCTTGACCGGATCGAATTCGATTGACATTGGCGAGTATACGCATGCTATGCATATACGCAAGTGGCAGACTGCGCAACCGCAGCGCGGTCCGCGGTCCCGCGTGTAAATGCGCGTCGGAACATCGGCCCTGGTTTTGCTAGAAAATCTGAGGTGCGTGCCTGTCCCAAGTGTCCGCTTTCTAATCCCAGCGACATTCCGCTTTGGGTCGGGAGCGGATGTCCAGCGCAATTCAGGAGTCCGTCAGATGCAGCGAGGGCGTCAAGTCTCTTTTCGATGCAAAACGGTGCATTTGCGCCACGGTTTTGACGGCGAAATGAAAAGATGTTTCGAGCGCCATGAAGATAAGAGCCATGACCGGCGCCCTCCGAGGCTGCGAGACGAGGTTTTCTTGGAAACCCTCATGGACTCTCAGTCTCCAGCCGATCAATCAGGATATTCTGCCGATGAAGATCTGAGCCGGCTTGGCGCGAGCCAGAAAGCGGGCAGCAACGCCTTGGGGCCGCCCCTGTCCGCAACGTTCTAGCGACAGCGGGCGTGCAAGAGCTTCTCGAGCGCCCGTACCGGGCGCTTGTCGCCAAACAGGGCTTCGCGTCGGCTCGCGATACGCTGGCGGATCTCTTCACGATAGCCGAGGTCTCTGACAAGCCTGACGGCCAGGTCCACATACCCCTCGTTGGTCGCGGCAACCAGTTCGTCAAGACCAATGCCTTTCAGAATGCCGCTTGCGAGCCGGCCGCGCATGAAAAGCCCTTCGCGCGTCACAATAGGCAAACCCGCTTCGATGGCCTGCATCGCGGTGTTAAATCCCGAAAAGCCGATGGTGTCGAGAAACACGTCGCTTTGCCGCATCAGTGCGTAGAATTTCGGCCGGGAAAGCCAGGGCGCGAAGACGACGAAATCGTCCATGGGCAACCCCGCAGCCGAAAACGCCACGCGCAGGCGTCTGGCGAGCTGCTCTGACGCTTGTGCATCCGGCTTGTAATTGAAAAAAACCAGTTGGCAGGAGCCAAGCCGCCTTGCGATCTCGACCCAGACGCCGTCGCATTCGGGCGCGTACTTGAATGGAGCGCCAGGACAAAGAAGAACCGGCTGCGCCTGAGCAATGCCGAAGTCGCCAAGAGCCACCTGGTCGTGCTCGACGGCAAGCGGGCTGTAGCAGCAGCCAAGACCCGGCAGCGGTACCAGTTCTTCGGTGTAATACTGATGCGAGTGCGGTGTTTCAAAGGCCTCAGCCGACAAATAAACATCGATGGTCGCAAGACCGGTGGTCTCAGGGTGTCCCCACGCCGCGAGCTGCAGCGGCGCAAGCCGCAAGGCCGCGAGCTTTCCGGTCATGACGTCCATGCCAACATCCGGATAAATCAGAGCTTCGATGTCCAGATTTCTGATCGCCTTGCACCACGCGACGAGCGGATGAGCGCCTGCCATGAACGACGTTGCAGCCGCGCGCGCGATCGAGGTTTCTTCATCTTCTTTCGCCCCAAGAGCGAAAACATGCAATTCGAATTGCGTCCGGTCAAGCTGCAAGACCCAGCCCTTGAGCAGGGCAATCCAGACCGAGTGGTCGCAAAAATACTGGCTGACCACGCCGATCCTGATGCGACCTGCGCGTGGCCTCGCGGCGGATGCAATGGCCTGGCGGAGTTGCCAGTCTGCCATGAGGCGCACGCACAGCTCGCCATAGCGCGCAAGCAGCGAGCGATTGTCGCGCTCCTGGTAGGCGAGATAAAACGGTTGCAGCGTACCTACGACCTCGACGCCTTGCGAAATGCGCGAGGCGCGATCAAACCAAGCGTCAAGCAAGGCGAGTTCGCGGTCAAAATGCTCGCGGGCAACAGCGACTTGCGCCGCGGTCTCGAAGATCGGCGGAATCTGCGACATGGCAAAGCCCCAACGCGCCGCCACCGACTCGGCATCGATGCGACTTGCCGCTGCAAACAGGGCCAGCGTATCTGACTCGCCGCTCATGCCACGCATGGCGTAGCCGGCAACCAGAAGCGGCAGCGCATCGCTTGCATCCAGCTCGCTTGCGCGCCTTGCGTGGGCTAACGCCAGGCTACGGTCATTTTCCAGCAGCGCCGCCCGCGCAGCCTCGGTATGTGCACGCGATAGCTCCGGCGCGAGGCGCAACACCTGAGCGCTTGCGGCGCGCGCGCCTGGGCCGTCCTCCATGGCATTGCAGATGATCGCGCGATGAAGCCAGGCGCTGACGTTTTGCGGCTCGATCTGAAGACACTCGCCAAGCGCGACGAGCGCTTCCTCGTAGCGCATCTGCTCCTCGAAAACGAGGGCCAAAAAGAGGTGCAACTGGGCCGAGGCCGGATTTCTTGCGAGCGCAGCGCGAATCAGCGCGAGCGCGCGCGCTGGATCGTTTTTCGTCAGAAGCGGCAAGACCTTCTCGAGCGCTGGAACGAAGTCAGGCTCGAGCGCTAGGCACGCCTCATAGGCGCTTGCCGCGTTCTCGGCGTGTTCGCTGGCCCCCTCGGCAAGACCACGCAGAAAGAGCGGATCGACTCGATCAGGCCTTAGGACATGGGCGCGCTCAAGAAGCGCGATGGACTCCGCTGCCCGCGCCGTGTCAAGAAGGACAAGCCCCAGACCGAGAAGCGCCGGGTAGAAATCAGGATCAAGAGCAAGCGCCTGGCGATAGCGCAGCTCGGCCACTTCGAGATCGCCCTGGCTGCGCAGCGCGTTGGCTTCGTTTTGCATCACCTCGAGGTGATCGCCTCGGTCTGCAGGGGTCTCCTTAGGGTCGTTGCTCAACGCGTGGGCGCTGTCCTCTTTGCCGATGAGGCTCTTGAACCAGGCTTTCATTGACGCCACGGGCGTGACGAAAACGTCTTGCGCCCATCGTTGATTGCCGCTAGCACGGCTGGCTGCGAATGCGCAAAGCGGCCGGGGTCAATTCGCCACCAGCGCTCGTGCAGCCGAAGAAGGCGCCGCTATCACGCGTGCCATGCAAAGCGCGTCCAGATACACGCCGTCACGCAGGGCGAACTGGCGGAAAAGCCCCTCCTGAACAAAACCATGCCTTTCGTAGAGCGAGATGGCGCGCTGGTTGTCGACAAATACCGTCAGCTCGAGCCGCGTCAAGGCCATCCAGTTGTCGGCGAGCTCGATCACCGCGGCAAGCAGCGCGGAGCCGACCCCTTTGCCCTGCCATCTGGCAACCACCGAAAGGCCCAGACTCGCCGCATGGATGCGGCGCCTCGCGGCTTCCGGATGAAGGCCGATGTTGCCTGCCATTTCGCCGTCAACCTCGGCGACCAATAGAACGTTGGCATTGTTAGCGCTCGCCCGCTCACGCCAGGTCTCAAGCGAAGGGTAAGGCAGCTGCAAGGTGCCGCTGTAGACGCTTGGTTCGAGATAGGTCTGATACAAGGCCTCGGCGTCGGCTGCGACCACGCGGCGGATTTTGACGTTGTACATGTTCGGTGTCGGCCTTCGAAAGGTTGATTGTGCCCAGACGCACAGTACCCGGCAAGCGCACGATTTTGCGGTCAACCCCTGTGTTGCCGTTTGCAAACAATCGTCAATTTGTACGCCTGCCACTTCCCATAAGGCATGGCCGCGGCGATGATCGGTCAAGGGAGATCTGATGTCTACGCTCGCACTTACGCCCGATCGCGAAACCGGTTCAGCCGCAAGACTTAGCGGGAGTGACGTCGCCTTCAGTGTCGACAGCGACGCTGGCCGCTTCGAATGCCGCGTGACGCGGGAAGTGCTGTTGGGCTTTGACCTTACGGCGAGCGACACCAGCGACTGGGTGGAAATTTACCTCTGCCACCGCGAGCGCGTTGATGCGGTGGCAAGAATGTTGATTGCGCACGGCTTGCGCGGCTCGCACCTGACCGTTTGCGCCCACCATTTCATGGACTGATGACGTGAACTCCCCAGAAAAGCGCACAACCCATGGCGAAATGCTGCTGCGCCACTGCGAGCCTTTCGCAACGCCGCGCGGCGTCGTCTTCGAGATCCCGTTTCACACCGACTGGCTGCAATGCCTGGTCACGCGCGAGGCCTTGCAGGCGGTCGATATCCTGCGCACGACGCAGTTTGACTACGTCGGGGCATTTCGGCGCCACCGGCGCTTGATCGAAGCGCGTGCCCTGCTTCTAAGTGCAATGGGATTGCGCGGCTCGAGGCTCGTCGTCAGGCTGCATCACCTCGCCGAAGCCGAACTTTTGAAGGCGGTCAAGCGCCCCAGAAACGACGCGGCGCTCTAAAAACCGATCCTCTGGCGCTTGGCGGTGCGATCGATTTCGACATCGGCTGCGGCAATCGCGTCGCGGCCAGCAAGGCGCGCGTTGCCAAACCCCGCCGTCAAGACCCGGCGCATTTCGCGCGGAGCAAGCCTTGCGACTCTCTCTAGCGTGTCCTTGCCGAGGGTCTCCGGAAAGCGCGCGCCCCAGGAGTGGCCTTCGCGGACCTCGGCATAGATCGTCTGTGCGATACGGCATGCCCCCTCGAAGTCGGGTTCGGCAATCTGATAGACGTTCATGCGGTTCAGAATCGGCTCCGGAATATATCTCGCGTCGTTGGCTGTCGCGATCCATACGACGTCACCGGCATCGATCGGAACCTCGGCGAATTCATCGATGAATTCGCGCGCGGTGTCCTGCTCCAGCAACGAATAGAGGGCGCCAAGCGGATCGTACTGGGTGTCACCGCCGGCCTTGTCGATCTCGTCGACCACCATCACCGGATTGGCGTAATCGCCATGAACCAGCGTTTCGAAGACCTTGCCCGGCTTGGCATTTTTCCACTGCGATGAGGCGCCGGAGAGGACCCAGCCCGCGGTCAGGCTCGACATGCCAACAAAGCCATAGCCCGTACCGAGCATCTTTGCGAGCCGGCGCGCAAAATGCGTCTTGCCAATGCCTGGGCCACCCAAAAGCAGGATCGGCGCAAGTTCGAGGCGATCATCGCTTTCGGTACAAAGTGCAAGTTGTCGACGAATATCGTCAAGGGGTTCGCTGAAATTGGGCAGCTCGTCGTAGAGCTGGTCCATCTCCGGCAAAGCCGAAGGTTTTACCGAAAAGCGCAGGCCGCCGGCCTTGAGCATCTTTTCGTACATGGTACGAAGCGCTTCGCTTGCGCTCTCGGAAAGATCGGCCAGCGCGTTCTCGACATCACGCGGTGCGTAGACCTGCTTGAACGCGGCAACCGTAATCGCACTGGTCCCGCCCGCGCCCGACGCATCCATAAGACGACTCCCTCCTGCAAGCCCGATGATCGATCTCAAGCAATCAGCGTGCCATTACGCTCGGAAGTCCCAGGGCGCGACGCTTTAGCTAGCGGGCGTCGTGCCCATCGCGAGCGGATGGTCCTGCTGACTGATATCCCAGCCTCCGCCCAAGGCTTTCACCAACTGTACGTTATAAACGACCCGTTCGGAAAGTAGGTTGACCTGCTGGCGCTGATTGGTCAAAAGCGTTGTCTCTGCCGTGATGACGTCGGTATAGGCGACAGTACCGGCCTTGTAGCGGTTGATTTCGAGATTGACCGCCTGTTGCGCCAATCGGACAGCTTCCGTCTGATAACCATATTCGTTTTCAAGAACACGCAGCCCGACCAGGCTGTCCTCGACACTTTGGAACGCCGAAAGCACGGTCTGGCGGTAGTTGGCGACAGTCGCATCGTAGTTCGCGCGTGCCGCAGCGAGTTGCCCGGAACGCGAGCCGCCATCAAAAATCGTCTGTGCCAGCGTTGCACCAAGCGACCAGTAACGCGCCGGTGCACTGAAGAGCGCAATCATTCCCGGGGTATTCAAGGTATTTACGCCTCTTTCGGCGCTCAGATTGACGACCGGAAAGAACGCGGCCGTGGCAACGCCGATCTGGGCATTGGCAGCGGCCATCTGCCTTTCTGCGACGGCAATGTCCGGACGTCGCTCAAGCAGTTGCGACGGCACCGCGACGGGCGCCGGTGGCACGAGCAGCGACTCGGTCAGCGGATCGTCAGCAATCGTCAAGGCCGAAGGCGGCATGCCGACCAGAACGGCAATGGCGTGTTCGAGCTGCCCGCGCTGAACGCCGACGTCAATGGCTTGCGCCTGGGTGCTGACCAATTGTGTCTGCGCCTGGACAACGTCAGAGAGCTGGGCAACGCCGACCTTGTACTGGTTTTGCGTCAAGGTCAGTGCTTTCTGGTACTGCACGATGGTCTCGTCTAGGAGCTTGCGCGTGGCATCGACGCCGCGCAGCTGAAAGTAGTCGATGGCCAGTTCTGACTGCAGGCTCAAAAGCGTGTTGGCAAGGGTGTCGCCGCTCGCCGCAGCGCTCGCTTCGCTGGCCTCGACATTGCGCGAGACCGTGCCCCAAAGATCGGGCTCCCACGACGCGTCAAGCGTGAGCGCGCGCGGGCTGGTGGTGTGGTTTGGGCCCTGTCCCTGGCCGACGCGCTCGCCACTGGCGCCCAGAGAGAGCTGCGGGAAATAGGCAGCGCGTGCGACCTGCACCAATGCGCGCTCTTGCCGGTAGGTGGCGATCGCCTGCAGCAGCGTTTGATTGGAACTCACGACCTTGAGCTCGAGTTCATCGAGCTTTGCATCACCGTAGCGCTTCCACCAGTCTGTTGGCGGATGACCATCGGCAGGGGTCGCGACAACCCATCCTGCGGCCTCCTTGTAGGCTTCCGCTTCGGGCGCACCGGGCCTGACGTAATCCGGACCCGAGCAGGCACTGAGCACGACCATGGCCCAAAGCGCGGCGCCTGCCGCAGCACGCGGCGCGGCAGCCGATCGGGCGTTGCGTTTCATGGGGCGACCTCTTCTGAGACACCCGACCCGTCGGCGGGGCGCTTTCTCATGCGACGCGCGCGCAAGCGGGCGAGGT
The DNA here is from genome assembly GCA_903970185.1 of Gammaproteobacteria bacterium. GTDB lineage: Bacteria > Pseudomonadota > Gammaproteobacteria > Burkholderiales > Burkholderiaceae_D > CAJCIC01. The sequence goes on from CAJCIC010000020.1 coordinate 114,429, forward strand.
CAGGATACAGTTGGATCACAGGCAAAGTGTACCGCGTCAACCAAGAGCACATGAAACGCCGTGCAACGACCGGCTTGAGTTCGAGGCTAGCGGCCAACGAACAGTGCCGCGCGCTTGTCGCGAAAAGCGGCAACCCCCTCCTTGAAGTCGGCGCTGCGGCCGAGCTGCTTTTGCAACTCGCGCTCGACGTCCAGCTGTTCTGCCAGCGACCTGTGGGCAGCGCCATACAGTGCCGACTTGGTCGCGGCCAGCGCTCGTGTCGGTGCCTTGGCGAGGCGGTCAATCAGCGCGCTTGCGGCGCTCTCCAGTTCCGCATCGGGATAGGCGCGCCAGATCAGACCGATGCGCTCGGCTTCGCTGGCATGGACCTCTTCACCCAGCATGGCAAGGCCTAGCGCGCGCGCAATGCCGATGCGCTCCGGCAGGAAATAGGTCGCGCCGGCGTCGGGCAGCAGTCCGATGCGGGCAAAGGCAAGAACAAAACGCGCACTTTGCGCGGCGAGCGTGAAATCGGCAGCCAGTGCAAGGCTTGCCCCGGCGCCTGCAGCTACGCCATTGACGATCGAGACAACGGGCATCGGCAAGGCCCGAATGCGCTTGATGAGCGGATTGTAGTGCCGCTCGAGCACGAGCCCGATGTCATCTCCCTGAGGCAGCCCGGACGCGAGGTCGGCGCCCGCACAAAAGCCGCGTCCGGCGCCGGTCAAGGCGAGCGCGCGCAATGCGTCGCTGCGCTCGACCTGGTCAAGAACCCGGGCCAATTCATCCAACAGCGTCAAATCGAGCGCGTTCAAGCGATCCGGCCGGTTCAGCGTGATGCGCGCGACATCGCCATCAATGGCAAAAAGCAGACTGCTAGACGTCATGATCGGGTTCCTTCGGTTCGGCCGTGTCGGGGCCTGAAGTGATTGCCAGAGCCGCCGGGCGCGGCGCCAAGATACCAAACATCTCCCAAAGCGCGCGGTCGGCCTCCTCGGCGCTGTCGAACTCCTGCTCGACGCTTGAGCCATCGGCCGCAGTCTCGATCAGGCGCCGGTCGACGAGCGTGACGCGGCCATCGACGCGCGCCAGCGAGACGATGCGTCGCTGGGTGAAGGTCGATTCGGGTGACGTCTGATGATAGGTGCACATCTCATCGAATTCCTCGATGCTGCGCGCAGCCAGAGTGAATCGGTAGCAAGGCCTGAACTCAGCCTCGCCTTCACGCATCTGCAGGACAAAAAAACCCTCTTCCTGGACCAGGCGGAAGGCACGGTACTCGCTCTCCTCGACGATGTTCGACGGCCGAAGCGGCAGCGGGTTGATGAAGCTGTCTCCAAAGCCGACGTCGGCGATCATCGCGCCATCGAGGTCAACGCGCAAAAGGAGATGGGAAAAATCCGGACCGTAGGCGCCTTTTGCGGGCGAATACACCTGTGCTGATAGCAGGCTGACCTGAAATCCCATGCTCTTTAAGGCCCAGGCGAGAAGGCCGTTGAGTTCGTAGCAGAATCCGCCGCGCCTGGCTTCGACGATTTTCCAGTAATGGGCGACATCGCTTAAGTAAATCGGCTCGTCCCAACCGATCGAGAGGTTCTCAAAGGGCACGGTAAACAGGTGCGCACGATGCATCTGCCGCAATACCTGATGGCTTGGCGTGCGCGGCCCGCTGTAGCCGATGCGGGCGAGATAGCGATCGAGATCCATGGCGTCGACGCGGCTTCTCGCGCCGCGATGAGCGGTGAATTCGCCGATAATAGCGCGTTGAGATGCTTATCTGACGAATCATGTCATCGCCGCCAACCCAGCCCATGCCTCATGAGGGCGTCAACACGCCACCCCGCGCGCCGCTGGATGATGCCCTTGGACTTGAACGCGTTGACGAGCGACAGTATCGACTCGCCACAAGCGAGACCTACTGGAATCTGACCGGACCTTTTGGCGGTTGGGTGTTTGCCGCCGGCGCCAAGGCCATTTTGCTTGACGACAGCGTCGAAGGCGAGCCGGTCGAAGCCCATGCGCGCTTCATTGCAGCGCCAAAGGAAGGCGTCATCGACATCCGCGTCATGCGCCTGAGCCAGGGGCGCAGCGTCGGCTTCTGGCGGGCCGAAATCTGGCAGGAGCAAAAGGGTGCGCCACGCCTTTGTGCCGAAGTCTCGATGCTCTTCGCCGCTCACCGCACGACCATCGATGTCGTCACGGCGCGGCCACCGGTCGTGCCCGCGCCTGAGGCGTTGCGCGCCGTCAACACGCCAATGGCCAGGCTGCGCTGGCTTGGCGTCTACGACTTGCGCTATGTCAGTGGCGCGCCCTTTGCCCCAGCCGATCCGCCAAGCATGGAAAGCGTTTTCTGGGCACGCGAACGCGTCGCGCGCAAGCCCGACTGGCTCGGGCTCATCGCTCTTGCCGATATCGTTGCGCCAAGAAGCTTCGCCTTGCAGCCGGCACGCATGCCGTCTGCGACCGTATCGATGTCGGTCTATTTCACCGCAACCTCAAGCGAGCTGGCAGCAATGGCCAGCGGCTGGATGCTGCTCGCGGTCAACGGCCATGCCGCCCGGCGCGGTTTTTTCGACCATGCGCTGTCGATCTGGCAAGAAGACCGGCTGCTTCTGACAAGCACGCAGATGGCCTGGTTCGCCTAGGCCGTAACTACGGTTGCGGCGCGTCAAGCAGGGTTGAAATGGCGACCCACTTGCCATTGGCGATCTGCGACACGCGCACTTTGTGACTGCCGATGCGATCCGCTGCAGTGACGTGAAACTCGGGGCTGCCGAACATGTCGCGCGGGAAAGTGCTGTTCTCAAGCGCCGCGTTAAACGACGACACGCTTAGCACCGGGCCAGCGCGCGCCGCAGCCTTGGCGAACAGGTCGACGATCACCCAGCCGTACACGGCATAGACCGACGGTTCTTCGGCGAATTTGCTGCGATAGGTGGCGGTCCAGTCACGCACGAGCTTGGAGGCATCGTCAGGGTACGGCTGCGAGACCGTATTTACGGCGTAGACACCTTCGACCGCCTTGCCGCCGAGTTGATGCATCAGATTCGAGTACAGCGTCGCGGTGCCAACGAAGTCCGCGGCCACGCCGATGCGCCGTGATTCGGTGATGACGCCAACGGCATCGGCCACGGTACTGCCAAATACGACGAGCTCGCACGAACTGCCGCGAAGCTTCGCGGCGATGGCCGGGAAATCGGCCGCGCCATGGGCAAACTCGACGTGCTCGCTTGCAGCGCCTTCACTTCTTGCTGCGCTGTCGGTCGCGTGCATGACCTCATTGCCAAAATCGCCATCTTCAACCACCGAGCAAATCCGCGAATAACGGTGACGCGAGAAGAGATAGGGCAGTGCCGTGCGCAACTGCTCAGAGGCCGAGAGCATGAACGCGACCTTCAGACGGTCGGGCGGATCGTAGGTTGCGCGCGAACTCGCGATCGGCAAGAAACTGATGACATTGCGCTTGAGCAGGACCGGGATGACGCCACGGTTGGCCGGCGCACCCACGGTTGCGAGCAAGGCGAAGATCTGGTCATGATCGATCAGCCGCTCAAGTGCAAGGACTGCAAGGCGGTCATCGGATGCGCTGTCTTCGATGTCGAGCTTGAGCATGCGGCCGTTGACGCCGCCTTCGCGATTGATCTCGGCCACGCGCAATTGCATGCCGTGCTTGACCTGTACACCGTAAGGTGCCATCGGCCCGGATAGATCGAGAATGGACCCGAGCGAAATTTCGGTCGCTGTAACGCCAGGTGTTGCCTCGGCGTGCGCAAGCGCGAGCCCGCGCGTAAACAAAATCAAGGCATAGACGGCAAGGCGAAGACGCAAAGCGGCCATCCCGGGTGAAGACGTGACAGCGCTTCATTAAAGCGGGCACCTCCAAGGCTCACAATCAGGGTATGCCCGCATCGCCTCGCCACCGCGGTGCAACATGCAACACGTCCATGTTCACCTGTACCGTCTACTGTTTGCTGCGGCTCGATATCCACGCGAAGAGGCCTTGCGCGTTCAGTTCGATATCCATCTCCATCAGCGCCAGCGCCTCGTTGGCACTGACTCCCCAGGGCTGCATCGACGCTTCGCTTGCGACCAGATGTGCCACGCCTTCGCGCAGGATCGGCATCGCCACCGATTCCGGTGCACCCTTGGGAATTGCATCAGCAAGCATGGCGTGCGCATCGACCAGGCGCAACAGATCCGAGGCGAGCCGTGGCAGGTCAGTGACACGGCCGTAGTGCGTGAGGTAGGCCGCGGCTGGCGAGAGTGCCATGAGGCGATTGATCGAGGCATGAAATGCAAGCGGGTCGAACTGGATCGGCGTCGTCGCGGGAAATACGAAGGCACGGCCGTCGCAGTCAAGTTCACGATAGGACAGGCCAAACATGTCGCCGGTAAAGAGACTGTTGCTGCTGACATCGAAAATGCAATTGTGATGGCGTGCGTGTCCGGGCGTGTCGTAGAAGACCAGCGTGCGCGAAGCCAGATCGATCGAGTCGCCGTCATTGGCCACGAGCACACGCTCTTTCGGCACGGGCAGAATATTGCCATGCGTGCGCTCGGTCTCCTGCGCGCCATAGACTGCGATCGTGCCTGCGATGAGCTGGGTCGGATCGATCATGTGGCGCGCGCCGCGCGGATGGACGACGAGCCTGGCATTGGGTAGCGCAGCCATCAGTTGGCCCGCGCCACCGGCGTGATCCAGATGCACGTGGGTCAGGATGACGTAGTCGACGGCGTCGCGCCCGATACCCTTCTTCTCAAGCGTATCAAGCACGGTCGGGATTGAATGGTTGGTACCGGTATCGATGATCGCAGCCCTGCCCTTTTCAATCATCAAATGAATCGCGTCGAGCTTCGGCCTGACGTAGCCGGAGTCGATCGCGCAAATGCCATCTGGATATTCTGTGAGCGGATTCATGAACACGAGGTGGGCAACGGGCCAGGACTATGATGCCGTGCTTAGGGCAAGGTGCAACTCAAGGCGCTTGGCGAAAAGCGTGGCAGGCCAGAGCACGACGAAATAGGCGATGGCGACAAGGGTATAGGCCTCGAGCGGGCGGTAGGTCTCATGCGCTACGGTCTGTCCCTGGTAGAGCAGGTCGGGAACAGCGAGGATCGACAGCAGCGACGTGTTCTTGAGCTGGATAATCGACTGATTGACAAGCGCAGGCAGCATGCGCTTGCACGCCTGCGGCAGTACGACCGAGCCCATGACCTGCGCCGGACTCATGCCAAGCGCGCGTGCCGCGTGCTTCTGGCCGATGTCGATCGAGACGATGCCGGCGCGAACAATCTCCGAATAAAACGCGCCGCCGTAGAGCGCGAGCGTGAGCACCGCTGCGCTCGCGGGCGTCATCTCGATGCCCGAGACGATCGGCAAGGCGTAATAAAACCAGATCAGCTGCACCAGGACGGGTGTGCAGCGAAACAGCTCGACATAGGCTCTGACCACGCCGCGCAGCCACGCCTGCGACGACAGGCCGGCAAAGGCTGCAAGAACGCCGACCATCAGGCCCAAAGCGACGCACAAAAGCGTGTAGCCCAGCGTGTATTCGAGGCCGATCAGAAACAGGTGGCGATACGCCAGAAGCGACGCGAAATCCCACTTGTACACGACGTTCCCTCACGTCCTAGAAGCTGACACCCTGGGGAATCTCGCCCGCCTGAACGCCAACCAGCTTCTCGAGGTTGGCCATGACCACCGATTTCACCCGGCCGTCGGCGCGCGCCTTGGCAATCCACTGATTGACATAGTTCTGCCAGCTCTTGTCGCTCTCCTTGCGAAAGCCGATGTTGGTCGTGGTCGACTGCACCGGCAACGGCACAACGATGTGTCCAATTGACGGGTTCTTCTTTAACACCGGCAAGGCCAGGATGATGACCAGGACCTGCGCGTCGGCCCGCCCCGACTGCAGGGCAAGCGTTGCCGTCGGCGCGTTGTCAAAACGCAGGATGGTCGCATTCGGGCAGGTTCGCGTGATCATCTGGTCATGCGAGGAGCCGTTATCGACTGCGACCTTGAAGTCGGCACGATTGAGCGACTCCCACGTCAACGCGGTGAAGTCCGGCTTGGCGAGCAGCACGAAGGCGTTGTTGAAAAGAGGATCCGAAAAATCGACCACAAGGGCGCGCTGGGGCGTCGGATTGAGACCGAAAAACAGGTCGATCTTGTCGGATTCCAGATCGAGCACGGCATTGCCCCAGGTCGTTTCATGAATTTCGAGGGAGACCTTAAGCGATGCCGCAAGGTCCTTGCCGAAATCGATCATGAATCCCTGCCACTCGCCTGTCGCCGGATCCTTGACGTAATAGGGCGCCTGACCGGGTACTGCTCCCATGCGCAAGACCTTGGTACGGTTCACGCGTGCGAACGCCGATTCGGGCTCGCTTTGCGCAAATACGGAAGAGCCTGCGGTGACAAGGCCGCTGGCGCAAGCCGCGGCGGTAACAAATCGACGACGATCGACCATTTTTTTGTCCAGATAAGAGTTGCTGCGTGACAGGGCAAGCGCCAGCCTCAGTTTAAACTGAGTCTTTGCCATCGCGCCTGAACCGACGCCCTGATGCCTTCAGACCTGACTGCCGCCAAGGGGCCGCCCGAGGGCGCCCCCCTGGCGCACCCCCGCGTCGTCCTCATTACCGGCGCCGGCTCGGGCATTGGTGCAGCACTGGCCCGCCGCCTGGCCGCAGACGGGCAGCACCTGATGCTGCATGCGCGCAGTCTCGAAGGCGAATCGGGCGGGCGCCTTCAGGCCGTGCGCGAACAATGCCTGAAACTGGGTGCACCAGCCTGCGCCGAAATCGGCTGCGAACTCGGTGGCGAAGAGGCCACGCGGCAGCTCGTTGAAGCCACCCTCGAGCGCTTCGGCCGCATCGACCAGGTGGTATCAAATGCAGGCTATGCGCAGCAGCGCGGGCTTGCCGAGTCGAGCTGGGATGACCTCGCGCGCGCCTTTGCGGTGATGCCGATGACTTTTGCCAGCCTGATTCGGCTGGCAAGCCCGGTCATGGCCCGCTCGAGTTCGCCCCGTTTTGTAGGGGTCAGCTCGTTTGTCGCCCACCGCTTCGATACCGATACACCGTTTCCGGCCACGGCCGCGGCCAAGGCGGCGATGGAAGCCATCGCCAGAAGCGCTGCGGCCGAACTCGCGCCAAGGGGCATCACGGTCAATTGTGTTGCCCCTGGCTATACACGCAAGGACCGCCCGTCCACCAATCAGAAGGCGTGGGCCAAGGCGGTGCGCGAGACGCCGCTCGGACGCATTGCCACGCCGGAAAAAATCGCAGAAGCCATCCGCTTTCTGTTGAGCGACGCGGCCACCGACATCACCGGCGAGGTGATCCACGTCGACGGCGGCCTGACCCTGCTTTGAGCATCATCGATTCTTCGGCCGTCGATCTTCTGGCGCTGCTTGATCGCCGGGAAATTTCAAGCGTCGAGCTCCTTCACGCCTTCAGTGAGCGCATCGACGCAGTCAACCCCGTCTTGAACGCGATCGTCACGCTCGATCTCGAAGGCGCGCGCAGGAGCGCAGCTGCAATCGATAGCAAGCGTGTGCGCGGCGAGCCTTTGGGTGCCTTGGCCGGACTGCCGATCGCCATCAAGGATCTCGAGGCGGTCTGCGGCATGCGTACGACGCAAGGCTCGCCGCTTTATCGCGACTGGGTTCCCGACTACGACAGCGCCATGGTCGAGCGCCTAAGACGCGCTGACGTGGTCATTCTGGGCAAGACCAACGTGCCTGAATTCGGGCTGGGCTCGCACACCTTCAATAGCGTATTTGGCGCGACCCGAAATCCCTGGAATACCCAGCTGTCAGCGGGCGGCTCCTCTGGCGGTGCCGCTGCCGCCGTCGCCAGCGGCATGCTGCCGTTTGCAGACGGCTCCGATTTTGGCGGCAGCCTCAGGAATCCGGCGAGCTTTAACAATCTCTTGGGGTTACGCACGAGCCCGGGCAGGATCGCGCGCTTTCCCGCTCACGACGGCTTTGCCGGGCACTCGGTGTTGGGCCCGATCGCGCGCACGGCCGGCGATGCCGCGCTGCTGCTTGCCGCGATGCAAGGCGCAGACGCGCGCGACCCGCTCTCGCTTGCAATGCCGGCAAAGCCCCGGCACGGGCAACTCGCGCGCGATTTTCGCGGCGTTCGCATCGCCTATAGCGAAACACTGGGTGGACTGCCGATCGAGAAGGAAGTCATCGAAGCCACGCGCCTGGCCTTGCCAAGGCTCGAGGCGATCGGTTGCGTGATCGAAGAAGCCGAACCGGATCTGGTGGATGCCGACGGCACGTTCGAGACCCTGCGCGCGCTTGGCCTGGCAAGCCAGTACGGCCCGATGCTCAAGAGCCAGCGCCATCAGTTCAAGGACAGCGCCGTCTGGAACATCGAATCCGGCCTGTCTCTTTCGGTCGCTGCGATCGCCCAGGCGATCGCGAACAGAACGCGCCTTTACCAGAGCATGCGGCGCTTTCTTCAGACTTATGAGTTTCTGGTTGCCCCGGTCGCGCAAGTGCTGCCCTTTCCGATCGAATGGACGTATCCGCAGGAGATTGGCGATGCGCCCATGGAGCACTATCTGGCCTGGATGCGGTCGTGCACGCGCATTTCGATCACGGCACATCCGGCCATGTCGATCCCGGGTGGTTTCTCATCGCGGGGACTTCCCGTGGGCCTGCAGGTGGTTGGGCGCTGGCACGACGAATGGTCGCTCCTGCAACTTGCGCACGCGATGGAATCGGCAGGCGATGTTGCCTTGCGCCGGCCGCCGATCTAGCGGCGTTGTGTCACCAGCGAACCCACCATCCCTGGTAGAAGCGGCGGCCGTCGACTTCTTCAAAGCCCGAGAGCATCATGGCGCGTTCGCCAAAGGCGAGCAGTTCGATGTCGTGCAACTCGGGCAAGCGGCGCGAGTCACGCACGCGCTCGATCGGCTGCAATGCCGCTACGCGCGAGGCGCGACGCAAGCCATCGATCGTCGCCAGATAGACATTCAGTCGCCCCTCGTGCGCAGGCTGCTGCTCGAGTTGGTTCACCGCGATCGGTGCTCCCCGAGTGTGGGTCAGGATGACGGTGACCAGCATCGGTGGGGCGGGCCAAGCTGCGTTGAATAGGGAACAAATATTCCCTTATTCACGCGGCACTGTCAATTCGACGGCGAAAGCGCGAGTGTCAACCAGCGTGAACGACACGCGACATCTGCGCTTTCGCCCTTGTGTGTTCTGCCGGCTCGGTGCATTGTAGCGATATCGCCATCACATCAAGCTTTTGGGCGACGCTCTTCGAGTCATCTCGAAGATACGACGATGTGGCACATATCCAGACACGGGCACTAGACAGCCGTATTGAGGAGATTGGCATGCACTGCATTTTTCGACCGCTCGCGGCACTTTTCTTTGCGCTGGCTTTGGCCGGATGCTCGACGATCCAGTCGCTAAACCCGTTTCACCACGATGCTCCCGAGCAGATTGCCTCGCCTTCGGTACCGGCGACGGCCTACGGCGCACAGCAGCCGATGGGGTATTCCGAGCACGCAGCGGCGATGGCCGGAATCACGGAATTGCACTACGAAGTCGAGTCCGAGCACATTGCGCGCGACGCTTCCTGCGGTACCGGCACGGTCGCGCTGCTCCTGGAGAAGGGCCCGGGCTATGAGACCTACTCGGTGCCTTGCGGCGCCACGCGGGTGATGCTCATCCGCTGCGAATTCAGCTACTGCCGCACCATGCAATAGGCCGCCTCGCAGGGCGAAACGAGCGCCAGGCGGCGATCACCCCGGATTCCAATTCGGAGGTACAGTGCTGGCAACCAAAGCCGCCTGAAAGACGCCATGCAACGCCTTGACTCCCATCCTTCCGGACGACATTTCCTCGGCATACCCGGACCGAGCCCTGTCCCTGACCGGATTTTGCGTGCCATCAGCTATCCGACCATCGATCACCGCGGGCCGGAATTTGCCGAACTCGGAAAGAAGGTGCTGGACGGCGTGCGCGGTCTTTTCGGCACCACCCAGCCGGTCATCATCTATCCGGCATCAGGCACTGGCGCCTGGGAAGCGGCGATGGTCAATACGCTTAGTGCAGGTGACCGGGTCCTGATGTATGAGACCGGCCAGTTCGCAGCCCTTTGGCAGGCGCTTGCCCGAAAGCTCGGGCTCGAGCCGGAAGTTCTTGGCGGCGGCATCCGCGGCTGGCGCATGGGCGTTAACGCCGATGCGATCGAAGCGCGCCTGAGCCAAGATCGTGACCACCTCATCAAGGCGGTGTGCATCGTTCACAACGAAACGTCGACCGGGGCCATGTCGGACGTGGCATCGGTAAGGCGCGCAATGGACGCTGCCAGCCACCCTGCACTGCTGCTGGTCGACACCATTTCAGGGCTTGGTTGCGCCCCCTATCTGCACGATGCCTGGGGTGTTGACGTCTCCATCGCCGGGTCGCAAAAAGGCATGATGCTGCCGCCTGGGCTTGGCTTTAACGCGATCTCGCCAAAGGCCCGCGCAGCTGCGGCCAAGGCGACCCTGCCGCGCGCCTACTGGGCATGGGACGAGATGCTGGCGTTCAATCCATCTGGCTACTTTCCCTCTACGCCAAACACCAATCTTCTCTACGGCTTGAGCGAAGTCATCGACATGATGAACGAGGAGGGCCTGCCTGCCATCTTCGATCGCCACGAGCGCCTGGCTCGCGCGTGTCGGGCAGCCGTCGCCGCCTGGGGACTCGAATTGCAATGTCTGGATGAGAGAGCCTACTCGCCGGTGCTAAGCGCCGTCGTCATGCCCGAGGGCATCGATGCGGACGAGGTACGAAAAACCATACTTGAACGCTTTGACCTGTCCCTTGGCGCGGGTCTTGGGCAGATCAAGGGACGCGTGTTTCGCATCGGCCATCTGGGCGATTGCAACGACCTCACGCTGATGGCGGAACTGGCAGGCTGCGAGATGGGAATGCAGCTTTGCGGCGTGCGCCTGCAAGGCTCGGGCGTGCTCGCTGCAATGTCGAGTCTTCGTGCCGTGAACACTGCAGAGCACCGCCAAGCAGCGTGAAAAGACTCAGCGCGAGTCACGTCGTGCTGCTTTTGCTTTGCCTGATGTATGCGATCACTTACATGGATCGCGTCAATGTCAGTACCGCGGCTGACGGCTTCGCGCGCGAACTGCATTTCTCAAAGACCGAGATCGGGGCGGTATTTTCTGCGTTCGCGTATCCGTACCTGATCTTCCAGGTGGCAGGCGGCTGGGTCAGCGACCGCTTTGGCGCCCGCCGCACGCTACTGGTGTGCTCGCTGCTCTGGGCGATCGCGACGATTCTCACCGGGCTTGCCGGCGGCCTCTTGTCGATGCTCGCTGCACGCGTACTGCTCGGGCTTGGCGAAGGAGCGACCTTTCCCGCCTCGACATCGGCGATGGCCCGCTGGTTTTCTCCGGCCAAGCGCGGCTTCGCCCAAGGCATCACACATGCTGCCGCGCGCATCGGCAACGCCGTGACCCCTGGCGCCGTCGTTGTGGTCATGGCGCGCTTTGGCTGGCGCGCAGCGTTCTTCGCGCTTGGCGGCCTGAGCCTGGTCTGGGTCTTCGCCTGGATGCTGACGTTTCACGAGGAGCCGCGGCAGCATCCGCGCATTACACCGGCAGAGCTGGCGGTACTTTCGCCCCCGGCCGGCATCCGCCCGAAGGTGCCCTGGCCCACGCTTTTCAAGCGCATGGTGCCGGTGACGCTGGTCTACTTCTGCTATGGCTGGACGCTGTGGCTGTTCCTCGCCTGGATCCCGCAGTATTTCCTGCACAGCTATTCGCTCGATCTGAAAAAATCGGCGCTGTTTGCCTCCGCTGTATTTTTGTCCGGTGTCGCGGGCGACACGCTAGGCGGGCTTGGCACCGACTGGCTGCTAAAGCGCACAAAGCGGCTTGGCATTGCCCGCAGTGCGATGGTCTCGGTCTGCATGGTGCTGGCCCTCGTCTCGCTGTTGCCGCTGCTCTTTGCGCATCAACTGACACTTTCCGTGGTGTGCCTCTCGGCTGGCTTTTTCTTTGCCGAGATGACCATCGGGCCGATGTGGGCGGTGCCGATGGACATCGCACCGCGCTTTGCCGGCACGGCAAGCGGCATGATGAATACCGGTTCGGCGCTCGCTGCCATCATCTCTCCGGTCGTTGCCGGTTATTTGATCGACCTGACCGGAAATTGGGACCTGCCATTCATCGGCAGCATGATTCTGATGGCGTTAGGTGCCGTGCTTGCGCTACGGATGCGCGCAGCCGAGCCCTTTGCGGCGGCTGGCGCAACGCGCTGATGGGCGCGCACGGCACGCCCCTTGAGCGCGCCTTGCGCAAGGCCGTGCGCGGCGCTGTGCGGTTTGATGACGCCACGCGCGGACGCTATGCGACCGACGCCTCGATTTACCAGATCACGCCAATCGGTGTTGTCGAGCCGCTTGACGATGAGGATCTTCTCGCCGTCCTTGAAGTCGCACGCGAGCAGCATGCTCCGGTTCTCGCGCGCGGAGCCGGCAGCAGCCAATGCGGCCAGACGGTTGCCAATGCGCTCATCGTCGATGTCAGTCACCATCTGCGCGCCGTGCTCGATTTCGATGCCGCCGCCATGCGCGTCGTCGTCGAGCCCGGGCTCACCCTTGACGCACTCAACGCCTATCTGAAGCCGCATGGCCTTTGGTATCCGGTCGACGTCTCGACCAGTGCACAGGCGACCCTTGGCGGCATGGCCGGCAATAACTCGTGCGGTTCGCGCTCGCTTTGTTACGGCAACATGGTGCACAACGTCGAAGCCATCGATGCCGTGCTTGCCAATGGCGAGGCTTGGTCATTCGGGCTTGGCATCAGCTCCGAGCGCGGCTCAAGCCCGCTTGAGGGTGCGCTGCTTGATCTCATGGCACGCCACCGCGACGACATCAGGGCCCATGTTCCGAAGCTGCTGCGGCGCGTTGGCGGCTATAACGTCGATCTCGCCGATTGCCAGAGCCCGCGCCCGTATCGGGCAGACGAGAAGGTCAATTTCGCCCATCTTCTCGTGGGATCCGAAGGAACGCTGGCAATTTCGAGGCGGCTACACCTGAAACTTGCACCCTTGCCGCGTGCACGCGTTCTGGCTGTGGTCAATTTCTCGTCGCTTTTTGAAGCCATGGAGGCCACTCCTGCGATCGTCGCGCTAGGCCCAAGCGCAGTCGAACTCGTCGATCGCACCATGATTGATCTGGCGCTCGCAAATCCTGCCTTCAGGCCGGTCATCTCGGGCGCATTGATCGGCGAGCCAGGCGCATTGCTCCTGGTTGAATTCAGCGGCGAGGAACAGGCGCCCTTGGCGAAGCGACTGGGCGAGCTCGACGAGCTGGTGGCAACGCGCCTTGGCTCGCGACGGGTGGCGAAGCTCGACCGGGAGCGGGAGCAAAAGGCCCTCTGGGACGTGCGCAAGGCCGGGCTTAACATCATGATGAGCATGAAAGGCGACGGCAAACCGGTCTCTTTCATCGAGGACTGCGCCGTGCCGCTTGAGCATCTTGCCGAGTACACGGCGCGCTTGAGCGATGTCTTTCTGAAGCATGGCACCCAGGGCACATGGTATGCCCACGCAAGCGTCGGCACGCTGCACGTCAGACCGATCCTCGACATGCGGCGCGACGGCGCAGCGAAGATGCGCAGCATCGCCAACGAAGCCTCGGCGCTGGTGCGCAAATTCAAGGGGGCGTATTCCGGTGAGCACGGCGACGGCATTTGCCGGGGCGAATGGATCAGCTGGCAGTTCGGGCCGGCCCTGACCGCTGCCTTTCGCGACATCAAGCATCTGTTCGATCCCGACAAGCGCTTTGCGCCTGACAAGTTTCTCGATGCGCCGTTGATGGACGCCGAGGCACAGTTCAGGTTCCCCAAAAGCTATCGTGTCATCCCGCTTGTGACCGCGCTTGACTGGTCGGCCTACAACGTCACCCGCGATGCCACCACCGGCCTTGAGGGCGCCAAGGGCAGCGCGGGCGACCCCACAGGTGGCCTTGCGATGGCCGTCGAGATGTGCAACAACAATGGTCACTGCCGCAAGTTCGACGCCGGCACGATGTGCCCGAGCTTTCGTGCCACCCGCGACGAGACCCACGTCACGCGCGGCCGTGCCAATACCTTGCGGCTCGCCCTGTCATCGCAGCTCGGCAGCGCCGGCCTTGCCGACGACAGCGTGGCCCAGGCGCTCGACCTTTGCGTGTCGTGCAAGGGATGCCGCCGCGAGTGCCCAACCGGCGTGGACATGGCACGCATCAAGATTGAAGCGCGCGCCGCCCGCGTCCGGCACCACGGCATGTCCATGCGCGATCGGCTGATCGGCTGGCTGCCGCGCTATGCACCCATCGTTTGCGCATCTGCGCTTGGCGCGAGTCTTGCCAACGGTACGGCCCGCGCCCTGCCGTGGGCACGCCGCGCTTTCGGATTTTCGGCAAAGCGCGCGCTGCCAGAATTTCACAGGACGTATACGAAGCGACGACCCGGGCCGATCGGCGAGGCAGCAAGCGTCGTGCTCTTTGCCGACACCTTTAACAATCATTTCGAGCCGCACATCATCGCTGCAGCAACGCGCGTGCTTGACGCGCTCGGCGAGCGCACCGTCATTGCAGGGCTCCCCGGCGAGCGGCCGCTTTGTTGCGGCAGAACCTTTCTTGCCGCCGGCGATATCACACGAGCGCGCAGCGAGGCCACGCGCTCGCTTGACGTGCTCGCGCCGCTTGCCCGTGCCGGCGCTACCATCGTCGGGCTCGAGCCTTCGTGTCTATTGACGATGCGCGACGAATGGCAGATTCTCGGACTTGGCGATGCGGCCGCTGTTCTCGCCAGCCAGGCGCTGCTTATTGGCGAGTATCTGGCCAAGGACAACCGCCTCGCGCGCCTTGGCGAGAAGCTCGAGGCAGCGCAACCTGGCGCGCATGTGCTCGTGCATGGCCACTGCCACCAGAAGGCGTTCGATGCGTTCGATGCCGTGCTCGCAAGCATCGCAGCGATCCCCAACCTTGCGGCACGACCCATCGAATCCTCGTGCTGTGGCATGGCAGGCAGCTTCGGCATGGAGAGCGAGCATTACCCGATCTCGATTGCCATGGCAGAACTCTCGCTTGCACCCACCATCAGAAGCGATCCGGATGCGACGATCGTTGCCGATGGCACGAGTTGCCGCCACCAGATCAATGAGCTGACCGGGCGCAGGGCGTATCACAGCGTCGAACTCCTGGCGCGCGCGCTCAGTGCTGGCGCGCCTTGAGTTGCACCTCGAGCTTCTCAAGGCTCTTCTCGATCATGGCACCCAGCGCCATCTGCGGATTGGAATGGACGAAGCCTTCGGCGTCCTCGCGCTTGGCAATCAGAGGCGCTGCAATCGCAAAGGCATCTGGCAGCGAACTCGTCCTGGCCAGACCTTCGGCAAAATAGGCCCGGCCGAAATAGGTGAAGTCCGCTTCGTTGCTGCAGCCAAAAGACGTGTGCGAGCCGTCAGCGGCAGTGATGACAAGCGTCTCCGGCCCCTTTAGCGCATCGACAAAAATGCCCGAATAGCAGGCCGAGACGATGACAACGCGCTGGCGAATGTGGGCCTCATCGAGCATCTCGCGCAACGTGGCAGGATCAAGGTCTTCGAACCGAAAAGGGTCAAGCGAGACATTCACGCCGGTTTCAGCCGAGCCATGCGAGGTCACATACAAGACCAGAATGTCCTCGTTGCTCATGCGCTTTCCGACTTCGATCAAGGTGTCGTGAAGCGAAGTCACCGTCGCAAGCGGAATACTCGCTGCGGTAGCGACGTTATTGATGAGTGCAACGCTGTGGCCCAAGGCGCCAAAGCGCTTCTCGAACAGGTCTTTGACAAAAATGATTTCCTTCATGAATACGGCCTGGGCGCCATTGCCTGCAAAGCCGACGAAGTAGACGTTGATGCGACCCGGAGTCCGTTCGAGGACGGCCTCGAGCGCTGCGTCAAGGCGCGCATTCTCGCCATAAAGAAGCTCCTCTGACACGACGACGCCTGGTGGCCCATCGTTGCTGGCTTGGGGCGGCTCGCTCCAGAATCCGGCGCCGCGATCAATGAAAAGCAGTGGACCTGCGACGACCACGAGCGCAGTTACAAAGATCAAGGCACGCGTTAGCGCAGTATTTTGCGGGCGAACCAGGGCGATGGCGAGGACAAGACCCAGCCATCCCTGGGAGACGTCCCAAAGTGCGAACGACTGCGGCAAGTGGGCGTCGACCCAGGGCCCGGTTGCAGACCATAACCAAAGGCCGTTCCAGACGACGTCAATGACCAAGGAGGCTGACAGCGCCAGGCAAAAAACCGGCAGCAGGCGACGATCGCGCTGGGCCAGCGCCGAGAGGACCGCGGCTGCGAACGCAAGCACCCCGACCTGAACCAAAATGCCCTGGAAGCCGCCGGGATCGAAGACGACCGGGGCCGATTCGGCTGCCCGTCCGAGCGCGATCAAGGCGGCAACATCGAGCAATACCAGATAGGCGGCGACAGCGGGCGATGCCGGCTCGCGCACGTTGCGCGCGGGCAGAAACACCGCTGCGCGCGCTCCGTCGAACACAAGTGCGGCGGTATTTGAAATCTGATCGCGCCACGCGGCCGTCATTCGGATTGTTTTTCGCTTAAGAGGGACGCCCGAAAACGGAAGTGTAGCGCGCGCGCAGAGGACCCGATTTTCGTCAATGCGCGGTGTAAACGCGCCATTTATGCGATTTTCTTGTCACGAAAAGCGGCATTTTGGCCGTGACAAGGAATCCGGCGCGGATTTGCCGCAGAATCTCGGATTCGTCAAAAGGCCGACCAGCCGTCTGAAAGTATGCGGGCGCACCTCATCTGGAAAAACAACGAGAAATTTCTCGCCTTTGGCATCGCCATTCGCCACAAGGAGATGGATGTCTCGTTTTTCAGCCAAAAAAAGCGTCGCATCAAGGTCGCAATCGCGCTTGTCTTGTCGCTTTTGGTGCACGCCCTGGTGCTTTGGCTGATGCGCTCGGTGATGCCCAAGATGGACATTTCCGAAGGTGCCAACGAGCCTTTGACGGTATCGCTTGCGGCACCCGAACAACGCCAGCCGGCTCAGCCTGAACGCCAGCCAACGCCTGCCGAGCCTGTCGAGCGTCCGATAACGCCGCCAATCGAACGTCCGCGGCGGCTTTTGAGCGTGCCTACGCCGTCGTCACGCAGCGCGACTGTCGCGCCGGAACTGCCGCCGCTGCCCCCGCCTCCAGCGCCCTCGGCCAATCCGCCGCAAGAGGACATGTTGTCGCACATCAATTCCAGGCGTGAGCAACGCCAAAGCGAGGAGGCTCAGGAGCGCCTGCTCGAGGCCACGGGGGGTACAGGCGAGAGCGACGCCGACCGCGCCAAACGCATCGCGCTTGCCAACATCAAGGCGACCAGCGGCGCTGGCAAGTCAAGCCATTCCGGTGGCATGTTCGAGATCACGCACCTTGGCCTGCACGATGCCGAATACATCTTTAACGGCTGGAACAAGGACTTCCACCAGGACGCCGCGCGCCAGATCGAAGTCCGCCAGGGCGACAAGGCGAGCATTGACATCGCCGTCGTCGACAGCATGATCGATGTCATTCGCCAGTACGAACAGGGTGACTTCAAGTTCGACTCGCAGCGCCTTGGCAAAGTCGTAACCTTGAGCGCGCGCTCCCAGGACACCCCCGGACTGGAGGAATTCCTGCTGCTGGAGTTTGCCCGCGACTTCAATAACGGCCCCGCGGGCCCGCCACCGCCACAAATGCAAAACCCTGGCCGCCGCCGCTCAGGCTAGGTGGCGCTCGGCCTCGCAGCGCTCCTACGAGAAGCCCAGAACCGGATGCGGCACATAGGGCGCCTCAAGCGCCTTTTTCTCGTCTGCAGATAGCTGCAACGAGAGCGCCGCAACGGCGTCCTCCAGATGGTGCCTTTTCGTCGCGCCAATGATGGGCGAGGTGATCACCGGATTGGCGAGCACCCATGCCAGTGCAACCTGGGCCATCGGCACGCCACGCAGCTTGGCAATTTTCTCAAGCGCGTTGACGACGAGGCGGTCTGCGTCGCGCGTGCGCGCATAAAGCGCTTTGCCAAATGCGTCGCTGCCTGCGCGAGTTGTCGCCGGCTCGTCCTGCCAGGGGCGGGTCAAAAGCCCGCGTCCAAGGGGACTCCAGGGAATCACGCCAATGCCTTCGGCCTTGCAAAGCCCGAACATTTCGCGCTCTTCCTCGCGATAGGCGAGGTTATAGAACGGCTGCATCGAGACGAAGCGCGTCCATCCGCGCTGATCTGCGATATCGAGCGCCTTGCAGAATTGCCAGGCGTACATCGAGGATGCGCCGATATAACGCGCCTTTCCGGCCTTGACAATGTCGTGCAGCGCTTCCATGGTTTCCTCGATCGGCGTGCCATAGTCAAAGCGGTGGATCTGGTAGAGGTCGACGTAATCACAGCCAAGCCGCCTAAGACTCGCGTCGATGGCCGTCATGATCGCCTTGCGCGACAGCCCGCCCGCATTGGGCCGCTCCTTCCAGCGACCGTGTACCTTGGTTGCGATCACGACTTCATCGCGCGGCGCCATGTCGGCAAGCGCCCGTCCGACAATCTCCTCGCTCGTGCCATCGGAGTAAATATTGGCAGTGTCGAAAAAATTGATGCCAAGCTCGATGGCATGGGCGATAAAGGGTCGACTCGCCTCTTCGTCGAGTGTCCAGGGGTGGGTGCCCCGCTGCGGCACGCCATAGCTCATGCAGCCAAGGCAAAGCCGCGAAACCTGCAAGCCGGTGTGACCCAGTCTGACGTATTCCATGCTGCGCTCCTAGATCATGAGAAGGCCATCCCCCGCTGCCGCGATTATCGCCGACAGCGAGGGCACGCGCCTTCGTGACCCTGACCGGCGAACGTGGTAGCGTGTGCCTCGACCATGAACGCCTTGCACATTGTCAGATGTCTCGCCCTGAGCTTTCTGTCTGCCAGCGTGCTCTTCGGATGCAACACCGTGCCAAAACCTTCAGATGAGGTCTTAAGCCAGCTTGCGCCTGACGGAACCCTGCGTGCCGCGATCAATTTCGGCAACCCGGTGCTGGCCGCCAAGGATGCGAAAACCGCCGAGCCAAGCGGCGTGTCGATCGATCTGGCGCGCCTTATCGCCGCGCGCCTTGGCGTACGGCTGCGCTTCGTTCCTTTCGAGAGCGCGGGCAGTGTCGTCAAGGCCGCGCGCGACAACCAATGGGACATCGCCTTCGTTGCCCTCGATCCGCTGCGCGCGAAAGAAATGCTGCAAACGAGCCCCTACGTTGCGATCGAAGGCGCCTATCTCGTCCCCGATGCATCACCCCTGAAGTCAAATGATGAGGTCGATCGCGACGGCGTTCGCATCGCGGTCGGTGCCGGCAGCGCCTACGATCTGTTCCTCTCACGGACCATCAAGCATGCCGAGCTGGTGCGCGCCAATACTTCCCCGGAGGTGACGCCGTTGTTTCTTGCTCGACACCTTGAAGTTGCCGCCGGCGTGAAGCAGCAGTTGCTGCGTGATGCTGCGGGCACGCCCGGATTGCGCATTCTGCCGGGATCTTTCATGCGCATCGATCAGGCCATGGCGACACGGCTTGGCAACGACGCGGGTGCAGCCTTTCTCGACCAGTTCATTGCCGATATGAAAAAAACAGGCGAGATCCAGCGCTTGCTCGCCTTGCACCAGCTCGAAGGTGTCGCGGTTTCACCCTAGCGCTGAAATCAGGCGGCGGCCTCGACAATGCGCAGATCACGCTCGACGCCGTTGCCAAGCGCGACGAGCGCCTCCTGATAGGCCGGGCTTGCGTGCGTTGCCAGCGCCTTCTCGACCGAATCGAACTCGATCACGACGGTGCGATCGGCAACTCCACTTTCAAACACACGCGTTGGCATGCCGCGGACCAGAAAGCGCCCGCCACCCCCTTCGATGGCTGGCCCTGCGAGCTTGGCGTAGGCCGCAAGCGCGGCAGGATCATGGACCGCGCGGTAACAGGAAATCCAGTAGGCTTTTTTCACGTGAGCTCCGACCAGCCCCTAGGGCTGAAAATTGACGGTCCAGGTTTCACCGCCGCACCATCGGACTATCATACCGTGGCAGCGTCTTTGCCGAATCCAAGCCAAAAAAAGTCGCCATGGAACTTCCGATCAACACGTTCAAGCAGCAGCTCTCGGAGAAGAAACCGCAGATCGGCTTATGGCTCGCCTGGGCCAACCCTCTGAGCACCGAGGCCATCGCCGGCTGTGGCTTCGACTGGCTGCTAATCGATGGCGAACACGCCACCAACACGCTGACATCGACGCTTGCCCAACTGCAGGCGGTGGCACCCTATCCGGTCCATCCTGTTGCGCGCCTCGTGCAAGGCGATGCGGGCCTGATCAAACAGTATCTCGATATCGGCGTGCAAACACTTCTGGTTCCCATGGTCGAAAGTGCCGAGCAGGCACGCCATCTGGTCAGGGCCACGCGCTATCCGCCAGACGGCTTTCGTGGCGTTGCCGGTGCCACACGCGCAACGCGCTGGGGTCAGGTGACTAACTGGATCCATTCGGCCAATGCCCAGGTGTGCCTTTTGGTACAGGTTGAAACCGTAGCCGGGCTCGCGGAGCTTGAGGCGATCGCAACAACCGACGGTGTCGACGGCGTATTTTTCGGGCCCGCCGATCTTTCCGCCTCGATGGGATATCCCGGGCAGCTCGAGCATCAGAAGGTCAAGGACACCATCCTCGAAGGCATCAGGGTCGTGCGGCAGGCCAATAAAGCCCCAGGCATTCTCACCGCCAATCGTGCCTTGGCGAAGGAGTATCTCGACGCTGGCTGTCTTTTCGTTGCGGTCGGCGTCGATACGCTGCTTCTAATGTCTGCGGCACGCGAGCTGGCCAAGACCTTCGGTCGCGGCAACTGAAACAGGCTGCAAGCAAACGTCATCCGGCAAATCTTGCCCGCGGCCGAATCAATTGGGCAGATTCGCGCTGCTCGATGGCGTGCGCAATCCAGCCAACCGAGCGTCCGATCGCAAAAAGAGAGAGCGCAGTCCCCCTCGGAAGGCGAAACTCGCGCTCGATGGCGACCAGTCCGACATCAAGCGACGGCTGCAGGCCCGCCATGGCATCGACGGCCTTGCACAAGGCCAGAACCTGCTCATCGTTTTTGCAATAGGACAGAAGCGAACGCGCCCGCGGATCGCCTTCGGGATAAAGCGGATGATGAAAACCGGCGATGTTCTCACCGCTTCTTAGACGCTGGCCAACGACACCACGCGCTTTCCTTGGCGAATCGATCTCCGCAAGAAGGCGCTCGACGCGAAGCGTCATGCCGCCGTGGCGCGGCCCGCTAAGCGCGGCAACGCCCGCCAGCAATGACGCCGTCAGACTGGCCCCTGTAGAGGCAACCACGCGCACAGCAAAGGTCGAAGCGTTAAGTTCGTGGTCGGCCGAGACCACCAGGGCACAGCGAATCGCATCGGCTGCTGCCGGCTTTCGCCAGTGTCGCGAAAGCGCGAGATGCAGCGGCTCGCCGGCAAAGGCATTGCACCCTGCCGCCGCTTTGGCGATGGCGCCGACGAGATTGGCGGCAACTTCGGCGGCACTGCCGCGGCGCAAGCCGCTGTCATCAGAGCGCAGGAAGAGCGGCAACAAATAGAGGGCGCGCTCGGTTGCATCGAGCCCGCGAACCTGTCGCGCACGCTCGTCCCACTCGTTTGGGTCGGACGCCAGAAAGCGAAACCGCGGCGCATCGGCCTTGGCGTCAAGATCCCATAACAGCTTGGCGACGTCTTCAAACTGCATCGACCGGGCGAGATCGATGGCGTCGACGCCGCGATAACGAAGCACGCCGTTTGCAATGCTTGAGACGCGCGTCTCAAGCACGGGCAAGCCGAAATTAAGCGCCTCGGCAACCGCACGGGACGGCCTGCGCAGCTGGCGTTTCCTGACCAGCGACGCGATATCGGAGACGGCGTAAAGACGCTCACGGGCGAGACCCGGCGAAGGCGCGGTTCTGACAAGGCCGCGGCTGACGTAGGCATAAAGTGTCTCGCGCTTGACGCCAAGGTCGGCCGCTGCGGTCGGCGCATCAACGAACTTGGCTGCGGCCACAAGCACTCCGGATCAGGACTTTACATTGATATATTGAATCAATATTGCATTTGAATCAATGTAGTTCTAGCCTGTCGATCCCGATCCTTGAGCAAGAGGCTGTGATGGACATCGAACTCGACAACTGCATTGCGGCCCGTACCGTCTTGAGCGACGTCGATGGCGAAGCCGGACGCTTGATCATCCGTGGCCACGATCTCGAGGAACTCGCTGCACGCTACAGCTACGAGGAGACCCTCCTCGTGCTTTGGTCAGGTATCGTTAAGACCCGCTATGCCGAGCGCGACGGCCTTGTCTTGGCGCTGGGCAGGGAACGCAGCATGGCGTTCAAACGGCAACGGCAATTGTTGAAAAATGCGCCGAAGCTCGTTGAGGCTGAACTGGTGCGCTATCTGATCAGCGCCGAGCCAGCCATCGATGCCATCGCAGCGCCTCTGGCCAGCGTTGCTGCGGTCGGCGTGGCAGCAGCGCTTGCCAGCCGCCATAGCCGAGGGCTTCCGCTTGTGGCCCCCGACGAAACGGCATCGCACGGCTTCGATCTGCTTCGCATGTTGCGCGGAGAGGCGCCTGAGCCAGCGGAAGCGAAGGCCTTTGACACCTACCTCGTCACTGCGATCGATCATGGCCTCAATGCATCGACATTTGCCGCGCGTGTCGTCGCCTCGACGCGGGCGAGCATGCAGTCATCGATCACGGCCGCCTTTTGTGCACTCATGGGGCCGCTGCACGGCGGCGCGCCAGGCCCGGTGCTTGACATGATGGACGCGATCGCAGCCTCCGGCAACGCGCCGGCATGGATCGCGACCGAACTGGCTTCGGGACGACGCCTGATGGGATTTGGCCACCGCATCTATCGTGTGCGCGATCCGCGTGCCGACGTTCTCAAGACGGCGCTGACAACACTCGGTCAGACAACCCGCCTTGCACTTGCCGAAGAGATCGAGCGGGCAGCGCTCGCGGCCTTAGGTGCGCACAAAGCGCAAAGGCGCCTTGACGTCAACACCGAGTTCTACACCGCCCTGCTGCTTGATCGACTGAAGATTCCGCGCGGGGCGTTCACGCCCGTCTTTGCGGCGTCCAGGGTTGCCGGTTGGGTCGCGCACATCTGCGAACAGGAAGCAACTGGAAGGCTGATCAGGCCCCGCTCCGAGTACATCGGCGCCCGGCCGAAAGAGGCGGCGTAGACGCAACGCCCGCGTCGCCTTTGTCCGGCTATCGCGAAGCGTCGAGCTTTAGCGCATTAAACGAGATGGCAATTCGAGGGACGTCGCTTTCGTGGGGCTCGACGTGATGCTCGAGCCAATAGGGGAAGACGACCAGAAGACCGGCCTGGGGCTCAATGTGCAAGTCGTTAATCGCGTTGGCAGCGCCCGCTTTCAGAAAAGCGCCGGCGCTGCGCGGACGAGGATCGCGCAAAACGAGGCTGCCCGCACCTTTTGGCACCTGCAGGTAAAAAGCGCCACTGATCAAAGCACCATCGTGCATGTGCTCGAAGTTGAAGCCGCCGCGGTCGTGCATGTTGACCCAGGACTCGAGCGTAAACGCCTGATTGGCGATACCCATCTGCTCAAATGCCGACTTGCAGGTGACATCGACGACTTCGCGCAGCGCCGCGAACGACGGCTGGTGCAATATCGTCTTGTCCGTGCTGTTCCATCCTCCCCGATTCGAGCGTCCCGCAGCGACCGGCGCCGCCGCACGCATCGCGTTGATCTGTGCAATCCACGCCGGAAAATGCGGCGCGAGTTGGCTGACATCGGCTTGCCAGATGCGCGTAGGAAAGAGATCGTTGAAATGGATTTCAAGATTCATCAAGAACAAGTCACGATGGCCAGAAGCCGCCAAGTTTAGGCCGCAATGCACGCAGGGCCAAGCGCTTTCGCGCCGTCAACTAGCCAAGATGGGCGCGAAACTGGGCGAAAAGCCTTTCCCAATGGCGCTCGGCAGAAGGGCGGTCGTAAATGCCCTCCCGCTTGGGAAATGCGAAGCCGTGATGAGCTCCCGGATACCATTCGAGCCGGTATCGCGTGCCCGCGGACTTGAGCTTCTCTTCAATCGTCGCAACCGCTTCAGGAGGCGCCCACTTGTCGATTTCGGCGCACGCCAGGTAGACATCGGCCTTGATGGCCGCGACATGCAGGTGCGGCGAGTCTTCCCTGTCGGTGACGAGATTGGCACCATAAATCGAGGCCACGGATTTGAAACGGTCCGGAAAGCGGGCGGCGGCCATCAGCACGAATGGGCCGCTCATGCAATAACCCACGGCGCCAATGCGGCTGCTGTCGGCATCGGGCTGGTGCGAGATGTAGTCGAACATGGCCTCGGTATCCCGCATCACCATGTCAATCGACAGCTTGTGCATCAATTCAAACATCCGCGCCATTCCGGCATCATCGCGCACCAGCCTGAATTCCCGCGTTTCGCGATAGTAAAGATTCGGCAGGACCACGAAATACCCGACCGCGGCAATGCGACGGGCCATGTCATGCAACTCTTCGCGCTTGCCAGGCGCATCCATGTAGAAGAAAACGACCGGGTGGGCGCCGCCTTCCTCAGGTCGGGTGACGAACGTGTTCATCATGCCGTCGCTCGTCTGGATCTCAATGTCCTGTTCGATCAATTGCTCATCTCCAAACCCCTCCAAAAACACTATGTGACCGAACCCGCACCGGCCTTGGCAACCCCTTCGTCTTGAGATCCGGCCCCGCCTTAGCAGCCCATCGCGCCGATCAGTTTGCCTTCCTCGAATAGCGGGATTTCGCCACGTGATGCGATCACGACATGAAGTCTCTTAGCTTCTTGACGGACCAGACTGGATTGCGGATTAACTCACATCGATGGTGTCATTGGCAGTTCTCGGGCAAAAAATCGGCAAGCGCGTCTTCTATGATCATGGGGGAAAGATCGTGTCCACCCTGTTCAATATAGCGCGTCGAGACTTTCGGCGGTTTGGGAAGCGCAGACAACAGCGATGCCATTGCTGTCGATTGTCGCATTGGAACGGCAGCATCGTCGCGGGCATGAAGAAACAGGGCGCGGTCCGCGTGCCAGTGATCGACTCGCGTGACCGGCGAGGCCTGGAACTGGTCGCTCGGGGTCGGGGCGAGCGCCTTGACGTACGGAATCAGGACTTCAGGCAAGTCCTCTGCCGTCAGATCCGTGACGCCGGCCATGTCGATTACGCATCGATATTGAATCTTGGAGTTCGGGTCGGTCGCTTCAAACAGCGCCAGTTGTCCGCCGGCGGAATGACCTCCGATACTGATAGCGGTAGTGGAGGTGGCATTCGCAAGGGACAAGTGCTCCATCAGATACCTGGTGAATGCCCTTGCATCGTTCGACGCAGCTGGAAATGGCGCGGGATGCTCCTTTGTGTTCAAGCGGTAGTTGATATTGAACACAACAAAGCCAAGCGCCGCGGCTTGATGACTCACGACACGAGAGAGCCAATCCGATTTGTCTCCGATCGACCAGCCGCCACCATGCAGCCAGATCAGGATGGGATACGGCTTGGACCTGTAATCCACTGGCGCGAACAAATCATATGCCTCGGTAGAATTTGCCGCTGGATAGGCAAGGCCGGGCTGAAAGATAACCCGCGCCTTCGAAGCCACGCGCTGACCGTTCGACACGTTCGCAGTTTGTCGTTCGAACCAGCCATGGTTCAATCCATAGACTGCGATCGAGGACGCGACGAGCACCGAGGTGAAGGTAGCGATAACCTTATTCATGATGCATTTGACGATATCGACATGGGATCAGTATTCGACAAATCCCAGAAGGTCCGCCTTCCAGATCGGCCAACGTCCGGGTGGGGTCGACTCAGGTCGACGAGTCATGCAGAATGGCTGAAGCGGCGCTCTCGGCCAGCGGCGGAACGAGCCAGATCTTGCCTCAAAGCGGACGTTGACGTTTTACGGAAAAAGACTACTGCTAGCTAAATCGTCATCTCGAACGATCAGATCCTACGCCGGCAAAGTTAGAGGACAACCGCACTTCTCGTTGAATCAACGAGTTAGGGCCAGTTACCGCCAAAGTTACCGTCAAGAAGGGCGGGGAGGTGTTTCGTGATGCAGCACGCGTCTGGTACGCAAATGCGCATTCGGACTTGCCGACTGTCTCCGTAGCGTGACATTGTCGAATGCGCGACGGCAGCACCACAAGCCCTGAAGTTGTGGTCAGGATTTTCTCGATCAGTCTACGCGCAGGCCATAAAGACGAATCCGGTTTTCGCAAAATGCGCTGGGATTGCCTTGTGCCTACTTATTCCTTACTATATAGTAAGGAATTGCAGAGCTGCCATTTCGGAGGTGATTATGTCGACGGCCACCATGACCACGAAAGGTCAGATCACTGTGCCCGCCGCAGTACGCAGCGCGCTAGGCGTGGAAGCGGGCGATCGCGTCGAGTTTATTCAGATTGAGCCAGGTAGATTCGAATTGGTTGCCGCAACGGGATCTGTCACGATTTTGAAGGGAATGCTGCGTAAGCCCGCCAAACCGGTGAGCGTCGAAGAAATGAATCGGGCGATCTCGGCACAAGGAGCCAAGGCGAAATGATTGGTTTGGACACTAACGTCCTTGTACGGTATGTCGCTCAAGACGACCCCAGGCAGTCTCCCAATGCAACACGATTGATTGAGACATTGACGCCTCAGGCTCCGGGATTCGTAGGAATCGTGGCGTTAATTGAGCTCGTTTGGGTTATGACGAGCTGCTACGGAAGTACGAGGGAGGATCTATGCGAAATCTTGGAGGCGATGTTTCGCGCAAAAGAACTAGTGATCGACCGGGCTGATACCGTTTGGAAAGCGTTGCGGAAGTTTCGAGAAGGCAAAGCGGATTTCGCGGACTGCGTCATCGAATGTACGGGGTCTGAAGCCGGTTGTGAGCATACTCTTACATTTGACAGGGATGCCGCAAAATGGTGTGGCATGCGATTTATTCAGTGACGCAGCTCGGCCAAAAGCAGCCGGTGGGAAGCGCGAGTTGAAAGCAGACTATCGAGCTTGAATAGGATCTCCAGGAATGGATTCCCTTCCGCAATCGAGTAGAACCAAGCCGCGGCGAGTTGGGTTGCGCTCGCTCCAACTTTGTGCCGTTTTTCTCATGTTATCTGCCCCAATCTTTGCCGCGGCATCGTCGCAGTGCGAAGCAGTGCTTGGGTCTCTGCAACGGGTTGACGCAGTTCCTAATCATTCGTTCTCGGACTGGACAGTTGGGGCTACGCGTTCCAGCGAAGAGGCCGTGTTTGTCGCTGGTTCGCACTACATCAAGACCGGAGGTAGATGGTCACGCCAGGCACTTGATTTTCGGCTTTCGTCAAATGAGGAGATAGCCGAGTCTAAGAATAAATGTCAGCTAATTCGGAGCGAAGTAGTCGCGGGGCAAGATGCGTTCTTATATTCGATGCAACCAATTGGTACCGAAATCCCGTTTAGCAACTTCGTCGTCTGGATATCGAAGGCAAGTGGTCTGCCACTTAGAGAAGAGATAACGATAGATACCCCGATGTCCACGTCCGTGGTTACGACTTGGGAATACGAAAATGTGACGGTGCCCGACCTGTGAGTGTGCACGAACAGTTCGACTGGTCTTCGATTTTGGGCCAATGATTTAAGGAATTGCCGTCGTTTCATTGTAGAAGAGGGGGTTTGCGCGTAGCGTGTGGTCTCAGGCGCTGGACCTGCTACGAACGTCTGCTTATATGTTTGGCTGCCGGCAGCTATGGGTCGATAGCCGTTACCCGATGCTCATCGCCGTTAAGTTCATTGAGCGATATTCGTAGCGACTGGGCACCGAAGCCGCTCATCTGGTGCCGACTCTTGGATTGCTCAAAATCATAATCGAGTGGTGGAGAAGAGTAAGCGTCATTTGAAGGCCGTCTACCGGCCTTCGTAGTTTTTGTTCAGGATACGTGTCCAGCGGTCAGAATCAGGTGTCCGCCTAATTTAAGCGGACACGATCGTCGATGGACACTGCGGCAGCCCCAAAGCGCAAACGAAGAAGCTACACGCGGGCCTGGAGGCAGTCGATCGTCGAATTGGCTCTGGCGCCTGGCGCGTCGGTGGCACGCATTGCCCGCGAGCACGACTTGAATGCCAACCAGGTGTTCAAATGGATCCGCCAAAACCAGCAAGGCAGTCTAGCCGATTCTAAATCGGCGCTGGTACCGGTGCGGATTGATGACTCGGGGAATGCGGCCCATCCGGAAGAAGCAGCGTCGGCGAGCGAAGGTCAGATGACCGTTGAACTCCGTGGCGGGCAGGTCCACATCAATGGTCCTGCAGATCCAACAACCTTGCGCGTCGTGTTGGAGATGCTGCGCTGATGCTGGCACTGCGCACTGGGACTCGGATCTGGATCGCGGCAGGTGTCACGGACATGCGCAAGGGTCTCGATGGGTTGGCCGCGTTAGTTCAAGAGACGTTGAAGGAGAATCCCTTCTCGGGGCAACTGTTTGCGTTCCGCGGCAAGCGTGGTCATCTGGTCAAGCTGCTGTGGTGGGACGGCGATGGTCTGTGCCTGTTCGTCAAGCGACTCGAGCGTGGACGATTCGTATGGCCTCAAGCAAATGACGGCTCGGTTGCGCTGACGACCGCGCAGCTCTCGATGTTGTTGGAAGGCATTGATTGGCGTCGACCTGAACGCACTTGGCAGCCCGAGAAGGCAGCATAAAACATTGCTCTCGTCGCGCTAAAAAGACATGGAAATCTCGCGCATCGTCTCCTAGAATAAAAGCGTGACGACGCCTAGCAACGCGCTGCCAAACGACATCGAAACGCTCAAGCGTTGGGTCGGCATCCGCGACGAAATGATCGTCAAACTGATGGCAGAGATCGCGCGCATGAAGCGCTGGCAATACGGTCGGTCATCAGAGCGCAGCGACAACACGCTGGCACAAATGCAGCTGCGTCTCGATGACTTGATCGGCCAACTGGCTGCGCCACCTGAGCCAGCTCCCGGCGTGCCCACGGCACCTGTGGCCGATTCAACAAGTAAACCTAATTTGCACAGCGTCAAAGGCACGCGCCGTGTACCTCGCTCGTTTCCAGAGCATCTGCCGCGCGAGACGGTGACGCACACGCCGAGCGTGTGCGACTGCCCGGACTGTGGTGGCAAGTTACGCACGTTTGGCGAAGACGTCTCAGAAATGCTGGAGATGGTGCCGAGCTACTTCAAGGTCATCCGTCATGTGCGCCCCAAGCTCGCATGTGTGGCTTGCTCGCGCGTGATTCAGAGCGCCGCACCTTCGCGCCCGATCGAGCGTGGCATGGCCGGTCCCGGACTGCTGGCGCAAGTGATCGTCGCAAAATATGCAGACCACTGCCCGCTCTATCGTCAGGAGAACATCTATCGTCGCGCGGGGATCCAGCTTGATCGGTCGATGCTGGCCGACTGGGTCAAGGAAACGGCGCGACTGCTCGCGCCTTTGGCTGATGCGTTAGGTCGTTACGTCCTTGCCGCCGAAAAAATCCATGGCGACGACACGCCAGTACCGGTGCTTGATCCTGGACGAGGGAAGACCAAGACTGGCCGGATATGGACCTACGTCCGGGACGATCGACCGAGTGGGAGCCATGATCCGCCGGCGGTCTGGTATCGCTACTCGCCGGACCGCAAAGGGATTCGACCGCAGACGCATTTACGAGACTTCCGTGGCATCTTGCAAGCCGATGCCTACGCTGGGTTCGCGCCGCTCTACCAAAGTGGAGCGGTGGTCGAGGCAGCATGCTGGGCCCATGCACGACGCAAGTTCTACGATGTTCACGTTGCCGACCGGTCGCCGATCGCGGCAGAGGCCCTACGGCGCATTGGGCTGCTGTATGCCATCGAGCGCGAGATCCGCGGCCGCAGCCCCGAAGAACGCCGCCAGGTTCGAGTACAGCAAAGCGCGTCAGTCCTCGACGAACTGCACGGGTGGCTGACCGCGACGCTGGGCCTGGTCTCGGCACGCTCTGAGCTGGCGAAGGCAATTCACTACACGCTAGTGCGCTGGACGGCACTGACGCGTTTCAAAGATGACGGGCGCATCGAGATCGATAACAATAGCGCAGAGCGCTCGATTCGGCCGGTCGTGCTGGGACGCCGCAACTACCTGTTCGCTGGTTCCGATGGCGGTGGAGAGAGTGCAGCGAACATTTATAGCCTGATCGGCTCCGCATTGCTCAATGGCATCGAGCCTTACCGGTATCTGCGAGAGGTGCTGACGCATATCGCAGACCATCCGATCAACCGCA
Source organism: Gammaproteobacteria bacterium (assembly GCA_903970185.1). GTDB lineage: Bacteria > Pseudomonadota > Gammaproteobacteria > Burkholderiales > Burkholderiaceae_D > CAJCIC01. Next base: position 144,744 of record CAJCIC010000020.1, read on the forward strand.
TCACCGAGCTGTTGCCGTGGAACGTTGCCGAACGACTGGTGCTGAACGAAAGCCTAGCTGCTTAGCGGTTGAACTGCGGCTGAACGGCGTCAACATCCGATGATGAGCATCGAGCAACTGGCGAAGCTGGTTGAGGCCTTGCCGGAGGCGCAGACGCTCGACCTGTATCGGCTGGAATACGCGATCCAGTCCTTGCGCAGTGAACCCCGTCGGACTCTTGCGATTCGTACCCGAGTCCATCTCGGCATGACGGTTCGCTTCTTTAACGCCATCGATGGAAACCACCTCAGCGGCCAGATCGTCGCGATGCACGACGTCGATCTCTCGATAAAAGTACCTGCAGAAAACCGACGCTATACGGGCGTACCGTACGCCGCACTTGACCTGGAAGGCGCGACAGAAGAACTTACTCCCGTGATCGATCAAGAAGAGCCGCCGCCGCGACAGGCTAAACAAAAAAGCCGCTCTGACTTCCGAGTTGGCGACAGCGTCAGCTTC